>JBBQFB010000123.1:0-10927 GCA_038321545.1 Gaiellales bacterium
CCCAGGTCCACGGCATGGTGACCGCCATCGGCGCCCGCCCGGTCGCGATCGACCCCGGCGCCCACGACCGCCTGGTGGCGCTCACGAGCCACCTGCCGCACGTCGTCGCGCACCTGCTCGCGTCGCAGGCCGGCGCGGGCACCATCGACGGCCACGACCCGCTCGCCGCGGCCGGCGGCTCGTTCCGTGACATGACGCGCGTGGCCGGCGCCAACCCGCGCATCTGGATCGACATCTTCCTCGACAACCGCGAGGCGCTGCTGGCGGCCGCGCACGAGCACCGGCGGCGTCTGGACGGCGTCATCGGCGCCCTCGAACAGGGTGACGCCGGGTACCTCGCGCGGTTCATCGGCGAGGCCGCGGGCGCCCGCAAGCGAACTCTGGAGGCCGCGTTCGAGGGCGTCCAGGGCGACCTCCACGTCGTCCGCGTCCACGTGCCGGACCGGCCGGGCGCGATCAGCGGCATCGCGCAGGCGCTCGGCGCCGCGCGGGTCAACATCGAGGACTTCGTGCTGCACCACATCTCGCCCGAGCAGGGCGGCACGGCCGAGATCACGGTCGCCGGCACCGATGCCGCCGAGCGCGCGGTCGCCACGCTGGACGAGCAGGGCTACGGCGCCATCGCGACGCGGCTCGATCCGGGAGCGTCATGACCGAGTGGCTCGTCGAGGGCACCGGCCCGCTGGCCGGCGAGATCAGCGTGAACGGCGACAAGTCGGTCTCGCACCGGTCGCTGCTGGTCGGCGCCGTCTGCGAGGGTCCGGTGCGCGTGCGGGGCTTCGGCGGCAGCGCCGACACGTACGCCACCCTCGGCGCCGTGCGCGCCCTGGGCGTGCAGGTGGACGAGATCTCGCCCACCGAGCTGGTCGTCCACGGCGTCGGCCTGCGCGGGCTGGAAGAGCCGCCCGGCGTGATCGACGTGAAGAACTCCGGGACGCTGCTGCGCCTGTTGCCGGGACTGCTGGCGGGCCAGCCGGAAGGCACGTACACGCTGGACGGCGACGAGTCGATTCGTCGCCGCCCGGTCGACCGGAGCGCGCTCCCGCTCGGCCGGATGGGCGCGGTGATCGCCTCTACCAACGGATGCGCGCCGATCACCATCGACGGCGGCAACCAGCTGACGGGCATCACCTACGAGCTGCCGGTCGCCTCGGCCCAGGTGAAGTCGTGCCTGCTGCTGGCCGGGCTGCTGGCGGAGGGCGAGACGACCGTCGTCGAGCCGCTCGCCACGCGCGACCACACCGAGCGCATGCTGCGCGCAGCCGGCGCCCGCGTGATCCGCCACATCGGCGCCGTCACCGTGCGCCCGGCCCAGGCGCTGCGCCTGCAGGAGATCGAGGTGCCGGGCGACATCTCGTCGGCCGCGTTCTTCATCGTGGCGGCGACGCTGGTGCCCGAGTCGCACCTGTTCCTGCGCGGCGTCGGCGTCAACCCGGGCCGGGCCGGGATCCTCACCGTGCTGGAGCGGATGGGCGCGCGGATCGGCCTCTTCAACCGTCGCACGACGGCGGCGGGCGAGCCGGTCGCCGACATCGAGGTGCGCCACGCCGAGCTGTCCGCGACCGAGGTGGAGCCCGAGATCGTCCCGTCGCTGATCGACGAGCTGCCGCTGATCGCGCTCGCCGCGGCCCGCGCGCGCGGCACGACCGTCGTGACGGGCGCCGAGGACCTCCGCAAGAAGGAGTCCGACCGGATCGCGACCGTCGAGGAGGCGCTCAACGCGGTCGGTGCCCACGTCGAGTCGTTCGCCGACGGCTGGCGCATCCGCGGCGTGCCGGCGCGCATCCGCGGCGGCGTGGTGGAGCCGCACGGCGACCACCGGATCGCGATGATGGCCGCGGTCGCCGGGCTCTACTCCGAGCAGGGCGTGCGCGTGAAGGACCCCGAGTGCATCGACGTGTCGTTCCCCGGCTTCCGCGACATCCTGCGGGCCCTCGAGGCGGCCGTCGCGGAGCGCGAGTAGATGGTGGTCACCATCGACGGACCCGCCGGGGCCGGCAAGTCGACCGTCGCGCGCCGGCTGGCGCAGCGGATCGGCTACCGCTACCTCGATACCGGCGCGATGTACCGGGCCGTGACGCTGTGCGTGCTGCTGGACGGTGCCGATCCGGTCGAGGCCGCGAGCTCGGGGGCCTGGCGCGTCTACGAGGGCGACTCGCGGCTGCGGTCGCGCGAGGTGGACGCGGCCGTGTCCGCGGTGGCCCAGAACCCGGTTGTCCGGCAGGCCATGCGAGAGGCGCAGCGGTCGTTCCTGGCGCTCGGCGACGCCGTGGCCGAGGGGCGCGACATCGGCGAGGTCGTGTGGCCGCAGGCCGAGCTGAAGGTGTGGCTCGACGCCGCTCCGGAGATCCGCGCACGACGCCGCGGCACCGAGCACGCGCTGGTGCGCGACCGGGCCGACAGCGCGCAGACGAAGGTGGCGGACGACGCCGTCCGCGTCGACACGTCGCAGCTGTCCATCGAGGCCGTCGTGACCGATCTGGCGCGGCTGGTGGAGGAGCGGGCATGAGCACGGGCGCCCCGGGCGACGACTTCCGGTTCATGCCGCCGGAACACATGTGGAAGCTCGCGCGCGTGATCATCCAGGCGTGGTTCGCGCCGATGATGCGCCTCCGCGTGTACGGCCAGGACCGGATCCCGAATGGCGCAGCGGTGATCGCCTCCAACCACATCGCGGGCGACGATCCGATCGTGCTCGGCATGGCCTGCCCGCGGTCGATCCGCTACATGGCGAAGATCGAGCTGTGGCGCGTGCCGGTGCTGCGCCGCGTCATCCCGCACACGGGCGCGTTCCCGGTCGACCGCGGCAAGGCCGATCGCGAGACGATCAACAACGCGCGCGCGGTGCTGCGCAGCGGCAACCTGCTCGGAATCTTCGTCGAGGGCACCCGCCAGACGAACGACGAGATTGGCGCCGCCCGCACCGGCGTGGCGCTGTGCGCGGTGCTCGAGAAGGCCGTGATCATCCCCGCCTGCATCATCGGAACCGACCGCCACGGGCGCAATCCGTTCCACCCCGCAGCCGTCGCGTGGGGCACGCCGATCGACGTGTCTGGCGTCGGAAGGGGCGCGAAGGCGTACCGTGCCATTGCTCAGGCCGTCGAGGAAGAGCTGCGCGGACTGCGCGATTTCCTCGCCGCCGCGCAACAGGCAGGGTTCCCGCGTGACGCGGTACCGCCTGTTTCCCGATCCACCGTGGAGGTCCCGGCATGACCGAGGAAGACGATCGGCGCCGCGAGCCACCGCGCGCCAGAAGCCAGCGAGGACGCGACGTCCCCGAGTCCGACGACGAGGGCCTGCGCCGCATTGCCGGCAGCGTGGCCGTGATCGGCTACCCGAACGTCGGCAAGTCGACGCTCGTGAACCGGCTGCTCGGCCGCCGCGAGACCGTGGTGCACCAGGAGCCGGGGGTGACGCGCGACCGCAAGGAGATGGAGCTCGAGTGGAACGGCGTGATCATGCAGCTGATCGACACCGGCGGCATCGACATCGAGGCCGAGGGCACCATCGGGAAGCAGATCACGCAGCAGGCGCGGATCGCGCTCGCCGAGGCTGACCTGATCCTGTTCGTCGTCGACGTGCAGACCGGCGTCACCGCGGGCGACCACGAGGTGGCCGAGATCATCCGCCGCTCGAAGACGCCCGTGATCCTGGTCGCGAACAAGGCCGACAACCCGAAGCGGGAGATGATCGTCTCGGCGCCCCTGTACGAGCTCGGGCTGGGCGATCCGTTTCCCATCTCGGCCATCCAGGGCACCAACTCGGGCGACCTGCTCGACCACATGGTCGCGCGGCTGGCGGCCATCGAGGGCGCGGCGCGCGACGTGCGCGTGTCCGACGAGATCGGCGTCGTCATCCTAGGCCGGCCGAACGTCGGCAAGTCGAGCCTCTTCAATGCCATGTGCGGCCAGCCGCGGGCGATCGTGTCGGACATCCCCGGTACGACGCGCGACTCGTTCGACACGCGGCTGACCATCGGCGAGACGACGTTCCGGCTGATCGACACCGCGGGTCTGCGCCGCATGCGCAAGCACCGCCAGCAGGTCGAGTACTGGTCCGAGGTGCGCGCCCTGCACGCGGCGCAGCACGCCGATATCGCGCTGGTGCTGGTCGACGCCCAGGAGGGGCTGACCGATCAGGACCTGCACGTCGCCGACGAGGCCCGCAAGGCGGGTTGCGCGACGATCGTCGTGATCTCGAAGTGGGACATCCAGGAGGTCGACCTCGACGACCTGCGCGAGCGCCTGCAGATCAAGCTGCGCCAGCGCCCGGTCGTGATCACGTCGAGCGCCGTCACGGGCCGCGGCGTCGAGCGCGTGCTGCGCACGATCGAGGACGTCTACGGGCACTACACGAGCCGTCTCGGCACCGGCGAGCTGAACCGCCTGCTGAAGGAGGCGGCCGAGCGCCAGCAGGCGCCGCTGATCAAGCGCCGCCGCCTGAAGCTGCTGTACGGCGCCCAGGTGCAGACGCGGCCGCCCCGGTTCCGCATCACCGTGAACGACCGCAAGCTGATCACGGCCGACTACGCGTACTACCTCGAGAACCGGATCCGCGAGGCGGCCGAGCTCGAGTCGTGTCCCGTGATCGTCGACTTCGTCGCGCGGTAGGCGCCGCCCGGTGATCCTGACGTTCGACGACGGGCCCGACCCGCGGTTCACGCCACAGGTGCTCGACGTGCTCGCCGAGGCTGACCGGAAGGCGACGTTCTTCTGCGTCGGCCGGCGGGCGCTGGCGTGGCCGGAGCTAATCCGGCGCATCGCTGCCGAGGGCCACGCCGTCGGGTCGCACACGATGACGCACCCCGACCTGTCGAAGCTCGATCCGCTCTCCGCGATCTCGACCATCCGGGCGGGCCGGAAGGCGGTGGAGCAGGCGCTCGGCGGTCCGGTGCCGCGGTTCCGGGCGCCGTTCGGGCGGCTCGGCATCTCCGGCCGGATCGCGCTCGCCGCGCTGCGGATGGAGCACGAGCACTGGGATCTCGACCCCGAGGACTGGGCGCCGGACGCCGAGGCGACCGCGTTGGCCGGCAAGCTGCGGCACCTCGGCCCCGACATCGTGGTGCTGCTGCACGACGGCGCCGAGTCGCCGGCCGATCCAGCGGGCCTCGACCGCTCGCAGACGGTCGCGGCCCTGCGGATCCTGTTCGCTCGCTAGCGGTGCAACCCGCGGCTGGCCGCGGTGAACGATGCCGCGGCCGTCCGTGACGTGACGTGCGCCTTGACCTTCGGCTTGATCGTGAAGCGGAAGCTCGAGCCGATGTAGTCGACGGTCTTCGAGGTGTAGACGAACCGCACGGTCTTGCCGGAGAAGGCCGATCGCGACACCTTCACCGTGAAGGTCAGCGACGTGGAGATCGGCACCTTTCGGATCACGGTTATCCACTTCTTGCCCTTGAGCCGCTGGAACGCGATCGAGCTGCCCTTCGTGCGGGCCGACTTCGAAGCCAGCAGGCGCCCGCTGATGACGTACTTCTTGTGCTTCACCGGGAACGTCTTTGCGACCTTCCAGTCCGGCGCCACCCAGAACACGTAGCCGTTGAGGAAGGTGCCCGGCAGCGCCGGGACCCCGAAGTCGTAGGCCTCAGTCACGAGCGGTGTGAACTTGATGACCGCCTTGCCGGCGGCGTTGGTCGGAGCTGTCTTGACCGTGTTCAGCTCGCTGTGGAGGCGCACGGTGAACGCCGCGAGCGGCGTGCCGGGCGTCGGGTCCGTGAGCGTCGCGGTGGTGGTCACCGGCGTCTTGTAGAAGACGTCGAAGGTGGGCCGGTTGTCCGGCGGCGCGAGCGTCGTGTCGGGCTGGAGGTCCTTCCCCGTGAACGTCGTGCTCAGCTCGGGGGCTGCATTGATGCTGATCGGGACGCTAAACGGGAGCGGCGCCGCGTCGGCGTCGACCGCGCTGAGGTTCAGGGTCACATCGCCAAGCGGATCGCCTGCCTGCACGAAGCTCCCGGTGAACACGAAGCTGCCGCTCGCGGCAGGCGCCGTCGCGGTCCCGATCGCGGGAACCACCGAGACCACGGTGTACGCGACAGGGCCGTTGGTGCCCGTGCACGGTGCGATCGTGAGCGTCTTCGGCGAGCCGGCCCACGCGTTCAGCGGAGGCTGAACCGGGCACGTCACGGCCGCACTCGCGGCGGCCGGCAGCGCGGTCAGGGTGACCGCGGCCACGGCCGCGATCCGTCGCAGTCTTCTCATCGTGCGCGAGCCTGCCTATCTCGTCGTGCAGCGTTTACGGGCTGCTCTTGGGTGGATGCGGAGTCGCGCCGTGCGCGAACCCCACGAGGACGCCGGGGAAGAGTCCCTGCCGCCAGTCTGTGTGCGGCGCTCGCCGCTTGATGTACCGACCTGCCTGGGCGCGGAGGCCCCGCGCCACGTCGCGGACGAGCCACGGCGCGATGCGGAGGTCGCCCGAGCGGAGGTGCTTCGCGTACAGCGCTCCCTGACCCCGCCCGTACTCAACGTAGCGGGCAACGATCTCGGCGTCACTGCGCCAGTCGTGATGCCACACGATCAGCTCGGGCCGGTACCGGATCGACCGGCCGGTGCGGAGCCAGCGCCAGGCGAGGTCGTTGTCCTCGGCGGCGACGCCGAACGCGTCCCGCTCGTCGAACCCGCCGAGCTCGAGCAGCGGCGTCCGCGCGCCGCCGGCGTTGCCGGGGAAGAGGCCCCACGGCTGCGGCTTCGTGAAGTCGCGCGGGTGTGCGTAGAGCATCGTCGACGGCACGCGGCTCGGGTCGTCGCCGCCGGCCAGCACGCGGCCCGTGACGAGCGACGCTGTGTCGGCCACCAGGTAGGCGTGGGCGCGCTCGACCCAGTCGGGGGCGACTGTGATGTCGTCGTTGGTGATCAGCACGAGCTCGTGGTGGGCGGCCCGCAGGCCGGTGTTCATGGCGCGGGCGATGCCGGGCGCGCCACCGTCGATCCAGCGCGCCGTGAGCGGCGCGTAGCCGTCGCAGAGCGCGCGCGTGTCGCGTACGCCGGACTGGTCGCAGACCAGCACCTCGGCCGGCTGCACGGCTCCGGCCGCGAGCGAGTGCAGCAGCCGGGCGAGCATCTGCGGTCGTCCGATCGTCGGCACGATCACCGTCACGGGAACGCGCTCAGCCACCGGCTACCGCCACGCCGCGGGCGATCTCGAGGCGCCGCAGCAGCCGTCCGGCGGCGAGCGGCCCACCGAGGCGCAGGACGGCGATCAGGGCCATCGAGGTTCCGGGTCGTGCAATTGCACGGAGCGCTCCGTGCAATGGCACGGCGGGAACCTCCGGATGCAACCGCCGCAGCGCCACCAGCCCCGCGCCCTCCGCCCGGCAGTCGCCGCAGAAGCTCGCCAGGTCGCGCTGGTAGCGGTGCTCGGCGCGCAGCGCGGGATCGAACAGGCCGGTCAGCCCGGCCGCCGCGAGGCGCAGCCCGAGCTCGCGGTCCTCGTGCCGGAGACCGTGCATGGCGGGCTCGTCGAGCCCGACCCGCAGGGCGTCGGCGCGGCGCAGCGACACGTTGCCGCCCCACAGCCGCTGCAGCAGCACGCCGGAGCGCCGCTCGACGTCGCGCAGCCACTTGGCGTACGCGTCGGCGTACAGCCGCGCCGCCGCGCCGCGCGGGCTCGAGACCGGCATCGGCCCGGCCACGACGAGCCCCTCCCGCGCCGCATGGTGCGCCGCGTGGCCGGTCGCCAGCCCGAGGCCGGGCACCACGTCGGCGTCGAGCAGCAGCACGATGTCGCCGGTCGCCCGCTCGCACCCGCGCTGCCGCGCCTCGTTCGGCCCGCCGCCCGCGTCCTCGATCCCGAGCACCTCCGTCACGGCGGCGTCGGCCTCGAGCCCGGCGCGCACCTCGGCCGAGACGTGCGCGCCCCGGCGCAGCGGGATCACGACGGAGATCGGAGGCGCCATCCGTCTCATTCTCCGGCAAGTCCCGGACAATGGGACGGATGAGCGAGTGGACCGAGAACCGCCCGACGCGCGGCTGGCGCGCGCTGGACGTTGCGGAGGTGTGGCGCTACCGCCACCTGATCGCGACGTTCGCGCGCCGGGACGTGACGGTCCGCTACCGCCAGGCGTTCCTCGGCGCGGCCTGGGCGGCACTGCTGCCGCTGTCGGGCGCCATCATCTTCACGGTCGCGTTCTCGCGGCTCGCGGGCATCAGCACCGGGGACACGCCGTTTCTGCTGTTCGCGTTCGCGGGCTGGATCGGCTGGACGTACTTCGCGGGCGCGCTCCAGGCCTGCTCGGGCGCGCTGGTGCGCAATGCGACGCTGGTCACCAAGGTGTGGTTCCCGCGGCTGGCGGCGCCGCTGGCGGCGCTCGTGCCGGGACTCGCCGACCTCGCAGTGGGCCTCGTCGTGCTGGTGCCGCTGTGCGCCTGGTACGGCGTCGCGCCCGGGATCGCGATCCTCGCCCTGCCGGCCGCCATCCTGTTGCTGGCGGCCACGGCGCTGGGCGTCGGGCTCGCGCTCGGCACGCTCCACGTCCGGTACCGCGACGTGGGTCACGCGATCGGCCTGCTGGTGCAGCTGTGGCTGTTCGCGAGCCCGGTCGCGTACCCGTCGACGCTGGTCGACCCCGATCTGCGCTGGGTCTACTACCTGAACCCGGTGGCCGGGGCGCTCGACCTGCTGCGCGCCGCGCTGCTCGGCGCGCCCGGGCCGGGCGCGCCGGTGATGGCGTCGATCGGCGTCGCGACGGTGCTGCTGCTGATCGGCGCGGCGGTGTTCGCACGGGGCGAGCGCCGGTTCGCCGACATCATCTGAGGAGCGGCAATGCGATGCTGCGACGGGCCGTGAACGCGATCGAGACCGAGCACCTGTCGAAGCGCTACCTGCTCGGGCGGGGCCAGGCGACGACCCTCCGCGAGGCCCTGCACACGCGCGGTGCACGCCCGGCGCCGCGCGAGATCCTGTCGCTGGACGACGTCTCGCTGCAGGTCGCGGCGGGCGAGGCGGTCGCGGTCATCGGCGCCAACGGCGCGGGCAAGACGACGCTGCTGCGCATCCTCGCGCGCATCACCGAGCCGACGCTCGGCGTCTCGCGAACGCGGGGGAGGGTGGCGGCGCTGCTCGAGGTCGGCGCCGGCTTCCACCCCGAGCTGACGGGACGGGAGAACGCCTACCTGGCCGGCGCGCTGTACGGGCTGCGACGGCGCGAGGTGTCGGCCCGGCTGGACGACATCGTCGCGTTCGCCGGCGTCGCTCCGCTGCTCGACACGCCGGTGAAGCGGTACGCGTCGGGCCAGTACCTGCGGCTGGCGTTCGCCGTCGCGGCACACCTGGAGCCCGACATCCTGCTGATCGACGAGGTGCTCGCGGTCGGCGACGCGGAGTTTCAGCAGCGATGTCTCGGCGCGCTGCGGGCGGCCGGTGAGGGGGGCCGGACGGTGGTGTTCGTATCGCACGACCTGGACGCCGTCTCGCACCTGTGCAGCCGCGTCGTGTGGCTGCACGAGGGCCGCGTCCGCGCCGACGGCCCGGCGGCGGAGACGATCGCCGCGTACCTCGATGGGGTCGCTGCGTCGGCCGCGGAGCGCGTGTTCGCCGACGATGCCGCGGGGCCGGTGGCGCTGCTGGCGGCGCGCGCCGCCAACGAGGGTGGTGGAGGCGGCGCGCTCCGGCGTGAGGCGCCGCTCGAGCTGGAGATCGAGTTCGCGGTGCACGAGCCGGTGCCGGCGCTCGACCTCGCGCTGTTCCTGACGCGCGGCGACGGCGTGCGGGTGATCGACGAGGCGTGGCGCCCCGGGCTGGAGGCGACTGGCACCGTGGCGCCGGGGCGCTACCGCGCGACGATGCGCGTGCCGCCGATCCTCCACACCGGCAGCTATGCGCTGGGGGTCTGGATCGGCACGGCGTACGACGATCTGGTGGACGAGGAGGCGGTGCTCTCGTTCACGCTCGAGGGCCTCGTCGGCCACCGTGCGAGCCGGGTCGTGAACCTCGGCTCGGTAATTTCCGTCACGTCCGTGTAGGTTCGTCCACGCGAGTCTCAAGCGGACGGCGGAAAACGCCGATGGCGGCCTCATGGCTGACGACCTGATCCCCGCCACACAGGGTGAGCCGGTCGGTGCCTGCGACCTGAACAAGGCCGATCTCGAGCTGCTCGGTGCGCACGCCGAGGACATCGGTCAGTCCTATGCGGAGCAGATCGCGGCGGCGATCGCCGAGGACGGTGCCGACGGCGCGTTCACGGAGGCCGTGTACCGGTACGTCGAGACGCTGTTCAGCGGCCGCTACGACGCCGCCGATCGCGAGCTGCCGAATCTGGCGCCGTCGGCGTACGTGAAGATTCACGAGGTGGCGGTCGCGGCCATCATCAAGGCGCACCGCCGGAACGAGACGAAGCTCTACCAGACGCTGATGGCGTACCTGCGGGTGTCGCAGGCCGACATGGCGCTGATCGCGGATCCGGCCCGCGCCGAGCGTCCGCGCGCCGTCAAGTCGGCGTAGCCGGCGCACCGCTCACGCACGGACCGCGCCGTTTCGCGCAAAACCCGTGACGATTGACGACGCGCGTGCCCGATTCGGTGCCAGGCACCAAATCGGACATGGTCGCGCCGCGGCCCTGCCTGCGATGGTTCGGGCGTGAACGAGCCTCCCGATACCGAGCCGCCCGCGGAGCGCCGCGCCGTCCGGGCCATCGTCATCGACGCGGCAGACCGCGTGCTGCTGGTGCGCTTCCGCCGGCCGGACGACACGGACTTCTGGACGACGCCGGGCGGCGGCATGGAGCCGGGCGAGTCCGACCTCGACGGGCTCCGGCGCGAGCTGCGTGAGGAGATCGGCCTCCTCGATCCCGACATCGGGCCGTGCGTGTGGACGCGCGACCACACCTTCATGTGGCACCGGATGACGCCGAGCACGTCCACGCAGTGCGCTGGTGGACGCTCGCCGAGCTGGCGGCCACGCAGGACGAGCTCGTGCCGAAGCAGCTCGTGTCCGC
>JBBQFB010000124.1:0-10759 GCA_038321545.1 Gaiellales bacterium
CGCGACCGCGATGCAGCCCGGCTCGGGCTGGAGACGGCCGCGATGGCGCTGCGCGACACCGCGTTCGGCGTCGACGCGGCACGCGACGACCTGGTCGAGGCCCGCCAGGCGCTCGAGAGCGTGCGCAAGCTGGAGCAGCGCCGCCGCGACGAGCACCGGGCCGCGCGGCTGCGGGACGAGGAGCGCGAGGTGACCGACGTGATCGAGGCGCGCGCCGCCCGCGCGATGGCTCTCGCACGGCGTGGGAAGGCGGCCGCGTGAGCGTCGCCGAGGCAATCGCACGCGTCTCCGCAATCCAGTCGCAGATCGCCGCGCTGGCGCCGGCGCCGCCGGTCACGACCACGCCGGCGCAGTCCTTCGGATCGGTGCTCGACGGCCAGACCTCGATCGAGGGCAGCGGCCAGACCACGTACGGCACCGGCACCTCGCTGGGCGAGCCGTCGCAGTACGACGACCTGATCAAGCAGGCCGCCGACGAGGCGGGCGTGCCGCCGGCGCTCGTCAAGGCCGTCGCAAAGGCCGAGTCGGGCTTCGACCCGCGGTCCACCTCGCCGGTCGGCGCCCAGGGCCTGATGCAGCTGATGCCGGGCACCGCGAGCGGGCTCGGCGTGACCGATCCGTACGATCCGCTGCAGAGCCTGCGGGGCGGCGCCAAATACCTGCGCCAGCAGCTCGACCGGTTCGGCGGTGACTACTCCAAGGCGATCGCCGCGTACAACGCGGGCCCGGGCGCCGTGCAGAAGTACGGCGGCATTCCGCCATACGCCGAGACGCAGGCCTACGTGCCGCGCGTGATGGGCTACTTCCAGGAGTTCGGCGGCGCCACCGGCGGCACCGGCCGCACCTCGGCGCTCGGCGTCGAGTCGATCGACCCGGGCCGGATGGTGTCGCTGGCCGGCGGCGGCTCGATCGGCGCGACGGTCGTCCAGAAGGGTCTCCAGCACCTCGGGACGCCCTACGTGTGGGGCGGCACGAAGCCGAGCGGGTTCGACTGCTCCGGCCTCACCCAGTACCTGTACGCCCAGGAGGGCGTGCAGATCCCGCGCGTCTCGCAGGACCAGTTCCGGGCCGGGCGCTCGGTGCCGGCCAACCAGATGCAGCCCGGCGATCTCGTGTTCTTCCAGAAGAACGGCGACGTCCACCACGTCGGTATCTACATGGGGGGCGGCAAGTTCCTGCACTCGCCCCACACCGGCGACGTCGTGAAGATCTCGTCCCTCTCCGAGCCGTACTACCGCGCCCAGTTCGCGGGCGCCCGACGGTACGCGTGAGCGACGGCAACCCACCACACGACGAGAGGAGGTGAACCACATGGAACAGACCACCATCAGCACCACACCCGCACCCGTCCCGACCGCCGCTCCGGCGGCAGCTGCCCTCGTCGCCACGACGATGACAGCACCCGAGGCCGGTGCGGAGACCGACGTGGCAGCGCAGTTCAGCGCGCTGCTCGATGCGATCACCGACGGGGCCAACGCGGCTCCGGCGGCGGCGATCGCCGCCACGGACGAGACGGCCGAGCAGTCCGACAAGGACGCCGACGCCGCGACGCCTGCGGCAACGGCGGCTGCTGCGTCCCTTGCCGTGCCCGTGCCGGTGCTTGTCACCGTCCAGCCGATGCCGGCCGTGACCGTCCCGATCGCGGGGCCTGACCGCGGCACGAAGGCGGACGGGGCGGCGATCGAGCCCGTCATCACCGACGCGGTCGTGCCGGCGGATGCCGAGGCGATCGTCCCGGCACCGCAGCCCGCTGCGGCTCCGGCGGCGGCGACGGCTCCGGCCGTCCCGACCGCTCCGGTCGTGACGACCGCTCCAGTCGTGACGGCAACGACCGGCCCGGTGGCAGCGATCGTGCTGCCGTCGTCCGCGGCATTGCCCGCCGGCGACGTCGACCCGGCGATCGTCGAGGCCGCGATCGCAGCGGCCGCGGTGACGTCACCGGCGAAGCCGGCTGCGGCGACCGCGAAGGCAGCCGCCCGGGCCATCTCCACCGACGGCAAGATCGCGCCGGCGGAGGCTCCGTCCGACACCGCGGCAGCGATCGTGCAGCCGTCGCCGGAGCCGACCACGGACACGCCCGTTGCGCCGGCCGACACCGCGGAGCACCGCGAGGGAGGCTCGCCCAACACCACCGGCCACGGCGGCCGGCTCGACCTGCAGGTGCAGGCCGCGCCGCCTCGTGAGATGACGTCCGAAGCGCTTGTCGAGACACCGGTTGCGATCATGGATCGCGAGCGCGTGGAACGACTGGCGGACGGGCTCGCAGCTCGCCTGAAGGTGTCGCACGCCGCAGACGGCGCGCGCATCCGCATGCAGCTCGAGCCGCGTGAGCTGGGCGAGGTCGTCGTCCGTCTCGAGATCCGCAACGGCATGGCACACGCCCACCTGATCGCGGAGTCGGCAGACGCCAAGAACGCGCTCCAGGCAACGCTGTCCGACCTGCGCTCCTCGCTCTCCGAGCGGGGCATGCAGCTCGACACCGTCTCCATCCGGGTAGCCGGCGAAGGCGCCGGCAACGCGGGGGAGGGGGCTGCGCAGTCCCAGGCCGACCGCCGCCACCGCGCGCCGCTCTCGTTCGGCCGCATCGAAGGGGTCGCGACGATCGCGGCCAGGCCCGAACCGACGGACCGGGCCCGCGAGGGCCAGGCCGTCTGGATGCTCGCCTAGCGCGAGGCAAACGCACGCAACCAGCACGACATCTCAGAGGAGGTGAACCACATGACAGACGCGATCACCAGTACGGGCACGGTCTTCGGCGCGGCCGGCACCAGCAACTCGGTCGACCGGATCGACTCGGGCGGATCGATGGGTCAGGACACGTTCCTGAAGCTCCTGATGGCCCAGATGACCCACCAGGACCCGATGCAGCCGACCGACTCGGCGCAGATGCTCTCCCAGCTCGCACAGTTCGCGAACGTCGAGGGCATCAACAAGCTCAACAAGCAGACCACCGCTCTCAACCTCGGCCAGGACTTCGCCGGGTCGGTGGCGATGATCGGCAGGACCGTCACGTGGCTCGACGACAAGGGCGCCGCGCACACCGGCGTCGTGGATGCCGTCAAGCCCAGCCCGAGCGGCGCGCTGCTCGTGATCGGCGCGGAGCAGGTCCCCTCGGGCGCAGTCCGGAAGGTGGAGTAGATGGATCCCCGTCTGTCTCCCGTCTCCCGCGCCGGCGGTCTCACGCCGGTCGAGGGCACGCGTTCGGCCGTCCCGCCGAAAGCGACCGACGGCCCCAGCTTCGCCGAGTCCCTCGGCGGCGAGCTCGGGATCCGTTTCTCGGCCCACGCCCAGGCGCGACTCCAGAGCCGCGGCGTGTCGTTCGACTCGGGCCAGATGGCCCGCCTCCAGTCCGGCGTCGACGCCGCTGCCGCCAAGGGCAGCCGTGAGGCGCTCGTGCTGCTCGACTCGGTGGCGATGGTCGTCGCCGTCCGCAACCGCACCGTCGTCACGGCGATGCCGCACGACGAGACCGGCCCGGCCGTGTTCACCAACATCGACTCGGCCGTCATCACCTAACCCGTACCGACTACCGGCTGGACCGCGACGGCACTGCCGTCCGGGCGCCGGAGGGACCCGCCCGAAGCGCGGGCCCCTCGAGGAGAACCAACCAATGCTCCGCTCCATGTTCACCGCCATCGGCGGTCTCCGGAACCACCAGGTCATGCTCGACGTCACCGCGAACAACATCGCGAACGTGAACACCGTCGGCTACAAGTCCCAGCGCGTCGCCTTCGAGTCGATGATGGCCCAGGTCATGCGCGGCGCCGCCGCACCCGTGCCCGGCACCATCGGCGGCTCCGGCCCGACCGAGGTCGGCCTCGGCATGACGCTCAACTCGATCGGGTCGATCATGACCCAGGGCTCGCTCCAGACGACCGGCCAGTGGTCGGACATCGGCCTCAACGGCGACGGCTACTTCATGGTCGGCAGCGGCCTCGACTCGACCGACCTCGTGCAGACCACGAGCCAGGTGCAGTTCACGCGGGCCGGCAACTTCACCGTTGACAAGGACGGCTACCTGACCGACCAGCACGGCAACTTCGTGCTCGGCCTGCAGGCCCCGCCGCCGCCGCAGACGCCGCCGATCACGTTCGGCACGACGCTCGGCGCGCTGAAGCTGCCGAACGGCGCCTCGAGCGTCTCGATCGACCAGAACGGCGTCATGTCGTACGACCTGAACGGCCGCCAGATCCTCGGCAAGCTCCAGCTCGCCAAGTTCCCGAACCCGGCCGGCCTGTCCCGCGTCGGCGCGAACAACCTCGAGGACTCGCCGAACTCCGGCATCTTCGACGCGACCGACCCGACCGGCGCCACGAACGGCGGCAACGTCCTCTGGGGCGATGCGAACACGCAGGGCCTCGGCTCGATGGCGTCGGGCGCGCTCGAGATGTCGAACGTCGACCTGGCGCTCGAGTTCACCAACATGATCGTCGCGCAGCGCGGCTTCCAGGCCAACACGCGCGTCATCACGACGTCCGACGAGGTCCTGCAGGAGCTCGTCAACCTGAAGCGCTAACACGTGCTCAGCGCGCTCATCGTCGCCCTCTCGAACTCCCGTCGCCGTGGTCTGGCGGCGGGAGTGCGCCCGCCCGTCGCCGAGCGGGCGCGGGCGGCGCGGGCGACGCTCCACCTTCGTCCGGATGTCCGCGACCGCCTGATCAGGCGGGAGGAGAACGACGCGATGATCAAGCTCCACCACGGGCGCGAACGCAAGGAGATCTGGGTCAACGCCGACCTGATCGAGACCGTCGAGGCGACGCCCGACACCGTGCTCAAGCTCACCAC
Source organism: Gaiellales bacterium (assembly GCA_038321545.1). Lineage (GTDB taxonomy): Bacteria > Actinomycetota > Thermoleophilia > Gaiellales > F1-60-MAGs149 > VFJZ01. The sequence goes on from JBBQFB010000124.1 coordinate 4,786, forward strand.
CGACCGCCGGCTGCTCGTCTCCGAGACGCCCGAGGAGATCGCCGCGCTGGTCGTCGAGTTCAAGCGGCTAGCGCAAACTCGCCCTCACGTTCTTTCCAATCGTTGACGATAGAACGCAAGTGCGTACTACTACCCCGAACGGGTGACTAGCTAACCGTGGATCCTGGAACCATCATCGGCCTGCTGCTCGGCATCATCGCCGTGTTCGCAGCGCTCTTCATGGAAGGCGGCAACCCGGCCGCGTTCATCATCCCGTCGCCGATCGTCCTCGTGATCTTCGGCACGCTCGGCGTCTGCATGGCGTCGACCGGGCTGAAGGCGACGCTGCGGATCCCGAGCCTGTGGCTGAAGGCCATGACCGGCACCCCGCCGGACCGTCCGGAGGCGATCAAGACGCTCGTCCGGATGGCAGAGCGAGCCCGCCGCGAGGGCCTGCTGGCGCTCGAGGAGGAGGCGCAGGGCGTCGACGATCCGTTCCTCTCGAAGGGGCTCCGTCTCGTCGTGGACGGCACCGACCCGGAGCTCGTCAAGGACATCCTCGACCTCGACGTCGAGTCGATGGCCGGCCGGCACCACGAGAACGCCGCGCTGTTCACGCACGCCTCGGGTTTCGCGCCCACGATCGGCATCATCGGGACGGTGATGGGCCTGGTGCACGTGCTCGAAAACCTGTCGAATCCCGGCGCCCTCGGCCCGGCCATCTCGGCGGCGTTCATCGCCACCTTCCTCGGTGTCGCGTCCGCGAACCTCTGCTACCTCCCGGTCGCGAACAAGCTCAAGGAGCTGTCCACTCACGAGGCGGACGCCCGGACGATGATGATCGAGGGCATCCTGTCGATCCAGGCGGGTGACAACCCGCGCATCGTCGAGGAGAAGCTGAAGACGTTCCTCGAGCCGAACGAGCGCAAGCACTTCGAGGAGGAGGGCGGCGACGCCGGAGGCGGGCAAGCGGAGCGGCAGGCAGCGTAATGGCGCGGAAGCGAGCGCACGAGCACGCCGACGAGCGCTGGCTGCTGACCTACGCGGACATGATCACGCTGCTGATGGCGCTGTTCATGGTGCTGTTCTCGATGGCGGTCGTGAACAAGGGCAAGTTCGACGAGCTGGCCCGTTCGCTCCGCGAGAGCTTCGCCGGGCCGCTCGACCGCGGCGGCACATCGATCCTGAACGTCGGCACGTCCAACCCGACGGCGCAGGCCAAGTCCGAGATCAACTCGACGCCGCAGCCGATCACGGCCAGCAGCGACAAGCTGCTGAAGGAGAGCCAGCAGCGGCAGCTGGCGACGGCGCAGGCCGTCGTGCAGGCCAAGGGTCTCGAAGCCGCACAGGCGCGCGACCTCGCGCAGGCCAAGGCGGAAGTCGATGCCAAGATCCACGCGCTCGGGCTCGACGACAAGGTCTCCACGCAGATCAACGCGAAAGGCCTCGTGATCCGGCTGGTCACCGACAAGGTCCTGTTCGATCTCGGCTCCTCCACGATCCGGCCGGCGGCCTACCCGCTGCTGAGCTCGGTCGCGCACGTCGTGAACAGCATCGGCACCAACCCGATTCGTGTCGCCGGGCACACGGACGCCGTGCCCTTCCGCAACGATCCGCACGGCAACCAGCGTCTGTCGGGCGACCGGGCGGAGGCCGTCCTGTTCTTCCTCGAGGACCACGGTTTCAGCGTCCAGCGCCACCTCGACACCGCGTCGGAGGGCTTCGGCTCGCTGCAACCGCTGATCAAGAACGACCCGCAGACGGGGAGCGGCCCGCGAAACCGTCGCGTGGAGGTCGTGGTGCAACGCATCAACTACCTCAAGCGCGCCCAGTCGGAGGCCATGGGCCCGCTCGGGTCGACCCCGGCCGGAGCCGTGCCGACGTTCGATTCGGTCGCTCCTAAGATCACGCCGTGATCTGCCGATATACGCCCTGAAAGCGATACGAACATGATCAAGAAACTTCTCCCAGTAGTGCTCGGACTGATGCTCGCCGGCGGCGGGTTCTTCGCGTACACCACGTTCTTCGCGGGCGGTGGCCCGGTCGAGACGCCGGTCCAGGCGCAGGCCAAGGCCCTCAAGCTCGACGCGAAGACGAAGACGAAGCGCCTGAAGGACCGGATCGAGGGCCCGATCGTCTCCCTCGGCGACGCCTTCCTGGTGAACCTGTCCGATCCGGGCGGACTGAACTTCGTGAAGGTCGACGTGTCGATGATGGTCGACAACCAGACCCCGCTCGAGGCCGCAGCCGCCGAAGGTGCCGCGGCGGCCCCGAAGCTCGAGGAGTGGACGGAGATCCGCGACCTCGTGATCGACGTGATCAACTCGCACTCGTCGGCCGAGCTCGCCGACGAGCACGGACGCGCTCAGGCGAAGGAGGAGATCATGAAGGCGATCAACGAGAAGACCCGCAAGACGGTCGCGCTCGAGGTGTTCTTCACGAGCTTCGCCGTCCAGGGACAGCCGGCCGGTTGATGGCAGACGCACTCGACCCTGACGAGATCGACGCGCTGATCGCGCAGCAGGCCGCCGAGGCCGTAGGCGATCAGATCGAGGACGCGATCGTCGCGGAGGAGGTCTCCGAGGAGGAGATCGCCGACGACGACGCGCCGCTGTCGCCCGACGACCTCGCCGAGCTGGTCGGCGCCGGCCCGGCCGTCACGCCGCCGCACACCGGTGTCGTCCACCAGCCGCTGATCGAGGACGTCTCGTTCGCCGAGCTGCCGCCGGTGCACGCCCCGATCGACCAGCAGGCCGAGATCGACCTGCTGCTCGACGTGCCGCTGCAGATCACCGTCGAGCTGGGCCAGGCGAAGCGCACGATCCGCGAGCTGCTCGAGCTCGGCCAGGGATCGATCCTCCACCTCACGCGCCACGCCGGCGAGCCGGTGGACGTGCTCGTGAACGGCCAGCACATCGCCCGCGGCGAGGTGGTCGTGATCGACGAGAACTTCGGCATCCGCGTAACGGAGGTCGTCTCGACCGCCGACCGGCTCCGGACGATGGCCGCGTGACGCGACTGCTGCGTGCGCTGACCTGCGGGCTGCTCGGCCTGCTGCTGCTCGCGCCCGGCGCGCTGGCGGTGGAGGAGGGCGACCTGCCGACGCTCACCGACGGCGGGCCGACCACGACGACCGTCCCGACCAGCGGCGCGGCCGACCTCGGCCGCGTGCTGCTCGGGCTGATCCTGGTCGTGCTCGTGATCGGCGTGCTGTACGCCGGCATGAAGCGCGCGCAGCGCGGCAAGCTGCCGGGCGGACGCGCGTCGGGCACCGTCAAGGTCGTCGAGACGACGCAGCTCGGGCCGGGCCGCAACCTCCACCTCGTCCACATCGGCGACCGCGTGCTGCTGGTCGGCGCCACCGACCACGGCATCACGCTGCTGCAGGGCTACGACCACGATGCGGCGCTCACAGAGGGTCTACTCGAAGAGCGGGAGGCCGACCTCGCGCTGCTACCTCAGGTCCGCGAGATGCAGCCGAAGACGTTCGTCGAACAGCTGCGCCAGCGGACGACTAGATAGCGGCGATGGCGCGGTCGGCGCCCATGGCGGCGAACAGCAACGCCAGGTAGAGCAGCGAGTAGAGGAACGTCGCACGGGCCGCGAGCGCCGAGTGCGTGCGCAGCAGGCGGCGGGCGAGCAAGATGAAGCGGCCGCCGAGCGCGATCGCGGCGATGGCGTAGAGCACGCCGAGCAGCCCGGTGAACACGGGGATCAGCGACACGGCCGCGAGGATCACGGTATAGACCAGGATCTGGATGGCAGTCTCGCGCTCGGACGCGACGGCGGGCAGCATCGGCACGCCGGCCCGCGCGTACTCGTCCTTCTTCAGGATCGCGAGCGCCCAGAAGTGGGGCGGCGTCCAGAGGAAGATGATCAGGAACATGATCAGCGGCGCGAGGCCGATCCCGCCGGTCACCGCAGCCCAGCCGGCCAGCGGTGGAATGGCTCCCGCGGCGCCGCCGATGACGATGTTCTGCGGCGTGCGGCGCTTCAGCAGCATCGTGTAGATGACGACGTAGAACGCGCTGCCGCCCAGGGCCAGCACCGTCGTGAGCGGGTTCGTGAAGGTCAGCAGGACGACGGCCGCGATCACGTTCAATGCCAGGCCGAAGGTGGTGGCGGCGGCCACCGATACACGGCCGGTCGCGACCGGCCTGTTGCGCGTGCGCTCCATCAGCCGGTCGATGTCGCGATCGACCACGTGGTTCAGCACCGCGCCGCCGCCGGAGGCGCAGGCCAGACCGACGAGGGTGGCGATCGTCAACTCGGCGGAGGGCAGGCCGTTCGCGGCCCACACCATGGCGCCGGCGCACGTGACGAGCACGAGCAGGGTGATGCTCGGCTTCGTCATCTCCCAGTAGTCGGCGCGCACGCTCGGGCGGCTCTCGACCGGGGTGACGGCGGCGTCAGCAGCCATCGGCTCGTGGGCGTCCGACGAACACGGAGGCAGGATACGTCACCCGCCTCTCGGCTCCCACCGGAAGGTGCGCAGGGCGACCACCGCGCCGCCGACGCCCCAGGCGACGACAACCAACAGACCGGCCAGATCATCGCTACCGACCCCGCCGTCGATGAACACGCTGCGCATCGCGTCGAGCAGGTGCGTGAGGGGCAGCGCGTCGGCGAACCACTGCAGGAAGCTCGGCAACCCGTGCACGGGAAAGAAGGCGCCGGACAGAAACAGCACGGGCAGGTACATCGCGTTCACCACCGCCGAGGAGCCCTCGGCGTTCGGCACGAACCGGGTGACGGCGATGCCGATCCCGGCGAACGAGGCCGCCCCGAGGGCGACCAGCAGCACGATCTCGTACCAGTGCGACGGCAGCGGCACGCCGAACGCGACGTCGCCCAAGAACAACACCACGAGCGCCTCCAGGGCCAGCACGAGCGCGGTCGACGTGACCAGGGCTCCGAGGTAGACCAGGGGTGGCAGGGGAGTGCCGCGGACGCGCTTCAGCATGCCACGCTCGCGCCGGATCACGAGCGTGATCGCGAGGCCGGCGAACGTGGTCATGACGACCGCCATCCCGAGCATGCCGGGGACGAAGAAGTCGGCGTACGGACGACCGTCGACGATCCGGTCGCGGCCGAACAGGCCGAGGAAGATCAGGAACAGGATCGGCAGGAAGAACGTGAAGAAGGCGCTCGGGACGTTGCGCCAGTAGACGCGCTGCTCGGCGCTGACCTGGCGGAGGTAGCGTCTCACGGGGTGGCCGCCGTCAGGGCCAGGTAGACGTCCTCGAGGCTCGGCCGCGCGACCTCGAGCCGGTCGAGGCCGATGCCGCGCTCGATCGCCCAGCCGGTCAGCATGTGCAGCGCCCGCGTCGGCTCGTCGACCTCGATCACGAGCCGCTCGCCGGTGGCGAGGATGGTGCCGCCGGCCAGCGAGGCGAGCAGTGCCGGATCGACGCCATCCGGCAGCACGAAGCGGATCTGCGGCCGACCGCCGGCGCCGAGCGAGGCGGGCGGGCCGACCGCGACGATCTCGCCGTCGCGCATGACGGCGACGCGGTTCGCGAGGGCCTGCGCCTCGTCCATGTAGTGGGTCGTCAGCAGGATGGTGGTGCCGGCCGCGGCGAGACCCGCGATCATCTCCCACGCGCCGCGCCGCGCACCCGGGTCGAAGCCCGTGGTCGGCTCGTCGAGGAACAGCAGCTCGGGGTTGCCGACCAGCGCCAGCGCCACGTCGAGCCGGCGCCGCTGCCCGCCCGACAGGTTGCGCACGCGCGCGTCCGCCTGGTCGGTCAGGTCGACGGCCCCGAGCACGTCGGCCACCGGCCGCGGGTTGGGGTACCAGCCGGCGAACAGCTGGGCCGCCTCGCGCACGCTCATGTACGGGTAGACGCCGCTGGCCTGCAGCACGATGCCGATGCGCGCGCGATAGGCGGTGCCGCCCGTGGCCGGATCCATGCCGAGCACGCTGATCGTGCCCGCGTCGGCGTCACGGTAGCCCTCGAGGATCTCGACCGTCGTCGTCTTGCCGGCCCCGTTC
>JBBQFB010000125.1:0-10660 GCA_038321545.1 Gaiellales bacterium
GCCCGGCTTCACCGACGCGCCCGCCTCGCATCCGGTGGAGGTGCGCGACGACGGCGTGTACGTCGCACTTGCGCCCGAGCACTCGCGGGCGCGCACGATCTCCGATCTCATGGTCGAGACCATGGGCGCGTGGGGCGTATCGCACGTGTTCGGAATGGTCGGCCACTCGAACCTCGGGTTCGCCGACGCGATGCGTGAAGCGGAAGCACGCGGTGCGCTCACGTACATCGGGATCCGGCACGAGGGCGCGGCCGCGTTCGCCGCGAGCGCGTACGGAAAGCTCACGGGCCGCCCGGCCGCGTGCCTGTCGATCGCCGGCCCCGGGGCGACCAACCTCCTCACCGGGCTGTGGGACGCCAAGGTCGACCGCGCGCCGATCGTCGCCCTGACCGGCCAGGTGCAGACCCAGGTGCTCGGCCCCGGTGCGTTCCAGGAGCTGCCGCTCGCACAGGCCTTCTCGGCGGTCTCGGAGTGGTCGCAGACCGTCCTGCACGCCGGCAACGCCACGGAGCTCGCAGCGCTCGCGATGAAGCACGCGATCGTCCAGCGCGACGTCGCCCACCTGATCCTGCCCGACGAGGTGCAGGAGCTGCGCGGTCGCGTGGATCCGCCCGAGCGGCCGCGAGCCGGCCGGATCGCGGCGACCGAGATCGCACCGCCCGCTGCCGAGCTCGCACGCGCAATCGACCTGCTGGCCGCAGCCGAGCGCCCGGTGATCATCGCCGGCAACGGCGCGCGCCCCTTCCGTGACGCGGTGCTGCAGCTGGCCGAGCAGCTCGACGCGCCGGTCATCACGACGTTCAAGGCGAAGGGCCTCGTCCCCGACGACCATCCGCTGGCCTGCAGCGTGCTCGGTCGCTCCGGCACGCCGATCGGCTCGGCGATCATGGCGAAGGCCGACGCGCTGCTGGTCCTCGGCTCGTCGTTCTCGAACCACACCGGCATCGCGACCTGGGTGCCAACCATCCAGGTCGACGCCGACCGCATGACGCTCGGCAAGTTCCACCCGGTGGAGATCCCGCTGTGGGGCGACATCGGCCGTACCGTCGGGCTGCTCGGCGACGCGCTCGAGCAGCAGCGCCGGCCGGCACTGCGGGCCGAGATCGCGCAGCGCAAGGCGGTCTGGAACGCCGAGAAGGCACGCCGCGCCACGCTGGCGGACGACGACGGACGCCTGCATCCCGCGCTGATCTTCGAGGTGCTCGGCCGGCTGGCTCCCGACGATGCCGTGATCGCGGTCGACGTCGGCAACAACGCGTACGCGTTCGGCCACTACTTCGCCTGCAAGGGGCGCCAGGACGTACTCATGTCCGGCTACCTCGGGTCGATCGGCTTCGGCTTCCCGGCCGCGATCGGCGCCAGTGCCGCGACGCGCGGCAAGCGCCAGGTGATCGCCGTCACGGGCGATGGCGGCTTCGGCCAGTACCTGGCCGACTTCACGACCGCGGTCGCCCAGCAGATGCCGATCCTCCACGTGCTGCTGAACAACGACCAGCTCGGCAAGATCTCGCGCGAGCAGATCTCGGCCATCCGCCCCGTCTGGGCGACCGATCTGGTCAACCCCGACTTCGCGGCGTACGCCGAGTCGTGCGGCGGCCGCGGGTTCCGCGTCGACCGCGCCGAGGAGCTGGAGCCGGCCCTCGTCGCGGCGCTGGCCGTGCGCGACACACCCGCGCTCGTCGAGATCCGCAGCTCGGCGCACGCCGTGTAGCCTGTCGCCGATGGCACGGGTCACCTACGTCCACTGGGACGAGGAGGAGGCGCACGCCGTCGCCCGGCGCCTCGTCACGGCGGGCCACGAGGTGACCGTCCACTGGGCGACCGGCGAGGGCATGCGCGCCGACAACGTGCCCGAGGTGCTCGCGATCTCGCTCGAGCGGCTGCCGAGCCACGGCCGCGCCGTCGCGCAGTGGCTGTGGAGCGCGCAGTACCGGCGCGCGATCCCGGTGGTGTTCGTGGGCGGCGGCCCGGATCGGGTCGAGCGTGCGCGGGAGCAGTTTCCGGACGCGGTGTTCTGCGGCGAGCACGAGCTCGCCGGCGTCGTCACCGGGCTCGTGCGGGCATCCAGATAACGCCCTCGGACAAGTCGCCGAGGCATACGGCCGTGTCGTCGGCGACGGCGGCAGCGACCAGCGCGCACGCGGCGGCGTCGAGCACGTCGTCGGCGGCCGCCGTGCCGCCGGTCGGGCCGAGGTCGTCGGGCAGCACGAGGCCCCGTTCGGCGAGGACGGCCCGGCGCCGCATCTGGCCGTCCCACGTCCGCTTCGCGACCAGCGCCTCGCCGGCGAAGGCCAGGAACGCGAGCTCCGGATGGGCCTCTACTACCCGCGGGTCGTCACGGAACCGATCGGCTTCCAGGATCTTGCGGCGGAGCGCGTAGGACTGGGCCGACAGCGACGGCTCGACCCGCCGGGCCGCGGCGTAGCTGGGCGCATCGAGGCACGCGCGGGTGGGAGCCGGGAACACGCGCGAGGAGGCCCGCCCGAGCAGCGTCTTCGCCGCGCGGTCGGACGCGCGGCCGCCGGGGCCGGCCGGCAGGCCGATCGGGATGTCGACCGCGACGCGATTCGCGTCCGGAAACGCCTCGAGCACCTCGCGCAACGTCGCCCGCACAACGACCTCCGGGCCGGGCAGGGCGACGGCCACCCAGCCGCCGCGGCAGCCGTCTACGCCGACGAGGCGAGCCACGACCGCGCGAACTCCACTGCCTGCCCCTCGGTCTCGACCGCGCCCGCCGCCTGCTCCTCCTGCAGCGCCGCCACCAGCCGGCCGAGCGCCGGGCCGGGTGCCAGGCCGATCTGCTCGGCGATCCGGTCGGCGGGCGCGACCAGCCGCGGCGGCACGGGACCGAGCGCGACGATGCCCGCGGCCAGCTCCTGCGCCGTCTGCAGGTGGCGGCGCAAGCCCCGCTGGCGCGTGCGGGAGCCCCGCGTGGCGAGGCGGTCGCCGAGCGAGAGCACCACCGACGGCAGCGCGAACGGGCGCGTGGCGACGGCGTAGCGGTAGAACGCGCGCCGGTCGAGCGGGCGCTCCGGAATCATGAAGCCCAGCATCAGGTGGTGGCCGACCAGCACGGTCGCGAGCTCGCGGAGTGCACCGCTGGCGTTGAAGCGCCCGAGGATGTCCTCCAGCATCGCGACGCCGCGCTCGTCGTGCCCCCAGAACTTGACGCCGCCATCGGGCATCACGGTGCGCGTGTACGGCTTCGCGATGTCGTGCAGCAGCGCACCCCAGCGCAGGCCCGCGCGCACGTCCATGGTGCCGTCGAGCGGCGCCGTGAGCGATTCCTCGATGGCCGCAGCGACGATGGGATCGGGGAAGAAGTGGGACACGTTCGCTGCCACGTCCGCCGCCGCGTCGATGACGTGCAGCGTGTGATGGAAGACGTCGAGGTGGTGGAACGCCGACTGCTCCACGTCGTGCAGCGCGTCCACCTCGGGCAGCACCGCCCTCAGCACGCCCAGCTCGTCGCACAGCGTGAGCGCGTCGACCGGATCGCGCACACCGAGGATGCGCTGCAGCTCGGCGAGCTGGCGCTCGCCCGCCGCCGAGGCCGCCAGGTGCGCGTCCCGCCGCGCGATGTCGACGGTCGCCGCCTCGACCGAGAACTCGAGCTCGGCCGCGAGCCGCGGCAGCCGCAACAGGCGCAGCGGATCGTCGCGGAACACGCCGTCACCGACGACGCGCAGCACGCGGGAGTCGATCGCATCGAGACCGCCGTGCGGGTCGGTCACGGCACCGTCGGCCAGTGCGACGGCCACGGCGTTGGCGGTGAAGTCGCGGCGCGCGAGGTCGTCGGCCAGCGAGCCATGCATCGCGGTGAAGTCGACCATCCGGCCCGCAGCGACGACGCGCCAGGCACCGTGGCGCTCCGAGAGCGGGAACGGCGCTCCGCCGGCACGCCGCGCGTGTGCGCGAGCCGCGGCGCCTGGATCGCCCGCCACGACCACGTCCCAGTCGTCGACCCGCCGGCCGAGCAGGTGGTCGCGGACGGCGCCGCCGACGATCCAGCCCTCGTCGCCGACGACCTCGCGACCCTGTGCGGCAAGGTCCTGCAACGTCACGCGGCCACCTCGCGGTCGCCGCGATCAGGCCGGTGGCGGAGCGCGCAGGCGACCTCGTACCCGATCGTGCCGGCGGCCCGGGCGAGCGCCTCGATGGGCGCGCCGCGGCCGACCAGCGTGACCTCGTCGCCGGTCGTGACGCGCAGGTCGTCGGGCAGGATCACGGCCAGCTGGTCCATCGCCACCGCGCCGACCGCGCACGGGACGCCGCCGACCACCACCTGCGCGGCCCCGGCCGACGGACGCGGAAAGCCGTCGGCGTACCCGACCGGCACGTGGGCGACGCGCAGCGGGCGCTCGGCGCGGATCCGCCGTCCGTACCCGCTCGCCTCGCCGGGCGCCAGGGCGCGCACCATCCGCACCTCGCTGGTCCAGGTCAGCACCGGCGTCAGGCCGTCGGCGGCCGCATCCTCGTCACGCGGCGAGATGCCGTACACCGCGATCCCGCAGCGCGCCATGTCGAACCGTGCCCCCTCCAGGTACAGCGCACCGCCGGAGTTGGCGAGGTGTCGGGGGCAGGCCGGAAACCGGCCGGCGAGCTCCCGGAAGCGGGCGATCTGCTGGTCGGCGAACGTCGTATCGCGCTCCTCCGAGGTCGCGAGGTGCGAGCAGAGGCCGGCGAGACGGTCGCCGGCCACGGCGGCGCCCGCGAGCGCCTCGTCGGCGCTCAGGCCCCACCGGCCCATGCCGGTGTCGACCTTCAGGTGGAGGCGGGCGCCGGGAACCGCCGCCAGCCGCTCGACCGCTCCCGGCGTGGAGCAGACCACGTCCAGCCCTGCGGCTGCCTGCTCGTCACCGGGCGCGACCGGCGACAGCACCATGATGCGCGCCGCCGGGACGGCCGCCCGCAGCGACCGCGCCTCGCCGAGCGTGGCGACGCCGACGCCGATCGCTCCCGCGGCGAGCGCGGCCCGGGCCACGTCGGCCGCCCCGTGGCCGTACCCGTCGGCCTTCACCACGGCCCACACGTCACCGCCGTGGGCGGCGCGCAGGCGCGCGACGTTCGCGCGCACCGCGGCGGCGTCGACACGGAGCAGGGAGCGCACGGGCGGCTCTAGGCCTGGTCGTCGTGGAACTCGTACCGGGCGAGCGCGAGCACGATGTGGGACCGCGAGAGCATGCCGACCACGCGACCGCCCTCGACCACGGGCAGGCGCGAGACATCGTGCCGCACCATCTTGCGCGCGGCATCGTGGATCGTGTCGCCGGGGCCGATGGTGCGCACCTCGTCCGTCATCAGGTCCGCGGCGGTGGCCGCGAACGCCTTGCGGATCTGCTCGTCGAACCGGTCGGTGTTGTCGAAGAAGATCGCGCCGTCCAGGAACGGGACGAAGTGCGGCACGTCGATGTCGCCCTCCACCTCCTGCAGGATCAGGTCGCCCTCGGTGACGATCCCGAGCAGCTTGCCCTCGGCGCTCACCACCGGCACGCCCTGCAGCTTGGAGGCCACGAACAGGTCGACGAGATCGCGCAGGAGCATCTCAGGCGGCACCGTCACCGGGTTCTCCAGCATCACGTCCCGCACCGCGGCGTCGATCACCCATTCCTCCGTCAATCTGGCGAGCGTTCGGCGCTCGACGAGGTCCGCGCCCATGATAGCCCGACCCTTCGTCGGGCTCGCTCAGCCCAGTGGCAGGCGGTCGATCAGGTCGGACGCCACCAGCGCCCGGCCGGCCGGCATCGAGCGGGCGGCGGCCAGGTGCGCCGCGGCGCCTGCGGCAGCGGCCGCGAACGCGGGCGTGCCGCGTGCGAGCAGGCCGGTGATCGTCCCGCACAGCACATCGCCGGTGCCCGCGGTCGCGAGGCGCGGGTCGTCGCCGTCGCGCACTGCGAGACGGCCGTCGGGTGACGCGATGATGGTGTCGGCGCCCTTCAGCACGCACACCGCGCCGGTCCGTTCCGCCAGCGTACGGGCGCTCGCCAGGCGGTGTGCGGCGACGTGCTCGGTGGTGACGCCGAGCAGCCGGGCCGCCTCGCCGGCGTGCGGTGTGATCACGGTCGCGGCCGCGCGCCCGGCGAGCAGCCCGAGGTCGGTGCCGATGGCGTGCAGCCCGTCGGCGTCGAGCACCAGCGGCGCGGCGATCTCCGGCACGACCTGCCGGATCAGGTCGGCCGTGCCGGGATTGCGGCCACAGCCGGGACCGACCGAGACCGCCGTCGCACGGGCGGCTCGCGCGACGATCTGCTCGGCTGCCGCGGCCGCGAAACCGCCGTCGACGTCGGCGCATGCCAGCGTCATGGGCTCTACCACGAGGCCGGCGACGACCGCTTGCTGCGAGGCAGGTACGGCCGCCACGACCAGGCCCGCGCCCGCCCGCAGCGCCGCCCGCGCACACAGCACGACGGCCCCCGTCATCCCGCGCGACCCGCCCACGGCCAGCACGCTGCCGGCGTCATACTTCGAGCCGAACGCCGGCCGGCCAGGCAGGGCCGCGATGCTGGCAGCTCCGGCCAGCACCGCCGGTGCGGGCACATCGACGCCGGCCGGGATCGGAATCGGCACCACCACCAGCAGGCCGGTGTGCGAGCGGCCGGGAAGGATCATGTGGCCGAGCTTCGGCGCGTGGAACGTCACCGTCACGGCGGCGGTCACGGCCACCTCGGAGACCTCGCCGGTGGACGCGTCGAGGCCGCTCGCGACGTCGACGGCGACGACCGGCACGCCCGCGGAGGAGATGGCCCGGATCGCCTCGGCGACGGCGCCGTGCGGCTCGCCGCTGCGGCCCGTGCCGAGCAGCGCGTCGACGATCACATCAGCGCCCCGCAGCCCGTCGCCGACGGCTCCGACGCGGGAGACGGGCACGCCCGCCGCGACCGCCGACTCGCTCGCGTCGAGCGCATCGCCCTGGAACGGCTTCGAGGCGACCACGAGGCACGATGCGTCGACGCCGAGCTCGCGCAGGCGGCGCGCGGCGACCAGCCCGTCGCCGCCGTTGGCGCCACCGCCACAGACGCAGACCACGCGCCGAGCGGCCGGATACCGCACCCGGACGACGAGCGCCACGGCCTCGCCGGCGGCCGCCATCAGCTGCGTGCCCGGCACGCCGGCCGCGATCGCCGCCGCATCCGTCGCGCGCATCGAGGCCGCGTCGTGCAACGGTCGGCCCGCTAGAACTGCGTCCCCAGCCACGTGTTCAGCTCCTGCAGGTTGCCCGGGATCTTCGACTCCTCGAACGACCAGCTGGCGGTGGTGCCGTCCGACAGGACCGCGGTCACCGAGTAGCTGTAGGCGTCGGCCGCGTTCGGATTCGTCGAGACCGAACTGGCGGGCAGCGGCACGCCGAGGGCGTCCTGCGCGGCCTGCAGCGCCGGGTCGCCGGGCTTCAGGTGCAGCTCGCGCCGGATGGCCGCGAAGCCGCCCGTGCGGACGACGTCGAGCGTCGCGAGCGCCGGGGCGCTCGTCTCCGGCTGCGAGGTGGTCGAGGTCGAGCCGCCGCAGCCGGCGAGCAGCAGCGCGACGGCGACGGCGACGGTGAGGCGGATCGGGATCTGCATACCGGTGGGACCCGCATCCTACGCGCGGGTTCCCGGACCGCTGCTTCTCCCGTACGATCCATCGCATGAGCATCGCCACCACCCGGTTCGTCACCGGCGCGGATCGCTTCGCCGCGCTCCATACCACCGCGCTCCCGCAGGTCGACGAGCTGTGCGGCTGTTTCCAGGCCCATCTCGCGCTGCAGCTGGCCGGCTTCGACGTCGACCAGGAGGACGTCGCGCTGCAGGCCGGCAGCACCCAGTCGCCGAGCCGCTACAAGGGCGGCCTGCCAAAGGGCGAGACCGGTCGCGATGCACGCTGCGACTTCCCCATCACCGACGAGGTGCGATCCGGCACGGCCGCCGCCGGGCTGGTGCGCGCGATCGACGCGATCGGTGCCGGCGTGGTCACGGCGATCCCGATCGCCGGCCCCTTCACCGTCGCGAACACCCGCGCCGTGCTCGAGATCGCCTGCTCGGCCTCATCTCCGGTCTTCCTCGCGGCCAACACGGCGACCGGCCCCTACTGGGGCTCGCATCCGACCGCGCCGCAGGTGCTCGCCTACCTCGCCTCGGGCGACGACTCGGCCGGCCCCGACGCCGACTGGTCGGTGGGCCACTTCGTCACGCTGCTCGGCACCATCGACGGTGCTGCCGGCACCCTGGTCGTGGTCGCCGACACGTACCGGTCGCTGGGACTGGGCGCGGTCTACCTGCAGCCGATCGAGCGGGTCGCGGCCGGTCTGCGGCGCGAGACGTTCCCCGGCGATGGTGGCATCGTCGCGACCGTGGCCGCCGACGAGGAAGCGTCGCTACGCGAGCGACTCGTCGACGCCGGGCTCGAGCTCCGGGTCTGGGACAACGGCAGCACCGACAGCGGCGCCTGACGGCGAATCGTCGGCCGGCACCTTCCGCTCGCGGTTGCGGTCGATGCTTCTCTGTACCGATTGGGCAATCTCACGCCCGGCGCGTCGCGCCTCATTGATCCGTCGTTCGAACTCGCTCATCGTCCGAATGGTTTTCGGGCGCGGAGGCCCGTCCCCTGCCGCCGATCCCGAGATCAGGCCGCGGCATCCGTGAGGTTCCGCCGGATTCGGGCCGAGGTGTGACCCGGCCTTCGATCGGCGATGCCCGCGCGATCGCGCCCGGCCTCGGCCTCGCGGTCGGGATCGCGCTCGTCGCGTACGGCATCAGCCACGCCGAACCGCGGGTGTCGGCGCTGGTCGCCGCCCTGCTGCTCGGTATGGTCATCTCGAACTCCGTCGGCGGCCGCGCGGTGCTGGCGCCGGGCGCGCGGTTCGCGGCGCGGAAGGTGCTGCGGGTCGGGATCGCACTGCTCGGCCTGCGGATCTCGCTCGACCTGATCGTCAACGTCGGCTGGCGCGGCGTCGTGGTCGCCGTCGCGGCCGTCGGGGTGACGCTGCCGTTCTCCGTCTGGTTCGGCAGGCGCCTCGGCGTCTCCCCTGCCCTGTCGCTGCTGATCGGTGCGGGCTGCGGCATCTGTGGCGCGGCCGCCGTCGTCGCGATGGAGCCGGTCGCCGACGCGAAGGACGAGGAGGCCGGCTTCGCGCTCGCGACGGTGACGGCCCTCGGGACGATCGCGATGCTGGCCGTGCCGCTGATCGGCACGAAGGCGCTCGGGCTGTCGGACGACGACTTCGGCCTGTGGGCCGGTGGCAGCGTCCACGAGGTGGCGCAGGTGGTGGGCGCCGCGAGCGGCGTCTCGGCGGCCGCGCTGGCCGTCGCGACCATCGTCAAGCTGACTCGCGTGGTGCTGCTGGTGCCGGTGATCGTCGTGACGGCCGTGGTCAAGGGCCGCGCGGGCGGCAAGCGTGGCAACCCCGTGCCGTTGTTCGTGGCGTGCTTTCTCGGGGCCGTGCTGATCCGCTCGACCGGCGCGCTGTCGGACTCCTTCGTCGGCCACGCCGTCGACGTCGACACGGCGCTGCTGGCCTGCGCGATGGCGGGCCTCGGCCTGACCATCGACATCGCCCAGGTGCGGCGCCTCGGCGGCCGGCCGCTGGCGCTCGGCGCGGTCGCCAGCACCCTGCTCGCGGTGGTCGTCCTGGGCCTCGTCACCGTGACCTCGTAGACTCTCCGCCCGTGGAGATCCGCGACACACTCGTCCTCGTCACCGGCGCCTCGCGCGGAATCGGCCTCGCCACCGCGTAGGCGTTCGGCGCCGCGGGCGCCCGGCTCGTGCTGGTGGCGCGCGAGACCGACGCATTGCACGCCGCCGCCGCGAGACTCGGCGCCACCGCGATCGCCGCCGACCTGACCGACCCGTCGGCGCTCGAGGGGCTGATCGAGCGCGCCGGCCCCATCGACATCCTCGTCAACAACGCGGGCATGGACATCACGAAGCCGCTCTGGGAGCACTCGGCGGAGGAGCTCCGGCAGATCATGCAGCTGAACCTGCTGACGGCGATGGAGCTGACGCGGCAGGCGCTGCCCGGCATGATCGCGCGCCGCCGCGGCCGGATCGTGAACGTCTCGTCGCTGGCCGGTGTCGTCTCGCTTCCGGGTTACGCGAGCTACGGCGCGTCGAAAGCCGGCCTGACGCACTTCACGTCGGTGCTGAACGCCGACCTGCGCGGCATCAAGGGCGTCGGCGCAACCGTCGCCGAGGTCGGCCCGGTGCGCAGCGCGCTGCTCGACTCGGTCACGAGTGCCGACACGATCCGCCGCTCGTACGGGCGCCTCTACAAGACCGGGATGGTGCGCGACCTCGACCCCGAGGACGTCGCGAACGGCCTCGTGCGCGCCGTGACGAAGGACCGGCGCTCCGTCTGGCTGCCCCGCACAGCCGCGCTGGCACCGGCCGTGGTGGAGCTGCCGCGGCGCGTCGTCGGCGCGCTCACTGCGGGGATCCGGCACCCCACGCCGCCAGGCTGACGACCGTCCCGACCTCGGACGGACGGTACTCGAGCCCGACGGGGCCGTCCCAGCCGAGCCGGTCGAGGGCGGCCAGGAACCCGTCCACGTCCATCGTCCCCGTGCCGCGCTCGCCGCGTCCGGGACAGTCGGCGATCTGCACGTGACGCACCTGCTCGAAGTGCATCTCGATCTCGGCGATCGGATCGCGGCCGATCATCGCGGCGTGGTACGCGTCGAACTGCAGG
>JBBQFB010000126.1:0-10545 GCA_038321545.1 Gaiellales bacterium
CGACCTCCTGCGCCTCTGCCTCGAGGTGAACGTGGTCGGCCTGCTGTCGTCGATCCGCCACGCCGTGCCGCACATGACCGGCGGCGGCGCGATCGTCTGCACCGCGTCGCAGGCCGGCATCGAGGGCGCGCCCGAGCTCGCCGCCTACTGCGCGTCGAAGTTCGCGGTGGTGGGGATCGTCCAGTCGCTGGCGCGTGAGCTGGCGGCTGCCGGCATCCGCGTGAACGCGGTTGCGCCGGGCCTCGTCGACACCCCGATGCTGGCGGCGTTCTTCAGCGAGCGCGCCCGTATCCGCGGCACCTCGCCCGAGGAGGTGCAGCGCGCGGGCCTCGGCAACGTCCCGATCGGCCGCCTCGCGGATCCGACCGAGATCGCCGACGCGATGCTGTTCCTGGCCTCTGACCAGAGCTCGTACATCAGCGGCACGACGATGCCGATCCTGGGCGGCGAGATCTCCGGCTGATCCGCGTTAGGTGACCGGCCCCGCCGCGACGAACGCCGGCCGCGCCAGTTGCGCCTCGCGGAGCCGCGAGATTTTCGGATAGGCCGACAGGTCGAGGCCCGACTTCGTCGTCCGGAACAGCACCGGCGCGATCGCGCAGTCGGCGATCGTGAACGCGCCCAGCGCGTACGGGCCGTCCGACAACACGGTCTCCAGCAGCTCGATGTGGGGCGCGATCTGCTCCGCGACCTGGGCCGCCTTCTCCGGGTCGTTCGGCACGGCACCGAAGCCGACCCCGAACTTGAACCCGAGCGCTGCCGCCTCGTGCTTGAAGAACGACGGCCGCACCGTGAGCGCGAACCGGTCGAGCAGCTCGTCCACCCGCGCGTGACCGCGCGGGTCCGCCGGATAGAGGTCCTCGCGCTTCTCCCGCAGCGCGAGATACCGCAGGATCGCGTTCGACTCGGTCAGCACGAACCCGTCGTCGTCGAGCGTCGGGACGCCCGCGAACGGGTTCACGGCGACGTAGGAGCCGGGCCGCGGACGGGGGATCGGAACCTCGCGCCGGTCGTAGGCCAGGCCGAGCTCGGCGAGCAGGAACCTGACCTTCAGCGCGTTGGAGGAAACCGGATTGTCGTAGAGGAGCATGGGCGATACGGTAGCCTCCTCGGGTGGCAATCGAGCGTCTCGCCGGAAAGCTCAAGGGCGAGACGCGGACGGATCCGGCCACCCTCCACGCGTACGCCACCGATGCATCCGTGTACCGGATCGTCCCGCAGGGCGTCGTCCTCGCGGGCTCGGTCGACGATGTCGCGCTCACGCTCGAGGCCTGTCGTGAGACCGGCACGCCGCTCACCATGCGCGGTGCGGGCACCAGCCTGGCCGGGCAGGCGATCGGCTCCGGGATCGTCCTCGACGTCTCCCGGCTCGACGAGATCGTCTCGATCGACCCCGACGCGCGGCTCGCCCGCGTGCAGCCCGGCGTCGTCCAGGCACACCTCGACGCCGCCGTCGGAGAGCATGGCCTCTGCTTCGGGCCCGACACCGCGACCGCCAGCCGCGCAACCCTCGGAGGGATGGTCGGCAACGACTCCGCCGGCATGCGCTCCGCCGTGTACGGCCGCACGTCGCACCGCATCAGCCGCCTGCGCATCCTGCTCGCCGACGGCACCGAACGGTGGGTCGGCGAGACGGCATCGGCCGACCTCGACGGGCCGTTCGCCGACGCGCGGGCCGTCTACCACTCGCTGATGTCGGAGATCGAGGCGCGCTGGCCCCGCATCCTGCGCTGCGTCGACGGCTACAACCTGCCCGCTCTGGCCGGCGCCCGACCCAACCTCGCGCGCTTCCTGTGCGGATCCGAGGGCACCCTCGTACTCGTGGTCGAGGTCGAGGTCGAGCTCGATCCCGTCCCCGATCTGCGGGCCTGGACGATCGTCCGGCTCGACTCGCTCGACGCCATCGGAGACGCGAACCTCGCGGTGCTGTCCTCGAGCCCGTCTGCGGTCGAGATCGTCGACGCCGGCGCCATCGTCGGCAGCCCCGCCGCACGCGACATCTCCGCCGGCGCCGACGCCGTGCTGCTCGTCGAGCACTCCGGCACCGTCGAGGAGGTGACGGCCGCACGAGCCGTCATGGCCGCCGCCACCATCCCCGGTGTCGCCGGCGTCGTCGCCGTCAACGGTGCCGAGGACAACGCGCGGGTGATCCGGTTCCGCCGCGACCTGCAGGGCACCATCAACCGCTCGGTCCGCGGCGGCCGCCGCCCGACCACCGTCGTCGAGGACGGTGCGGTGCCGGTCGAGCGCCTCGGCGCCTACCTGGCCGGCCTCCGCGAGGCGTTCCGCGACGAGGGCACCGTCTCCGTCATCTACGGGCACGCCTCTGTCGGCTGCGTGCACGTGCGGCCGCTGCTCGACCTAGCCGACCCCGAGGACCGCGCGCGCTTCCGGCGTCTGGCCGAGCGCGGCGCCGACCTGCTGGTCGCCAACGGCGGGTCGCTGTCGGGCGAGCACGGCGACGGGATCCTGCGCTCCGAGCTGCTGCCGCGGCTGTTCGGCGAGCCGCTGATGGAGGGCTTCCGCACCATCAAGCGCGCCTTCGACCCCACCGGGATCCTCAACCCGGGGCGCATCATCGACGCGCCGCCGCTCGACGAGAACCTGCGCACCCAGCTACGTCAGCGCTCGCCGCTCGAGCTCGAGGTGGCCGGCTGCATCGGCATCGGCTCGTGCCTCGAGCGCCGGGTCGCGACGATGTGCCCGCCGTACCGCGTGACCCGCAACGAGCTGCTCACCGTCCGCGGCCGCGCCGATCTGTTGCGCGAGGCGCTGTCGGGGGCGATCCCGATGCACGATCCCGGTCTCGGCGAGGCGCTGGCGACCTGCGTGTCGTGCAAGGCCTGCCGCACCGAGTGCCCGGCCGGTGTCGATATGGCCTGGATCAAGGCGCAGCACCTCGACGCGCGGCACGCCGAGGAGGGCATCGCGCCGCGCGACCGGGCGTTCGCCGAGGTGCCCGTCACGCTCGCGCGGCTGGCCCGTGCGCCCCGCACCGCCAACCTGCTTGCGCGCTCGCCGCTCGGTGCGCTGCAGCGCCGCCGGCTCGGCATCCACCGGAGCCGCCGCCTGCCGCAGCTCTCGACGCGCACCTTCCGCCAGCTGACCGACGGCCGCTACGGACCGCGCCGCGTCGACGTGGCGCTGTTCGTCGACACGTTCACGCAGTGGCTGGAGCCCGACATCGGCCTCGCCGCGCTCGACTACCTGGACGCCGCCGGCGCCCACCCCGCCGTCGCCCCGAACGTGTGCTGCGGCCGCACGTACATCTCGGCCGGCATGCTCGACGAGGCGCGTCAGCTGGCCGTCGAGAACGTGCGCCGGCTACTGCCGCTCGCCACCAGCGGCGTGCCGATCGTCGGCCTCGAGCCGTCGTGCATCCTCACGCTCCGCGACGAGCTCGTGAAGCTGCTGCCCGGTGACGACGACGCGCGCACCGTCTCGCGCCACGTGCTGCTGTTCGAGGAGGCGCTCGACCGCTGGGAGACGCCGCGGCTGAACCCGCTCGAGGCGGCCGTGATCGTACACCCGCACTGTCACACGAAGGCGCTGGCGCGGCCGGGCGCCACCGCCGAGGCGCTCGGCCGCATCCCCGCCGCCCGCGTCGAGATGCTCGACGCCGGCTGCTGCGGCATGGCCGGGTCGTTCGGCTACCGCAACGAGACCTACGACCTGTCCGTCGCGATGGCGCGCGACCGGCTCGTGCCCGCCGTCACCGCGAACCCGGGCGCGATCGTCGTCGCCCAGGGAACGTCCTGCCGCGGTCAGATCGCCGACCTCGCAGCGCGCCGGGCCGTGCACCCCGCGCAGCTGCTGGCCGATCAGCTCGTCGTCTGAGCCTCGGCGGCGCGGATCAGCTGGCCGGCGAGCGCGCGCTCCGCGCTGTCGGAGAGCCCGGTGAACTGCAGCACCGAGCCGGTGCCGACCTGACGCACGACGACCGCGCTGAGCACGAGCTCGGCGCCCGGCAGGGCCAGCCTCGTGCGGTAGGCCATGCCCTCGGAGAGCGGCACGTCGACCAGGGCGCCGCCGGCTGACACGTTCAGCGTCTGGCCCGCGAACGGCATCGCACGTCCGATCGGCTCGCCGCGCACGGCCAGGCCGACGCCGAGCCGCTCGTGGCCACGGCGCTCCTCCAGCTCGGCGCGCGCCACGTCGACGTGCAGCGTCGTCAGCGCGTTCTCGACGTCGAGCACCAGCACCGGCATCCGGACGAGGCCGCGACCGGCGACGCCGTACAGCGTCGCTGGCCCGGGGCGCAGCCCGTAGAGCTTCGTGGGAGCCTCGGCCAGCACCCGCCGGCGCGTCGCGTCGGCGTGCACGACCTTGAGGCCGTCGAACACCTCGCCACCCTGCGCGATGACCGCGGACCTGAGGTCCTCGACCAGCTCCTGCGTCGTTGCCCGAACCCCGGTGCGCCGATCGAAACGGATGAACTCGTCGGGCAGCGGTTCCGAATCCCCCATATGTCTATCGTACGTCTGGTGCTGCAGTCCTGCCGGAACGTCCTCGCCTCTCGCGGCGGCTACATCCTGATCATGGCGCTCTGGATTCCATCGGCGCTGTACGCCGACGCGACCTTCGACCGCTGGGCGCAGAGCGTCGTCTCGCTGATCACGTGGGCGCTGCTCGCCGCCGTGTTCTGGGCCGTCGACGGGCACGAGCGCCGGCAGCTCGTCGTGGTGGTCGTCGTCGCCACCGCCTTCGAGATCACGTTCTCGATCATCTGGGGCCTCTACGTCTACCGGTTCGGCAACCTGCCGCTGTACGTGCCGCCGGGCCACGGGCTGATCTACCTGCTCGCTCTGCGGCTCTCGCAGCTCGGGCCGATGCACCGCAGCCGCCGCGTCACGTCGGGCCTCGTCACGGTCGCCGTGTGCGCGTGGGTGCTGGGCGCGCTGGTGCTGCCGGAGCATCCGGACCTGGTCGGCCTGTGCCTGCTGCCCTCGCTGCTGTATTGCCTGTGGCGCGCGCGACGCTGGCACGTGTACGCCGGCGCGTTCATCGCCACCACCGCGCTCGAGATCGTCGGCACGCAGTTCGGCAACTGGCGCTGGGCCGACAGCGTGCCGGGCATCGGCCTGTCGCAGGGCAACCCGCCGTCGGCGATCGCCGCCGGCTACTGCCTGCTGGACGCCGTCGTGCTGTTCGTGTCCGCGCACGTGTGGGTCGCGCGGATCCCGTTCGGCGGTCGCACCCACCGGCCGGAGCCGGTCACCGAGGCGGCCGGCTAAACCTCCTGAACGGCGTCCGCTTAGGATGCCGCCATGGATATTTCGATCCGGCACAACCCGGCGTACGCCGTCGCGCGCGCAACCCTGGCACCGAACGAGGCGATTCGCGTCGAGTCGGGCGCGATGCTCGCCACGTCCGGCGACATCTCCTTCGAGGCCAAGATGCAGGGCGGGCTGATGAGCTCGCTGAAGCGCGCTGCGCTGGGCGGCGAGTCGCTGTTCATGACGACCTTCACGGCCGGGCCGGGCGGCGGCTGGGTGGATTGCGCCGCGAACCTGCCGGGTGACGTCGCCGTGCACACTGTCACGCCCGACCGCGGCCTGAACATCTCCCGCGGCTCCTATCTGTGCTCCGAGTCGACCGTGGAGATCGACACCAAGTGGGGCGGCTTCAAGAACCTGATGGGCTCCGAGGGCGGCTTCCTGATCCACGCCGGCGGCTCCGGCGAGGTGGTCGTCGCGTGCTTCGGCGCGATCGAGAAGGTCGCGCTGGCGCCCGGCGAGCGGCTGGTGCTCGACACCGGCCACATGGTCGCCTACGAGCCGACCGTGCAGATGACGCTGCGGAAGGTCGGCAGCGGCCTCGCGCAAACGCTCAAGTCGGGTGAGGGCCTCGTGTTCGAGTTCACCGGCCCGGGCGACGTCTGGACGCAGTCGCGCAACCCGTCGGCGCTCGTCTCGTGGCTGACGACCGCGCTGCCCTTCTCGCGCTCGTGACCCGCGCCGCCGCGACGAGGCACCCGACTTCGCCGAGATGACCACCCGAGCTGCGCGTCGGCAGACCGATCTAACCTGAGTACGATGAGTGAGAGACAAGTGCGCCCGGTCTATGTGATCTAGCGCGCTCGCAGTCGCCTCCACTCATCGAGGAGCTCACATGACCGGCCTCTACCTGGTGCTCTTTCTCGTGTACTTCGTCCCGACCGTGGCCGGGACGTGGAAGGTCTTCGCGAAGGCGGACGAGCCTGGCTGGGCCGCGATCGTGCCCTTCTACAACATCACGGTGCAGCTGCGGATCATCCGCCGCTCCAAGTGGTGGATGCTCGCCTACGCCTTGCCCGTCATTTTCGCCCCCCTGTTCGTCGTCGCGATCGCCATCGGCGTCCTGTTCGGGCTCGACCTGGCGAAGAGCTTCGGCCGCAGCGCGGCATTCGGCGTCGGCGTCGGACTGCTGCCGTTCATCTTCCTGCCGATCCTCGGCTTCGGCGGCGACGAGTACCTCGGCCCGCGCGGCGCGTACGCCACGCCGGTCGAGCCTTCGGCCGCCTGGTAGGCAGACGATCCGGGTCGGTCGAGCGCTGCCTCGCCGACCCGGTTCCTCCTATCCGACGTCGAACCGGACGCCCTGCGCCAGCGGCAGCTCGGTCGAGTAGTTGATCGTCGCGGTCTGCCGGCGCATGTACGCCTTCCAGGCGTCCGAGCCCGACTCACGGCCGCCGCCGGTCTCCTTCTCGCCGCCGAACGCACCGCCGATCTCGGCGCCGGAGGGGCCGATGTTGACGTTCGCGATGCCGCAGTCGGAGCCGAGCACCGACAGGAACCGCTCCGACTCGCGCAGGTCGTTCGTGAAGATGCACGACGACAGGCCCTGCGGCACGCCGTTGTGCAGCGCCAGCGCGTCGTCCAGCTCGCGGTAGCGCATGGCGTAGAGCAGCGGCGCGAACGTCTCGGTCTCGACGACCCCGGTCTGCCCCGGCATGCGCACCAGGGCCGGGCGCACGTAGTAGGCGTCGGGATGCTCGTCGGCCAGCACGCGGTCGCCGCCGAACACCTCGCCACCATCGGCCCTGGCGCGGTCGAGCGCGCCCTGTAGGCGGTCGTACGAGTCGTGGGAGACCAGCGGCCCGAGCAGCGTGCCGTCGTCGCGGGGATCGCCGACCGGCACCGTCGCGTACGCCTTCTCGAGGCGCCCGATCAGCTCGTCGTAGACGTCCTCGTGCACGATCAGGCGGCGCAGCGTCGTGCAGCGCTGGCCGGCCGTGCCGACCGCGGCGAACGCGATCGCGCGGACGGCCATCTCGAGGTCGGCGCTCGGCGTCACGATCATCGCGTTGTTGCCGCCCAGCTCGAGCAGACTGCGGCCCAGCCGCGCCGCGATGCGGGGCGCCAGCGCGCGGCCCATCACGGTGGAGCCAGTGGCCGACACGAGCGGCACACGCACGTCGTCGGCCAGCTGCTCGGCGCGCTCGTTGCCGCCGACGATCACCTCGAGCAGGCCGTCCGGGATGCCGCCCAACCGCTCGCCGGCCTTGCGGAGCAGCGCCTGGCAGGCCAGGGCCGTGAGCGGCGTGCGCGGCGACGGCTTCCAGATCACCGAGTCGCCGCACACCAGTGCCAGCGCGGTGTTCCAGCTCCACACCGCGACCGGGAAGTTGAACGCCGTGATGACCGCCACCGGCCCGAGCGGGTGCCACGTCTCGAGCATCCGGTGCCCGGGGCGCTCGGACGCGATCGTGAGGCCGAACAGCTGTCGCGAGAGACCGACGCCGAGGTCGCAGATGTCGATCATCTCCTGCACCTCGCCGAAGCCCTCGGACACGATCTTGCCCGTCTCGAGCGTCACCAGCGCGCCGAGGTCGACCTTCGCCGCGCGCAGCTCCTCGCCCAGCAGGCGCACCAGCTCGCCGCGGCGCGGGGCGGGCACGTCGCGCCACTCCTCGAACGCCGTCTGCGCGCGGGCGATCGCCGCGTCGGTGTCAGCGGCCGACGACGACGCGATGCGGGCGATCACCTCGCCCGTGATCGGCGTGCGCACCTCGAGGTCGCCCGACTGCAGCGCAGCCGGATCGAGCCCGAGACGGGAGAAGACTGCGGCGGTATCCATGGGCGGGATCGTGCCACGGGCCGATGCACTACCGTCACGGACCGTGCGTGCGGCGCCGCTGATCTTCCTCGTGTTGTGGTCCGGCGGCTACGCAGCTGCGAAGGTCGCGCTGCCGTACACGGGGCCGATGACGCTGCTCGGGCTGCGGTACGCGATCGCGATCGCGCTGCTGGCGCCGGCCCTGCTGTTCATCAAGCAGCCCGGGTGGCCCCGTACCCGCGCCGCGTGGATGCACGTGCTGATCGTCGGCTTCGGGATCCAGGTCGCCTACTTCGGATGCTCGTACATCGCGTTCGACCTCGGCATGTCGGCGGGCGGGGTCGCGCTGATCACGTCGATGCAGCCGATCCTGGTGGCGCTGTTCGCGCCGATGCTGACCGGCGAGCAGGTGACGTCGTCGCGCTGGGTCGGGCTGGTGCTCGGCCTGTCGGGCGCCGTGATCGTGATCGCCGCGCGCTCCAGCATCGAGGCCGAGTCGGCGCTCGGCGTGATCGTCGCGTGCGGCGCGCTGGTCTCGATGAGCGGCGTGACGCTGTACGAGAAGCGCTTCGGCGGCGGGACGCACCCGGTGACGGCCAACGTGATCCAGTTCGCGCTCGGGCTGGCCGTGTTCGTGCCGGTCGGGATCCTGCTCGAAGGCTTCCGGTTCGAGGTCACGACGCGCTCGCTGGCCGCGCTCGGCTACCTCGCGATCGGCAACTCGCTGATCGCGATCACGCTGCTGCTGGCGATGATCCGGCGCGGCGAGGCGTCACGCGTCTCGGCGCTGTTGTTCCTCGTGCCGCCCGGTGCCGCGCTGATCGCCTGGATCGTGATCGGCGAGACGATGCCGCTACTCGCGTGGCCCGGCATGGCGCTCGCGGCCGCCGGCGTCTACATCGCCACCCGCCGCGGCGTACCCCAGCCCGCGTAGTACGAACGCCGCCGCCTCCTCCGGCCCACCGAGGCGCAGCCGGATGGTCTGGAGCGCGATCGCCGCGACCAGCTGCTGGGCGTACTCCGCGTCGACGTCGACGAACTCGCCCGACGCGATGCCCTGCTCGATGATGCGCGTGCGCGCCGCGTGAAGGCGGTCGCGATCGTGCCGGAAGCGCGCGAAGGCCGCCTGCTCGAGCACGTCGCCGGCCACGGCGGCCGACAGGTCGTACGGCAGGCCGAGGGTGTAGTCGACGTCCCACCGGACGTACTCGCCGAGCCGCGTCGACGCAGGCCCGGCGGCGCGGGCGAGCCGCTCGGCCACCACGGCCGGCGCGGCGTACGTGAGGTCGAGCAGCGACTCCATGATCGCCTGCTTGGACGCGAAGTGATGGAACAGCGAAGGCTGCCGGATGCCGACCGCGTCGGCGATCTGGCGTGTCGAGGTGCCGTCGTAGCCGCGCTCTGCAAACAGGCGGGAGGCTTCCTTGAGAATTCGGTCGCGCGTGGATGTTCGAGGTGCTAGCATCTGCCTATCGATCGATAGGATAGCAAGGAGCATCGATGTCCGAGATCACCACCGCCACGCCGCTCCGCGCCCGCATCGAGGGCGGCGGCAGCCCACGACTCGACCACTGGGGCGCCACCAGCGAGTTCGGTGTCCTCCGCGACGTCCTGGTCGGCGACGCGAGCGCGTTCCGCTGGCTGGGCGAGGAGAACGCGCAGTACTCCGCCCTGGTGCGCGAGACGCTCCGCAAGGGGTACGTGTTCGACCGGGAGCTCGCGCTCCGGCAGCACGGCGAGTTTCTCGACGCATACCGTGACGCCGGCGTCGCGATCCACATGCTCGAGGCGCGCGACGAGCTGGCGTACGGCGTGTACGCGCGTGACTCGAGCTTCATGACGCCGTTCGGCGCGGTGATCTGCCAGATGGCAAGTCCGCGCCGGCGCGGCGAGTACGCGACGACCCTGCGCTTCTACCTCGAGAACGACATCCCGATCTACGACCTCGTCTCGGCCGGGAACTTCGAGGGCGGCGACTTCAACATGATCGAGCCCGACACCGCACTGATCGGCTATACCGGCGGCCGCGGCGAGGAGGTCGCCGCGAAGCAGGTCGGTGGCTGGATGGAGCGCGAGGGCTTCGAGGTGAAGTACGCGCCGATCGACGAGTTCTACGTCCACATCGACCTGATGGTCTGCATGCTGGCGCCGAAGCTCGCCGCCGTCTGCCTCGACACGACCGATCCCGAGATCGTCGCGTGGCTGCGGTCGAAGAAGATCGAGATCGTGCCGGTCAGCTTCACCGACACGATGGCGCTCGGCTGCAACGTCGTGGCCCTCGGCAACGACCGCGTGCTGTCGGTCGCGTCGTCCAAGGACCTCAACGCGCGCCTGCGGGCGCTCGGCTTCACGGTGTACGACCCGGACATGAGCCAGTTCCTGCTCGCGGGCGGCGGCGTGCACTGCATGAGCCAGCAGCTGCGGCGCGACCCCGTCTGACATGCGACCGCTCGTCGATCGGCGGGTCGTCTCCGTCGCGGTGAACCTCCCCGGTCCACTCGCGGCGCG
>JBBQFB010000127.1:0-10527 GCA_038321545.1 Gaiellales bacterium
GCGGCGTGCGGCGGAGCGTGCTCAGCTCTCGTCAGGCGGCGTGGGAAGTACGAATCGACTGACCGGGATCCCGTGACGATCCTGGACGGCCTCGGCGAGGTCATCGAATCGCCAGTGCCGATCGGTGTGCGTGCCCATCCGCTACATGCCGTCGCGATCGTCGATGTCCTGGTACCCCGGCTCGCGGGACTCGGCCGGCCTGTCGCCGGGGAGCACGCGCTCCGGGTCGGTCGGGTCGTCGTTGCGCTGCTCCATCGGGTCGGCATCCGGCGTGGCGGCATCGTTCGGAGTGTCCTGGTGGTTCTCGAGGGTCACGGTGATCTCCCTGGCGGGCGGGTGAAACGGATATCGCCACCCCGCGCGCCCGAAGACGCGCGGGCCGGCGACCTGGACGGTTGGTTAGCGCTTCGCCTTCTTCGCGCCTGTCGCGGCAGACTTGCGACCGGCGGGCTTGCGGCCCGCCGACGGCTTCCCGTTGCTCGACGCGACGACACCGGACGGCTTCTCGGACAGTCCCGCGGCGACGCGCAGCTTCTTCGCGATCTCGGCGATCTCCTCGGGCGCGTAGTCCGGAGCGAACACCGCAGTCTGCGGCGGCAGGTCGTGGGCCGGCACGCCCTCGGGGGCGTGATCGATGACGACGAGCTCCTCGTCCGGCCGCTCCGGGTGCGGGCCGTTGAACACGGCGCGCAGCTCGTTGTAGTCGTCGGGCGAGAACCGGTACAGCTTCAGGTGCTCGCCCCGGTCCATGTGCTTCCTCGACTCCGGGATCTTGTCCGTCGGGATCCGCGGCGACGGGAACAGCTTCATCATGTTCGCACCCGTCAGGTTCTCGAGCGCCCGGGCGTACGCGACCTGGTGCACACCACCGCGGACGAGCAGGAACCCGGTCAGCGCACGGGCGGCCGGGTGGTCGACCATCTCATACACCTTCAGCTTGTTGTTCCGCGCACCGGTCTCGAGGAAGAAGTTGTGCGTGAGGTCCTCGACGAGGTCGCCCGACGAGAACACGTAGCTGCCGTTCCACGGCTTGGCCATCGAGTCCTGCGCCAGCGCGCCGAGACCGCCGGCGATGAAGTGCTGCAGGTTGTGAGCGCCCGTGCCGCCCGCGAGCGGCGTCTTGGTGACGTCGAACCGGCCGTCCGGCGAGGCCCCGGTGAGCATCGTGTTGATGGTCGCCGCAACCAGCTCGACGTGGGCAAACTCCTCGGCCGCGATGTTCGCCACGAGGTCGTAGAACGGTCGCGCCCCCTGCCGGTTGCGGAAGTTGAACGACTGGAACGTGTAGTTCATGAAGGTCGACATCTCGCCGAACTTGCCACCCAGGAGCTCCTGGACGGCGGCGGCACCGTTCGGGTCGGGATCCGACGGAGGGGGGAGCTCCGTCAGGAGACGGTCGATTCGGAGGATCATGGGAGCCTTTCGATTGCGCGCATCTGATTCGCTTCCCGTTCCCCGGCGTCGAAAACGCGGTCGAACACACGAAGCGGGCCGTCGCGACACCGCCGATCGGCGGTGCGGACGGCCCGCTTCGGGAAAGCGGTCTAGCGATCGGTTGCGTCGCGGACGGCATCGGCCGCGGCGTGTCCCGCGTCCTTGATGTCGCCCTTCGCCTGCTCGGCCTTGCCCTGGGCCTGCTTCGCGTCGTCGCCGGTCAGCTTGCCCTCGGCCTCGTGCAGCTTGCCTTCGGCTTCGTCCTTGAGACCCATTGGGTCCTCCTATCCGGGTTGGACCCTTCCGTTTCCCTGTAGCCCCTTGGTCAAACGTTGTCGGGACGGGAGGGGCCGGCGCTGCCTCGCGGGTCTGCTGGCTTGCTGGGCAAGGCGAAGGCGTGGGCGCGGCGGTGCGGTCAGTCGACGCTGGACGTCGCGAGGAGCGCCCGGCGTCGCTTGCGCTCCTCGCGAACGAGGTCGAAGGCGCCGAAGTACGGGCCGGCTGCGCCGAGCACGATGACGACGATGGCCGTCGTCGGCGACACCGTCCGCAGCTTCGCGGCGACGCCGACGGCGATCGACATCACGAGGTACAGGACGCCGTGCGTGAACCCGAAGATGAAGGTCACCGGCTGCGGATGGCCGATCACGAACGCGCAGAACATCAGCCCGGTGAACAGCACGCAGTGGACGAGGCTCAGTGCGGCCAGGTTCCGGAGGCTCAGCAGCCGGGCGAGCGGCGTGTCGTCGGGCGGCAGGCGGCGCGCGCCGTCGTCCTCCGTCTCCGCCGCCGTAACCATGAGCGGATGATAGGAGGCGCAACGTCTCGAGTCGGCGTCAGCGGAGTCGGCGTTTCGAGACCCGTCTGACGATCGGCCGGGGAGCGGCCGCGGCGACCACCGGCCGCCTACGTGGCGGCCACGGCAGATACCGGCCCGGGTGCCCGAGCGGTTTCCCGCCGCCAGACCCGGTTCAGCTCGTTCTGCGCGTACACGAGCTCGACGGGCAACGTGAACAATCCCACCAGGTAGAGCGCGAATCCGATCCAGACTTCCACGCGCCCGTTCGTGCCAGTGACGTCCTGCGCCGCCCCGATGCGCTGGAACGTTCGATAGGCCGACACGAACGGCGGGACGAGGATGAGCCATCCGAGCGTGATCGCCAGCAGCGAGACGAAGGGTCTCCTGCCGAGCCGTGTCAACTCGCCCGTCGCGCGACCGAGGTCGCGCAGCTCCCGGTTGACCTTGTAGTACCAAACGATGTAGTAGACGCCGAGCGTCGCGAAGACGAGGCCGAAGACGATCATCGGATGCCTGATCTTCGCCGTGGCGGACGTGCCGTGGATGTGAACCGTGGTGGCCATGTTCGAGTGCTCCCTGTGGACTGAGACGGGTGACGGGCGCGTTGCCGTGAGGCGTCATCCTTCGACCACGGCACCGCTGCCGCTGATGCTCTGCCGCACGGTCGCCGGATGGCCGGCGTAGACGATCTCCCCGCTGCCGGGTATCGACGCGTCCAGGGACATCGAGGCCCACACCTCGAGGTGCCCCGAGCCGGCGACCGTCGCCGTGACGTCCCGCGCCGTGAGCCCTCGCAGCAGCACGTTGCCGGAGCCCGGCAGGCTCGCGTCGAGACGCTCCACCTGTCCGGCGACGATCATCTGTCCGCTGCCCGAGACCCGCACGGTGAAGTCGCCGGCCCGGACACCGGCGACGCGCACATGGCCGCTGCCGGACAGCGTGACTGCGGCCAGGGTCGGGACGGTGACGTCGACCGTCAGGGGGCTACTCGTCGAGAAGCGCCCGGTCTCTTCGACCACCAGTGTTCCGTCTCTGACCTCGGTCGTGACGCGCTCGATCAGGTTGTCGTCGGCGTGGACGACGACCGTCTGCACGTCGCCCACCTGCACGTTGATGGCGCTGGCCCCGGCGAGGTCGATCTCGCTGAAGGAGGGCACGGTCCGCGTCTGGGTCGCAGTCACTCCCGATCCTTGCAATCCGCTCCAGGAGCTGAAGTTCGCACCCACGCGGTGGGCGAGCACGACCACGGCCGTGCCGAGCAGAAGCACGACCAGCGTGCGTTGGAAAGGCGAGAGACGACTCGGCGAATCGATCCGGGGGTGCGGGGTCGGTGCAGCTTCCATGGCGAAGCCCTTCTGCGTCGGTTGCGTGCCAGATCAGGCTCGCATCCAGCGCAGAACGAGCAAATGAGGCCCGCTCGCCGGCTCGGTGTGGCTGTCCACACCGATGCCCGTCGCGCTACGACTGCAGGGAGGCGATCACCGCGACTCCGGCACGCTCTTCATGCCCGGCTGGACGGCGGAGCACCGTGACGGCCGGGCGGCGCGGTTCGCACGCCTGCGAACGCTCGTCGAGCTGGCGTCGGCGACGGCGACGTCTGGTTCGCGCGTCTCGACCAGGTCGCGGTACACGGCGGTCCTGCGCCCGGGGTGACACCGCACCGCTGAAGCGCCTGACGCTGAAGATCGACCAGGAGCCGGCCGGCGATTCAGCCGCCCGCGTCTGCCCCGTGCGCATCGGTACCCGCCATACGGCGGACGACTGCGTCGATGCCGGCGCTCTCCCGCTCGACCTCGCCGACGTAGAGACGACCCCACGCGATGCGGTCGGCACGGATGCCGAAGATGAGGACACCGCGGTCGTCGAGCAGCGTGCCGTCGGTCCTGGTACCGGTCCAGTGGATCTCCACGAAGACGGTGTCGCCGTCCACCGCGGATCGCAGCACCTGCGCGTGGAAGTCGCGGACGCCGCCGAGCACCGCCGACCAGTTGGCGCGCACCTGGTCGATGCCCTGGAAGGTGCGGTCAGCAAACAGCGGCTGCACGCTGCGGTAGTCCTCGTGGACGCAGGCGAGCATCCCTTCGAGGTCGTGTGCGTTCTGCGCGGCTGTCAGTCGCTCGATGAGGGCCCGAGGGTCGCTCACCGGGCGAGCATACGCCGCTACCGGAGAGCCGGCAATCCCGGCACCCGCTCCGGGCAGACGCGGATCAGCGCTCGTGCGCCTGCCCGGCCACGACTTCCACGTGGCGCGTCGTGGCGACGGCCTGCAGCATCCGCCGGTCGTGCGTGACCAGCAGGAGCGTGCCGGCGAAAAAGGCGAGCGCCTCCTCGAGCTGCTCGATGGCGGGCACGTCGAGATGGTTCGTCGGCTCGTCCAGGACGAGCAGGTTCACGCCGGCCGCCTGCAGGAGCGCGAGGCCGGCGCGTGTCCGCTCGCCGGGCGAGAGCGTTCCCGCGGGCCGCACGACGTGGTCGGCCCGCAGCCCGAACTTCGCGAGCAGCGTGCGCGCCTCGGTCGGCAGTACCGCCGGCGCGGCGGCGCAGAAGGCGTCGAGCAGCGACTCGTCGCCGAGGAAACGCTGGCGCGCCTGGTCGATCTCTCCGACCACCACCCCGGGCCCGAGGTGCGCGCGCCCGGCGGCGAGCGGGACGCGGCCGAGCAGCGCCGCGAGCAGCGTCGACTTGCCGGAGCCGTTCGCTCCCGTGACGGCCACGCGGTCGGCCCAGTCGATCTGGAGCGAGACCGGTCCGAGCGTGAACGCGCCGCGGTGGACGACCGCCTCGTCGAGGGCGGCGACGACTGCGCCCGAGCGCGGTGCCGCAGCGATCTCCATGCGCAGGTCCCACTCGCGCCGCGGCGCTTCCACGACGTCGAGGCGCTCGATCAGGCGCTCGGTCTGGCGTGCTTTGGCCGCCTGCTTCTCGGTCGTCTCGACCCGCTTGTTCCGCCCGATCTTGTCGCCGTCGGGCGCCTTCCGGCGGGCGTTTCGCACGCCCTTGTCGGCCCAGTCGCGCTGCGTCCGCGCGCGTCCCTCCAACCCGGCCCGGACGTCGCTGTACTCGTCGTACGCCTCGCGTGCGTGGCGCCGGGCCAGCTCCCGTTCGGCCAGGTAGCTCTCGTAGCCGCCGCCGTAGACGTTGACCTGGCGCTGGGCGAGGTCGAGCTCGACGACGCGGTTGACGGTGCGAGCCAGGAACTCCCGGTCATGGCTGACGATCACGGTCGCCGCCTTCAGGCCGGCGACGAGCGTCTCGAGGCGCTCGAGGCCGTCGAGGTCGAGATCGTTCGTCGGCTCGTCGAGCAGGAACACGTCGTATTGGCTCAGCAGCAGGGAGGCGAGCGAGACGCGCGCCGCCTCTCCACCCGAGAGCGTCGTCATCGGCGTCGCGAGGCCGCTCCGGAACCCGAGCGTCGCGACCTGTGCCGCGGCCCGCTCGTCCAGATCGCCGCCGCCGAGCGAGAGCCACCGCTCGAGTGCGATCGCGTACGGCGCCTCGGCCCCGGCCGTGCCGTCGGCCAGCGCCGCGGTCGCCGCTTGCATCGCCGTCTCGGCCGGCCCGACGCCGGTGCGTCGCCGCAGCAGGTCGCCGACCGTCTCGCCCGGACGCCGCTCGGGCTCCTGCGGCAAATACCCGACCGTGGCCGTGGCGGGGGACAGGCGCACCTCGCCGGCCTCCGGCTCGACGAGTCCGGCGAGCATGCGCAGCAGCGTTGTCTTACCGGCCCCGTTCGCGCCGACCAGCCCCACCCGGTCGCCGGGTGCGACGATCAGGTCGAGGTTCTCGAACAGCACGCGATCGGCATGGCCGGCGGCGAGCGATCGGGCGAGGATGGTCGCGCTCATCCTCGGAACCGTACGTCGCCCAGACCCTCGGCGACCCGGATCACGCGTCGGAGGCCGACGCCGGGCGGCGCCTTGTGGTCGCCGGAGACCGCACCTACGCTCCGCGTCGGACGATCGCCGATGGGGAAGGTCGAGATGAGCGGCAAGGTGGATGTGGCCGAGTTCGAGCGGGTGTTCGAGTCCGTGAAGAACTGGGGCCGGTGGGGGCCGGATGACGAGATCGGCACGATGAACTACGTCACGCCGGCCAAGGTCGCCGAGGCGGCGGCGCTGGTGCAGTCGGGGCGGCGCGTCTCGATGGCGATCCCGATCAACAAGGTGGCCGGGCCTGACAACCCGAACCAGGCGATCCACTTCCTCATGCAGGGCCACGACGTGCCGGTCGACGGCAGCAAGGTGCGCTTCGCGCTCGACTTCCTCGGCATGGCGGCCCACGGCGATTGCCACACCCACGTCGACGCGCTGTGCCACATCTCCTACAACGGCCTCACCTACAACGGTCGGCCGGCCGAGGAGGTCGTCACGTCGACGGGCGCGACCGAGCAGGACATGGACGCGTACCACAAGGGCATCGTCGGCCGGGGCGTGCTGCTCGACATCCCGAAGCTGCGCGGCGTGAAGTGGCTCGAGCCCGGCGATGCAGTCGACCGGGCCGAGCTCGAGCAGTGCCTCGCAGCGACCGGCCTCGAGCTCGGCGAGGGCGACTTCCTCGTGCTGCGCACCGGACACCACCGCCGCCGCCTCGAGCTCGGCGCCTGGGACAACGGCCCGCCGCCAACCGGCGAGGGCAAGGCGGGCATCCACATCGACGCGATCCCGTGGATGCACGAGCGGCGGCTTGCGGCGTTCCTGCCCGACGGCGACGGCGAGACCGTCCCCAGCGTCGTCGACGGCATGGGCTATCCGATCCACCCGCTGCAGGTCGTCGCCATGGGCATGCTGGTCAGCGACAGCCTCCAGTTCGAGGATCTCGCGAAGGCCTGCGAGGAGGAGGGGCGCTCCGAGTTCATGGTCGTCGGCCTGCCGCTGCGGCTGCCCGGCGGCACCGGCTCGCCCTGGAACCCGATCGCCATCTTCTGACCCCGGAACGCGCTGCGGGCCGGGCTCCGTGACGGAGCCCGGCCCGCGATGCGTCGCGCCTCAGACGGTGCCGGTCGCGACGTTCGCGTCCACCTCCGGCTGCCGGATGCGGAGGGCCGCGCTCGTCCAGCGGGGCATCCACCAGTTCGCCCGGCCCATCAGGCGCATCAGCGACGGCACGAGCAGGGCCCGGATCACCGTGGCGTCGAAGATGATGCCGGCGGCGAGGCCGATCGCGATCTGCTTGTTCTCGATGCCGGGGCTGGTGGAGAGCACCAGGAACGCGAACATCAGGATCAGCGCGGCGCTGGTGACGAGCTTGCCGGTGCGGGCGAGGCCGAGCTCGATCGCGCGCTCGGTCGAGCCGGTCTCGTCGTAGGCCTCGCGGATGCGGGTCAGCATGAACACCTCGTAGTCCATCGAGAGGCCGAACAGGAACGCGAACACCAGCAGCGGCACCCAGGCATTGATGGCGCCGAGGGCGTCGAGGCTCCAGAGCGACGATCCGTGCCCGTCCTGGAAGACGAAGACCAGGATCCCGAACGTGGCGGCGAGCGAGAGGAGGTTGAGCAGCACCGCCTTGACCGCCAGCACGATCGACCGGAACGCACGGGTGAGGAGGATCAGGGTCAGCACCAGCACGAACGCCAGCACGTAGGGGAAGTTGCCGTAGAGCGCGTGTACGAAGTCGCGGTCGGCGGCAGCCGTGCCGCCCAGCGTGGCGCTCGTGCCCCGGAGGGTGACGTGGACGCGATCGATGATCGTCTGGATGCCGGCCGAGGCGCCGTCGGTGTCTGGGAAGGCCTCGATGATCGAGGTGTTTCCGGTCCGCCAGGCGGCGGGCGCAGCCGCGCCGGTGACGCCCTGCACGGCGCTCAGCTGCGCGGCGATCGGCGCCGGATCGGCGCCGTTCTCCACCAGCACGTCGAACGGCTTCATGACGCCCGCGGTGATGCCGGCGGACTGCAGCTGGTCGCGGCCGACCATCGCGTCGGCGGTGCCGGAGTACGACCTCAGCTGTGCCTCGTTCGGGTTCAGCTGCGTGCCGATCGCGGCCAGCGCGACGACGATCGTGATGCCCGTGATCGCAGCAGCGAGCGGCCGGCGATTGACCAGGCGTGCCCAGCGGCCCCAGCCGCCGTCCTCGGGACGCCCGTTGTCGACCAGGCGCTTCGGCAGCAGCCGCAGGCTGTTGATGCGCTCGCCGATCACGGACAGCAGGGCCGGCAGCAGCGTGATCGTGGCGATCACCGAGACGGCCGGGATGAGCAGGCCACCGACGCCGATCGAGCGGATGAAGGGCAGCGGCAGCACGACCAGCGAGAGCAGGCCGACCGCGACGGTCGTGCCCGAGACGATCACGGAGCGGCCCGCGTGCGTCATCGTCTCGACGAGCGCGGCCTCGACGTCGTTCTGCGTTCGCAGCTCCTCGCGGAAGCGGAAGATCACCAGCAGCGCGTAGTCGATCGCGATGCCGAGCCCGACGAACACGATCAGGAACTGCACGATGATCGAGACGTTCGTCAGGTACGTCAGCGCCCAGACCAACGAGAACGTGTTGAGGATCGCGGACACGGCGACCACCAGCGGCATCAGCACCGCCGGCAGCGTGCCGAACACGAACAGCAGGATCACGAGCGCGCCGAGGCCGCCGATGAGCGCCTCGAGCAGCACGCTCGGACCGCCGGTGTCACCGTGCTTGGTGGCCTCGGCGAGCGGGTCGTGGCCGGTCACGTGCACGGTGATCGAGGCCGGCAGTCCGGCGGCCGCAGCGGTCCGGGTAGCCTCGGCGCCGCTCGGCGCGTCGAAGATCGCCGCGCCCGGCGGGTAGATGTTCAGGAACGCCGTGTGCCGGTCGTGCGACACGTAGGCGAGGCTGCGCGTGGAGAAGTAGGAGCTCGTGCGCGCCCCCGGGTTGGCCCGTGCGGCGCGATCCATCGCCGTCCGGATCGGGGCGCTCGTGGTCGCATCGCCGCTCGTGTGGAAGACGACGACGACCGGCGGGCGCTGGCCGGTGCCGAACTGCTCGAGGGTGCGCTGGTTCGCCTCGTACGCGGCGTGCCCCGGGATCGAGAATGACTGCAGCCAGCGGTTCGACACCTGCGCGGCGGCGAATCCGCCGAAGAGGGTCAGCACCAGCCAGGCGCCGATCACCGGCCAGCGGTGTCGGACGATGGAGTGAGTGAGGCGGGCAAGCATGTCGGCTCCGGTTCGCTGCGGGGTGGGATTCAGCACGTACCCAGCGTGGGCTGCGAGCGGGGTGGTTTCCATTGGCCACAGGGCGGTCATCGAGCGACCAAAGTCGGTGTCGCGATCGACTTCGGTCGGGTGTTCAACCGCAGGCGCAACGTCTAGGGTGGGTTGCGATGACCGACGCCCTTCGTCCCCTGCTCGCGCGGCTCGTCAGCGGCGACGAGGACGACGGGCCGCCCGGTCCGCGCACGCAGCGCGAGTGGGCGATCGACGTCGGGCTGTTCCTGATGGCAGCCGGGCTGGGCACTGCCGGGCTGATCAGCAACGCCCACGGAGGGCTGGACGGTCAGCTGCTCGTCGCCGATGCGATCGGCGGCGCCGCGGTCTGCCTCGCGCTCTGGTGGCGGCGCCGCGTGCCGTTCCTCCTCGCCGTCGCGACGCTCCCGATCCTGGCCATCTCTTCGTCCGCGACGGCCGGCGGGTGGGTCCTGCTGTTCACCGTCGCCGCGCGGCGACGCTGGCAGCTGGCGGTGCTCGTCGCCGGGCTGAAGCTCGTCACGCTGCCGATCTACCACGCCGTGCACCCCGAGGACACCTCGATGCCGCCGGTGGCGTACTTCCTGGTCGGTGGGCTGGGTACGGCAGCGCTCGCCCTGTCGGGCATGTTCGTCCGCGGGCGCGGCCACGCCGAGCGCGAGAGCGCGCGCCGGCTGCAGGCCGAGGAGCTGCTGCGCATCGAGGGCGCCCGCCACGCCGAGCGCACCCGGATCGCGCGCGAGATGCACGACGTGCTCGCCCATCGGATGTCGCTGCTGTCGATCCACGCGGGTGCCCTCGAGTTCCGCCCGGACGCACCGCCGGCCGACATCGCGCGGGCCGCTGGCGTGATCCGCGCGACCGCGCACGACGCGCTTGAGGAGCTGCGCACCGTCATCGGCGTGATGCGCGTGGGCGACGCCCTTGCAGACGCTGGCGACGAGGAGGCCGGGCGCGCGGGAGGCGCCAGCGGGCCGTTGGCGCCCGAGCCGCCGCAGCCGACGCTCAGCGCCGTCCCGCTGCTCGTGAAGGAATGGGGTGAGGCCGGCGCGAGGATCACGCTCGACCTCGATCAGCAGGCCGTCGCTGACCTCCCGCCCGCGCTGGGCCGCACGGCCTACCGCATCGTGCAGGAGGCGC
>JBBQFB010000128.1:0-10447 GCA_038321545.1 Gaiellales bacterium
TGCTTCCATCAACTCGCGATACAGCAGCGCCACGCCCTCGCGCAGCAGATCAGCGTGATCGCACTCCAGGATCTTGCCCAACGCCTCGCGCAGAGCGACGATTCCGTCGTCGGCCATCGTGTCCTCCTCGTCGATGTTCCCTTTAGCCAGGGTCGACCGGAGAACCGATGGCCGACGCTACCGCCCCAACTCAACGGCCCTCCGAATCTCCACCAAGTATCGGGGCATGACCCGGGTCGGGCTCCTATGCATCGATTCAGGTGCCTGGCACCTGGTTGGTAGGTGCCGCTCTGTTCGGTATCAGGCGTTGCAGTTTCGTGGTAGAGCGCGCGTCGGTAGGGCTGGCGCTTGGCGCTTCGCGCTGCTGCGGGCGGGGCTGCGCTGGTGCCGCGGATTTCGGGTGGGCATTCGGCTCTCGGAGTTGCGCGGGTGAGGCGCTCGACGGCTTGCGATGCGTGGGGTCTACTCGAGCTTCACGAGCGTTGCGCCGTCGGCACTGACCGACGTCGTCGACGCCACCAGCGGATGCTGGGCGAGCTCCTCGCGCACCGCTTTACGGACGGCGCCCGTGCCGCGGCCGTGCACGATCTCGACCTCGTCCCGCCCGGACAGGTGCGCCTGGTCGACGTAGCGCCTGACCTCCTCGCGCGCCTCGTCGGCAGTCCGGCCGCGAAGGTCGATCTGGAACTCGACCGGTGCGCCGCGGGCGACCTTCACCTGCACCTGCGGCTCCTGCTCGTCGCGCGTGACGCCGCCGCGCGGATCGGGCTGCAGCCGCGCCAACGGCACCTTGATGCGGAGCTTGCCGCCGTGCACCTCGGCCTCCTCGCCGCTGATCTCCGTGATCGTGCCACGGACGCCGAGCGACGGCGCGATCACCGGGTCGCCGACCGCCAGCGGGCGCGTGATCGGCACGGGCGGCTCGGTCAGCGCGGCCTCCAGCGCGTCCTGGGCGGTCCGGGTCCGCCGCGACGCGCGGTCGAGGCTGCGGTCGCGCTCGCGCAGCGCCTGGTCGGCCGCCTCGGACGTCGCCCGACCGCGCTCGCTCTCGTGCCGACGGGCCTCGCGGATCTCGCCGCGCAGCACATCCAGCTCGCGCCGGTAGTCGCCCAGCTGACGTTCGGCTTCGGCGCGAGCCCGCTCGCGCTCGGCCTGCGCCCCGGACCGCACGGCCTCCAGCGCGTCGCGCAGCTCGCGCTCGCGCCGCTGCGCACCGGCCAGCACCTCCTCCGCCTGCTCGCCCGCCACGCGCGCACCGCGCAACACCTCGGCCGCATCGCGCTCGGCACCGGCCGCCTCCGCCAGCAGCTGGGAGACACGCAGCCGCTCGGGTGCCATCCGCGCTCGCGCGCGCTCGGGCACGCCATCGCCGAGACCGAGCCGCTCGGCGATC
Organism: Gaiellales bacterium; assembly: GCA_038321545.1. Classification (GTDB taxonomy): domain Bacteria; phylum Actinomycetota; class Thermoleophilia; order Gaiellales; family F1-60-MAGs149; genus VFJZ01. Next base: position 1,394 of record JBBQFB010000128.1, read on the forward strand.
TGCAGCGCGTGCGACGCGCCGGGACGGCCGAGCGTGATCCGGTACGTCGGCGCGAGCGTCTCCGGATCGAACCCGACGGCGGCGTTGATGACGCCCGCCGTCGCGCTCGCCCACTCCTTCAGCTCGGGGTAGTGCGTCGTCGCCATCACCAGCGCGCCGCGCTCGACGAGCCGCTCCAGCAGCGCCCGCGCCAGCGCCGCACCCTCGTGCGGATCGGTACCGGCGGCCACCTCGTCGAGCAGCACCAGCGACCGATCGCCCGACCGCGCGAGGATCTGCGTGAGGTTGCGGATGTGCCCGGAGAAGGTCGACAGGCTCATCGCGATCGACTGCTCGTCGCCGATGTCGGCGAGCACCTCGTCGAACACCGGCAGGGTCGCACGAAGGGCGGGCGGACGAAGCCCGCACTGGTGCATCAGGGCGGCCAGGCCGAGCGTCTTCATGCCGACGGTCTTGCCGCCGGTGTTCGGCCCGGACACGACCACGCCGCGGATACCGCGGAGGTCGAGGTCGATCGGCACCGCCACCGCCCGGTCGAGCAGCGGGTGCCGCGCCTCCACCAGCCAGACGTCGTCGGCGATCTCGACCGGACAGCCGCCGAGGCGTTTCGCGAGGCCGCCGGCGGCGAGCGCGAGGTCGATGTGCGCGAGCGCGTCGACGCACTCGATCAGGTCAGGCGCGGCGACACGGACGAGCGCCGACAGCTCGGCCAGGATGCGATCGATCTCCTCGCGCTCGGCGGCCGCCAGCTCGCGGATCGCGTTTTGCGCCTCGACGATCGCGAACGGCTCGACGAACAGCGTCTGACCCGACCCCGACGTGTCGTGGACGATGCCGGGCACGGCCGAGCGGCTCGAGGCTCGGACGGCGAGCACGGGGCGCCCGCCGCGCTCCGTCACGAAGTCCTCCTGCAGGTGCGCCTTCAGCTGCGCAGCGAGCAGCCGGAGCCGGTCGGTCGCGCGACCGCGGGCCTGCGAGATCTCGCGCCGCAGACCGCGCAGGCGCGGCGACGCGCTGTCGCGCAGACGGCTGCCGTCGGGCTCGACCGCCGCCTCGAGACGGGAAGCGAGACCCTCCAGCGACACCTCCACGGCGCCGGCGATCGCGGTCAGCCGCGGTACGTCGTCGCGCGCCGAGAGCACCCGCCGGACGTCGAGGCCGGCGCGTGCCGTGTCGGCGATCGCGGCCAGCTGGTCGGGCTGCAGCACGGCCGACCGGACCGCGGCAGTGGCCGCGGGACGGACGTCGTGCGCGCCGGACAGACGCGGCGCGCCGCCGTCGATCAGCACCACCGCCTCGGCGGTCTCGGCCTGGCGCCGCGCGACCACGAGCGCATCCGTCGAAGGGCTGATCGCCATGGCCAGCTCGTGCCCGCCGGCGAACGACGTCTCGTCCGCGAGCAGCTCGCGGATCGCATCGAGCTCGAGGACCTGCAGGCTATGCTCGTCCACGGACGGATTCTAGTTGCGCCGATTGATCATCCTCGTGCCCCTGGTCCTGCTTGCAGCCGGCTGCGGCGACTCCAAGAAGACGCCGTCGGCGGGTCAGGCGCTGACCCGCGCCTCCTTCGTGCAGCAGGCCGACGCCGTCTGCCAGAAGGCGGATGACGCCGTGAAAGAGCTCGGGCAGCCGAACGGACTGGCCGACCTGCCGGCGTACGCGAAGAAGGCCGCCGCCATCGTCGGGCGCGAGCGCGACGACCTGAAGGCGCTGCCGGCGCCCGTCGGTGACGAGGTGCTGGTGAAGGAGCTCCGCACCACGCTCGACGATGTCGTCCGCGTGGCGAACGGCCTCGTGAAGGTCGCGGCCGGCGGCGACCCGGCGGCGATCAACGACTACGTGAAGCAGAACAGGGCCGCCGACGTGCGGGCCAAGGCGCTCGCGAAGCAGCTCGGCACGAGGGTCTGCGCGGGCGCGGAATGAGTGCCGCCCGGCTGGTCTGCATCGCCCTCGCGGCCACGACCCTCGCCGGGTGCGGCGGCTACGCGGCGTCGCCGGCCGGCAACGGCGGCCGCCTCACGAAGACCGAGTGGGTGTCCGCGGCCGACGACATCTGCAGCCGCTCCAAGGCCGAGATCGCCGACCTGCCGGCGCCCGAGACCGCCTCCGCGCTGGTGATCCAGTTGGACTCGCTGATCCGCATCTTCTCGCGAGAGGTCGACGACCTGACGACGCTTACGCCACAGCCGGAGGAGGCTGCTCGCGCCGCTGCCGTCGTCGAGGCGGCGCGCCTCCAGGTCACGCTTGCGGAGGGGCTCAAGAAGGTCGCGAAGACGGGCGACACCGCCGCCATCCAGGCGTACACGCAGACGAACCAGGCGAAGGTCCAGGATGCGCAGAGGGTCGCCGGCGCGTACGGCCTGAAGGTCTGCGGAAGCGGCCGCTAAGCGGCGCTCACCGTCAGTTGACGGTGAGCGTGATCGGCACCGCGAGCGCGCGCGAGACGGGGCAGTTCTCCTTGGCCGACTGCGCCGCCTTCGCGAAGCCGTCGGCGTCGAGTCCGTCGACCGAGCCCGAGACGGACAGCGCGATACCGGTGATGCCTCCCGCGAAGGTCACCTTCGCGGTCACGTCGAGCTCCTTCGGCGTGCCGCCGGCGCTCGCGATCTCGTGCGAGAGCGCCATCGAGTAGCACGAGGCGTGCGCGGCGCCGATCAGCTCCTCGGGGCTGGTCTGGCCGTTGGCCGCCTCGGTGCGGCTGGCCCACGAGACGGGGAGCGGACCGGCCGCGCCGCTCGCGAGGGACACGGTGCCGGAGCCATCGGCGAGGCCGCCCTGCCAGACGGCGTTTGCAGTGGAGACGAGTTCAGACATCGTTGGAGTGTACGAGGGTCGGGCGATCCCGGAACGCCAGCGTGGTGGAACCGGTCAGGAAGCGGTCGACCTCGCGGGCGCACTCGCGGCCGTCGGCGATCGCGGACACGATCAGGTCGGCGCCACGGACACAGTCGCCGGCGGCGAACACGCCCGGCAGCGACGTCGCGAACGCCGCGTCGACGGCCACCGTCGAGCGAGGCGTCAGCGCCACGCCGAGGTCCTCCTCGACGCCGGTGAACCCGACCGCGACCAGCACGAGGTCGACCTCGATCACGTCGCCGCCGGCGCCACGGAGCCCGGTCACGCGCCCGTCGCGGCCGACGAACTCGACGGTCTCGAAGGCGTAGCGGCGATCGCCGCCCTCCCCGTGCGCCGCGTACGAGCGCTTCAGGCGCGGCCAGCGCGGCCAGGTCTGCATCGGCGATCGCTCGACGGGCGGCTCGGTGCCGTGCGCGATCTCGACCACCGACGCACAGCCTTCGCGGTGAGCTGAGCCGAGGCAGTCGGCACTCGTGTCGCCGCCGCCGAGGATGGCCACGCGCAGGCCCGAGGCGACGATCGGCCCCGCGTCGAGATCGGCCCCTCGGCGGTTGCACGCCACGAGATAGGGCATGGCCAGCTCGATGCCCGCGAGGCCGCGACCGGGCAGCGCGAGGTCACGGTGCCGCTGCGCCCCGGTGGCCAGCACGACGGCGTCGTGCTGCGAGCGCAGGGCGCCGGCATCGACCACGTCCTCACCGCAGCGGAACATGACACCCTCGGCCGCGAGCTGCTCGATGCGGCGGTCGACCATGGCCTTCTCGAGCTTGAAGTCGGGGATGCCGTAGCGCAGCAGGCCGCCGGGCCGGTCGTCGCGCTCGTAGACCGTCACGGCGTGCCCGACGCGCCGCAGCTGCTGGGCGGCGGCGAGGCCGGCGGGGCCGGACCCGACCACCGCCACGCTGCGACCGCTCTCGGCGACCGGCGGCCGCGGAACGACCCAGCCCTCGTCGAACGACCGGTCGGCGATCGCCATCTCGACCTGCTTGATCGTGACCGGATCGTCGTTGATGGTCAGCACGCAGGCTTCCTCGCACGGCGCGGGGCACAGCTTGCCGGTGAACTCGGGGAAGTTGTTCGTTGCGTCGAGCTGCTCGTGCGCCTCGCGCCAGCGGCCACGCTCGACGAGGTCGTTCCAGTCGGGAATCAGGTTGCCGAGCGGGCAGCCGGTGTGGCAGAACGGCACGCCGCAATCCATGCAGCGCCGCGCCTGCTCGCGCACGAGTCCCTCGGCGGGCGAGCCGTTGACGTCGCGCCAGTCGGCCCGGCGCTCGTCGACCGGCCGGTACGGCGCGACGCGGCGCTGCAGCTGGAGGAAGCCGCGGGGGTCGGTCATGCCGTCACCGCCGACACCTCGAGCGCGGCCTGACGCGCCCGCCGCAGATCGTGCGGCAGCACTTGCACGAACGCCTCGGCCAGATCGTTGGGCCGCGCCAGCAGACGAGCGGCGACGGCGCTGCCGGTGAGCTTGACGTGCTGCTCCAGGAGCGCGGTCAGGGCGTCGGGATCCTCGACCTCCACCAGCGCCACCGAGTCGTCGTTGATCAGGTCGGTGCGCAGACCGGCGCGGAGCAGGTAGGCGATGCCGCCCGACATGCCGGCCGCGAAGTTGCGCCCGATGCGCCCCAGCACGACCACCACGCCCCCGGTCATGTACTCGCAGCCGTGGTCGCCGACACCCTCCACGACCGCGGTCGCGCCCGAGTTGCGCACGCAGAACCGTTCGCCTGCGAGGCCGCGGAAGAACGCCTCGCCCGATGTCGCGCCGTACAGCGCGACGTTGCCGCAGACGACGTTGTCCTCGGCGACGTAGCCCGCGTCGGTGGCGGGCGCCACGATCAGGCGGCCGCCGGACAGGCCCTTGCCGCAGTAGTCGTTCACCACGCCGGCCAGCGCGAGCGTCATGCCGCGGACGGCGAACGCGCCGAAGCTCTGGCCGCCCGTGCCGTCGAGCCGGATCGAGACGGCGTCGTCGGCGAGCTGGAACGCGGCCAGCTCACCCGCCAGCATCGCGCCGACGGAGCGGTCGGTGTTGCGCACGGCGTCGGAGATCTCGACCGCCTCGCCGCGCTCGGCCGCGCCGACGGCGACCATCCAGCGGTGGTCGGCCGCCACCTCGAGGCCGTGGTCCTGCCGCTCGGTGCGCGTGCGCGGCCCGGGCGCCCCCGGCCGGTGCAGCAGCGGCTCGAGGTCGAGATCCTTCAGCCACGGCCAGCGGTCGGCGTTGGCGGGACGCAGCAGGTCGGTGCGGCCGACGAGGTCGTCGAACCGCCGCACGCCGACCGACGCCATCAGCTCGCGCACCCCCTCCGCCACGAACAGCAGGTAGCGCACCACGTGGTCGGGCAGGCCGGTGAACCGGCGGCGCAGCTCGGGATCCTGCGTCGCGATGCCGACCGGGCACGTGTTCAGGTGGCAGACGCGCATCATCACGCAGCCCATCGCGATCAGCGGAGCGGTCGAGAACGCAAACTCCTCGGCGCCCAGCAGAGCGCCGATCAGCACGTCGCGCCCGGTGCGCAAACCGCCATCGACCTGCAGGCGCACGCGGCCGCGGAGGCCGTTCATGACGAGCACCTGCTGCGTCTCCGCGAGGCCCAGCTCCCACGGCAGGCCGGCGTGCTTGAGCGACGACAGCGGCGAGGCGCCCGTGCCGCCGTCGTGGCCGGCGATCACGATGTGCTCGGCCTTGGCCTTGGCGACGCCGGCCGCGATGGTGCCCACGCCTGCCTCGGCGACCAGCTTGACCGAGATCTCCGCGGCCGGGTTGACCGACTTGAGATCGTGGATCAGCTGGGCGAGATCCTCGATGGAGTAGATGTCGTGGTGCGGCGGCGGCGAGATCAGCCCGACGCCCGGTGTCGAGTGGCGCAGCCGCGCGATCAGCGCGTCGACCTTGTGCCCGGGCAGCTGACCGCCCTCCCCCGGCTTCGCGCCCTGGGCGACCTTGATCTGCAGCTGATCCGCGTCACGGAGGTACTTCGCGGTCACGCCGAAGCGACCTGATGCCACCTGCTTGATGGCAGATCGGCGCAGATCGCCGTTCGCGTCGGGAACCGACCGCACCAGATCCTCGCCGCCCTCGCCGGTGTTCGAGCGCCCGCCGAGCCGGTTCATCGCGATGCCGATCGTCTCGTGCGCCTCGGGCGAGATCGACCCGAGGCTCATCGCGCCGGTGGCGAACCGCTTGACGATCGCGGACGACGGCTCGACCTCCTCGAGCCGGATCGGCGACGAGGCGGGCACGATCTCGAACAGGCCGCGGAGCGTCTGCAGGCGAGTGGAGGCGTCGAGCGCTTCGGCGTAGGCGCGGAACGTCTCGTAGGAGTCGTCGCGCACGGCCCGCTGCAGCTTCACGATCGTGTCCGGGCTCCACGCGTGGTGCTCACCACGGCGGCGCTGCTGGTACTCGCCGCCGGGATCGAGCTCCTGTGCAGCGACGTGCGGGTCGACCGGGAACGCGGCCAGGTGCCGTTCGGCGATCTCGTCGTGCAGGTCGGGCAGCTCGAGGCCACCGACCCGCGAGACCGTGCCGGTGAAGTACCGGTCGACCATCCGCCGGCCGAGCCCGATGGCCTCGAAGATCTGGGCGCCGCGGTAGCTCTGGACGGTCGAGATGCCCATCTTGGAGCAGATCTTCAGCAGCGACTTGCCGATGCCGGCGATGTACCGCTCGCGCGCGACCCCGAGCGTGAGGTCGCCCAGTTCGCCCTCCGCGTGCAGAAGCCGCAGCGACTCGAGCGCGAGGTACGGGTTCACCGCGGCGGCGCCGTAGCCGAGCAGGAGCGCGAAGTGCATCGCCTCGCGCGGCTCGCCCGACTCGACCACGAGGCCGCACATCGTGCGGGCACCCTCGCGCACGAGGTGGGCGTGCACGGCGGCCGTCGCCAGCAGCGGCGAGATGGGCGCGTGCGTGTCCGAGACGCCACGGTCGGACAGGATCAGGATCGCCGTCCCGTCCCACACCAGCCGCGAAGCCTCGCGGCAGAGCGCGTCGACGGCCCGTTCCAGCCCGGCCGGGCCGTCGGCGATCTCGTACAGCGTCGAGAGCGTGGCGGTCGGGAACCGCTCGCGGTCGAGGGTGCGCAGCTTCGCGAGCTCGCCGTTCTGCAGCACCGGCGTCGGCATCGCGACGCGGCGGCAGTGCTCGGGCGTCTCGTCGAGCAGGTTGCCGATCGCTCCGACCGTCGTGCGAAGGCTCATCACGAGCGCCTCGCGCTGCGGATCGATGGGCGGGTTCGTGACCTGGGCGAAGTGCTGCTTGAAGTAGGCGGAGAGCAGCTTCGGCCGCTCGGACAGCGCCGCCAGCGGTGTGTCGTCGCCCATCGAACCAACTGGTTCAGCGCCGTCTCGGGCCATGGGTCCAATCAGCAGGCGGAGGTCCTCCTGTGTGTAGCCGAAGGCCGCCTGCAGCCGTTGCAGCTCGTCGGGTGCGAGCGGCTCGACCTGGCGCGGCCGCTGGTCGGCGAGGAACAGCTTCTCCTGATCGAGCCACCGCCGGTACGGTCGCCGCGCCGCCAGCGCGCCCTTGACCTCGCCGTCCCGGATCAGGCGGCCCGAAGCCGTGTCGGCGACCAGCATCCGGCCCGGCTCGAGGCGGCCGGCCTCGACGATCTGGGACGGCGGGATGTCGAGCACGCCGACCTCCGACGCGATCACGACCAGGCCGTCGCGGGTGCGGACGAAGCGACACGGACGGAGCCCGTTGCGGTCGAGCGTCGCGACCACGCGGACGCCGTCCGACGCGAGGATCGCCGCCGGTCCGTCCCACGGCTCGACCAGCGAGGCGTGGTACTCGTGGAACGCTCGGACGTCGTCGTCGAGGTCGAGGGTCGGGTCGGTCCAGGCGGGCGGGATCAGCATCGCGAGCGCGTGCGGGAGCGAGCGGCCGCCGAGGATCAGCAGGTCGAGCATCGCGTCGAGCTTCGCGGAATCCGACCAGCGCTCCTCGGCGATCGGGAACAGCTTCTGCAGGTCGCCGCCGAAGACGTCGCTGCGCAACTGGGGTTCGCGGGCGGTCAGCCAAGCGCCGTTGCCGCGTACGGTGTTGATCTCGCCGTTGTGGCAGAGCAGGTTGAACGGGTGCGCGAGATCCCAGGTGCCGAGCGTGTTCGTGGAGAAGCGCGAGTGCACGAGCACCAGCGCGGAGGCGATGTCGGGCGCCGCCAGATCCGGGAAGTAGGCGTCCAGCTGGCGGGCGCGCAGCAGGCCCTTGTAGACGATCGTGCGCTGCGATAGCGAGACGACCGAGAAGTCGGCCATCTCGACGCCGCCGGCGCCGGCCTCCTTCTCGACGCGGCGGCGGATGACGGCCAGCTTGCGCTCGAACGCCTCGTCGTCGCCGCCGCGGCGCTCGACGAACAGCTGGCGCACGACGGGCTCCGACATCCGCGCCAGCTCGCCGATCCGGTCGGATTGCACCGGCACGTCGCGCCAGCCGAGGGCGCGATGGCCCTCCTCGGCGCAGATCCGCACGAACAGCTCCTCGCAGCGCAGGCGGAGGCCCGGCTCGCGCGGCAGGAAGGCCATGCCGACGGCGTAGTCGCCGGGCGGCGGGAGCTCCAGCTCGAGCTCCTCGCGCACGACGCGCCGGAAGAACGCGTCGGGGACCTGGAGCAGGATGCCCGCGCCGTCGCCGGTCTCGGGATCAGACCCGCTGGCACCGCGGTGATCCATGTTGCGGAGCGCCTCGACGCCCGCAGCGACGACCTCGTGCGTCCGAACACCGTCCAGCCGAACGACGGCCGCGAGGCCGCAGGCATCGTGCTCGAACCGCGGATCGTAGAGACCGGCCACACGTCGAATCTAGCAGAAACGATTCATTCGGATCATCACTCTGGAGATTGTGAACCAATTGAGTCAAGTTGGCGTCCGGGCGCTCCGCCGCCGGTTCCGCCGCAGGCCGAACGAGCAGCCGACTCGGATCGCAGACGCCAGGCGTGCGCGGGTGCAGCGGCGGCGGCGTGCAGCTTTCGTCGGTGGCCGTCAATAGCCGCAAGCGCGGAGGCGACAGGAAGACGTCTCAAATGCCAGGTGATGACCCGATCCGGATCCGGGACGTGGCGGATCGCAGCCTTTGCAATGCTGCTTCGGGCCGCGCCGGGCGAGTCTGCGGCGGGCGGATTGCAGCCTTCGAGGCCCAGCAGCTTCGGGCCGCGCTGGGCGGGTCTGCGTTGGGTGCCGCGGATTTTGGGTGGG
>JBBQFB010000129.1:0-10441 GCA_038321545.1 Gaiellales bacterium
ACGCCACCATCGGTATCGGCGAGATGGTCATCCCGTATACCGGCGGCACCGATACGAACCTCGTGAATGTCCAGCTCCAGACGCAGTCGCAGCTCCAGGTCGCCGGCAACCAGTGGACGGCTCGCACGACGGCGACCAGCAGCCCGGTTCGGTGGACGCCACAGGCCGCGGACGACTGCACCTGCAACTTCCGGCTCGTCGCGACCGATCAGGCCGGCAACGTCCGGGTCAGCCTGCTGCGGACGAACATCAAGATCGACAACTTCGTGCCGATCGCACCAAGTCTGTTCAAGATCGACCGCGCGATTACGAATGGGCCACCGATCCTGACCTGGACGCTCTCGCTCTCCAACGACGTCGTCGGCTACAAGCTGATCCGCGACGCCGTGCATCTGCAGGGCAACGGCGGCCTGCTCGATCCGCTCGCGACCACCTACACCGACACCGATCTCCCGCGCGACGGCTCCGACGACGGCGCGCACGGCTACTCGCTGACCGCCAACGACGGCGGCAACGACTCGCCGGTCAAGTTCGTCACGTTCCTCCTCGACTCGATGGCACCGACGCCGCCCACGGCGCCCACGGCGAAGCGCCGCGCGGGCCAGCGGACCGTCGACCTGTCGTGGGGCGAGTCGACCGACACGCAGGCCTCGAGCGGTGCCAGCCCGACCGGCGTCAGCCGCTACGTCGTGCGTCGCGCGATCTCCCCGGCCGTCCCGACCAGCGCGACGTCGGGCGCTGCCGCGTGCGACGTCGCCGAGAGCGTGTCCACCTGTGTCGACACGACCGCTCCCGAAGGCCACACGTACCGCTACGCCGTCTTCGCCGTCGACTTCGCCGGCAACGGCTCGGCCGGCGCCGCTCCGGCCGCCGTCGTGATCCCCGACCTGACGCCTCCCGGCGTGCCGGCGGCCTTCAGCGCGAGGGCCAGGGGCCTCACGATCGCGATCAGCTGGCGGCTGCCGGCGGCCCCCGACCTGAACAAGATCGTGATCGTTCGGAACGCGACTCGCGTCCCGAAGTCGGTCGCCGACGGCAAGGTCGTTTTCACCGGTAAGACCGCGAAGGCATCCGTGAAGCAGCTCGGCGGCACCACGGCCTACTACCGCGCGTTCGCGCTCGACAAGGCCGGGAACGTCTCTGCGACGGCCGGCGTGCGGATCAAGCAGCCCGTCTTCAAGCTGTTCCCCGAGAACGGGAGCGAGCTGCGCGGCACCGTCCGCCTGACGTGGAAGAAGCCGAAGAAGGCGACCTACTTCAACGTGCAGCTGTACCTCGGGTCGAAGCGGGTCACGCAGTCGTGGCCGAAGACCGGCAGCTTCAAGATCCCGAAGTCGAAGCTCAAGAAGGGCAAGACGTACACCTGGTACGTGTGGCCCGGCGTCGGCAAGAAGTCTGCTGCGCGCTATGGCAGGATGATCGGCAAGTCGACCTTCACCTACCTGGGCTGACGGGCTCCAGCCCGGCCTGTCGGGCGAACCGCGCGAGGATCTCGAAGCCGAGCGGCGTGAGCACGCTCTCGGGGTGGAACTGCACGCCTTCGATCGGCAGCGACCGGTGGCGGAGGCCCATCACGAGGCCCGACCCGTCGGCCAGCCGGGCCGACACCTGCAGCGGCGAGCCGGCTGCGGGCTCCTCTGCTGCGAGCGCGTGGTAGCGACCAGCCTGAAACGGCGAGGGCAGTCCCTCGAGGACGCCCCGGCCGTCGTGCTCGATCGGCGACGCGCGGCCGTGACAGGCGTTGGCGTTCGGCGCGACGGCGACACCGTGGGCGACCGCGATGCACTGGTGCCCGAGGCAGATGCCGAGCACCGGCATGCGGGCGCCGAACACGCGGATCGCCGCCGTCGAGATGCCCGCCTCGTCCGGCCCCTGGGGGCCGGGCGAGACGATGATGCCGGCGGGATCACGGTCCTCGATCTCGTCCAGCCGGGTGGCGTGGGACGGCACGACGACGCTGTCCACGCCGATCTCCCACAGCCGGTGCTGGACGTTCAGCACGAACGAGTCGCGGTTGTCGAGGATCACGATCACAGGGCGCGCCACGCCTCTGCGAGCTGCTCGACGAGCGGGTGGCTCGGGAGCCGGTGCCCGTCGACGTCGGCGAGCGCGACGATGCCGCGGCCCGCCGTGGTCAGGAACGCGCCGTCGGCCTCGCGCAGCTCCGCCAGCGTCAGCGCCCGCTCGAGCGCACCGAGGCGCTCGATCGCCCACGACCGCGTCACGCCCGGCAGCAGGCCGGACACGGCCGGGGTGACCACGGTATCGCCGAGGATCGCGAACACGTTCGCGCGCGTCGTCTCGCCCACCAGGCCCTCGGGGGATACGAGCAGCGCCTCGCCGCCCGCCGCCGTCTCGGCGGCGTCGGCCCACGCCCGCTCGGTCCGCTTCCGCTCGCGCGAGCGATCGGCCGGGTCGTAGGCCACGACCAGCAGGCCCGATAGCGGCGCGGCCGGCCGCGGATCACGAGGCCGTGCCAGCACGCGGTCGGCAGCGACGTCGATGCGCACCACGACCGGCCCGGACGCCGCCGTCGTCAGGCGCGCCACCAGCTCGCGCACCTCCTGGATCTGCGGCTCGTCGATGCCGCTCGCCGCGAGACGGCCGAGATGGCGGTCGAGCAGCCGCACGCGGCCGTCCTCGATCAGCATCGTCTCGAAGACGCCGCCCATCACCAGCCCGCCGCGGTCGCGTTCGCGGCCCAGAGGAACGGCCCGGCCTTCACCATCGTCTCCTCCGCCTCCTCCGCCGCGTCGGAGAGCAGGGTGACGGCGCCGCCGGTGCCGTACCGCGCCCGGCCGGCGCGAACGGTCGCCGTGCGGATCGCGATCGATGCGATCAAGCGGTGCGCGGCCGGCTCCCACGAGAACACCGACCCGCAGTAGAAGCCCCGCGGCTCCCGCTCCAGCCGGTCGATGATCTCCATCGCGCGGCGTTTCGGCGCCCCCGTGATGGAGCCGCCGGGGAAGCAGGAGACGAGCACGTCGGGATAGCGAACGTCAGCGCGCACGCGGGCCACCACGGAGGAGACGAGGTGCATCACGCTGGCCGTCCGCTCGATCTCGCACAGCTGCGCGACCTGGACGGAGCCGGGCACCGAGGTGGGCACGAGATCGTTGCGCAACAGGTCGACGATCATCACGTTCTCGGCCCGGTCCTTGACCGAGGCGGACAGCTCGGCGGCCAGCGCCGCGTCCTGCTCCGGCGTGCCCCCTCGCCGGCGCGTGCCCTTGATCGGCCGCGTCTCGCAGCGGTTGTCGGAGATGCGGAGGAACAGCTCCGGGGAGATGGATGCGATCACGGCGTCGCCCGCCTCGAGGAAGGCGGAGTGGTCGCCGGGGCTCGCCGCCAGGAGCCGCTCGAAGAGGACGAAGCCGTCCTGCTCCCACGGCACGTCCAGCACGTGCGCGAGGTTGACCTCGAACAGCTCGCCGAGGGCGATCAGGCGCTTCACCTCCTCGCACAGCGCGGTGTGCTCTGCGCGCGTCACGGCGCTGGCCGCGACCCGCGGCGCGACCTCGGCGGGCGCGGGCGCGGAGGCGCCGGCGGCGACCGCGTCGGACAGCAGCGCCCGGGCGGCTCCCCGGGGACCGTGCAGCTCCCAGGTGCCGGCCTCGTGGTCGTAGGCCGCGTAGGTGCGGTGGTACGTCGCGGCGAAGGCCGGCACGGCGGGGTCGTGGCGCGACGGGATCCCGAGCAGGCCGAGACCGGCGTCGTAGGCGATCGCTCCGGCCCACAAACCCTGTCCGTGAGCCGAATGTACGAGTCGTGGGGGGATCGCCGGCAGCCCCGCTCCGCTGCCGGGCGCGGTCAGGATCTGCTCGTCCGGGAGGGTCGCCAGCAGCGACCGGCCGGGGTACGGTCCGGGCGCGCCGGCGAGCAGCAGTGCGACCGGCTGCCCGGCGGCGCGGAGTGCCCGGGCGGCCGAGAGCGGATCCGAGGGCGCCGTCACGGGACGATTGTTCCGCATCGTGGGTCGCCGCGCCGCGAGGGGCACGAACGGTGGCAAGCCCACCGTAGCTTTCAGCAGGATCGGTTTGCGATAGCCGGATGTCACGTTTAAGGTCGAGGGCAGATGAGATTCGCATCCGTTGTCGGAGTCGCGACGCTCGCAGCAGGTCTCGGTGCCGCCCCAGGCGCCGTGGCAGCTGGCAGCTGCACGGCTCGTTCCACGTGGGGAGTTGCAGTTCCGAGCTTCGAGCGTGAGGTACTGACGCTGGTGAACCAGCACCGCCGCTCGATGGGCCTGCGACCGCTCCGCCGGTCGGTCACGCTCACCCGTGCGGCGCGATGGAAGTCGAAGAACATGGCTCGTTACCGCTACTTCCAGCACGCCGATCCGTCGGGTCGCTCGCCGTTCCAGCGGATCGCCGACTGCGGCTTCAAGAGCCGCCGGGCCTTGGGCGAGAACATCGCGGCAGGCCAGCGCTCCCCGCAGTCCGTCGTCCGCGCCTGGCTGAACTCGCCTGGCCACCGCGCCAACATCGAGGCGGCCTCGTTCCGCTTCTCGGGCATCGGCGCCGTCCACCGCGGCGGCTCGATCTACGGCTGGTACTGGACGCAGGACTTCGGGCGATGAGCAGCCGGGAGGGTCCCGTCTGAGATCCGGACGGGCCGTGCTCCTCCGGTTTCGGCGCTGATCGCTACCCTCCAGGGAATGGCGAAGATCCAGGTCGCGAACCCCGTCGTCTAGCTCGATGGCGACGAGATGACGCGCATCATCTGGCAGCTCATCCGCGAGCGGCTGATCCTTCCGTATCTCGACGTCCAGCTCGAGCGCTACGACCTCTCCGTCGAGAGCCGCGACGCGACCGACGACCGCATCACCGTCCAGGCCGCCGAGGCCATCAAGCGCCACGGCGTCGGCGTCAAGTGCGCGACCATCACCCCCGACGAGGACCGGGTCGTGGAGTTCGGGCTGAAGCAGATGTGGCGCTCGCCGAACGGCACCATCCGCAACATCCTCGGCGGCACCGTGTTCCGCGAGCCGATCATCATCTCGAACGTGCCCCGGCTGGTGCCGGGCTGGACGAAGCCGATCGTGATCGGCCGTCACGCGTTCGGCGACCAGTACCGCGCCACCGACCTGGTCGTGCCCGGCGCGGGCAGGCTGACGCTCACCTTCACGCCCACCGACGGCTCGGCGCCGATCGAGATGAACGTGTTCGACTTCCCGGGCGGCGGCGTCGCGCTGGCGATGTACAACCTCGACGACTCGATCCGCGACTTCGCCCGCTCGTCGCTGCGGTACGGCCTCGACCGCGGCTACCCCGTCTACCTGTCGACGAAGAACACGATCCTGAAGGCCTACGACGGGCGGTTCAAGGACCTGTTCGCCGAGGTGTTCGAGGCCGAGTTCGCCGCCGAGTTCAAGGCCGCCGGCATCACCTACGAGCACCGCCTGATCGACGACATGGTGGCGGCCGCGCTGAAGTGGGAGGGCGGCTTCGTCTGGGCCTGCAAGAACTACGACGGCGACGTGCAGTCCGACACCGTCGCCCAGGGCTTCGGCTCGCTCGGGTTGATGACCTCCGTGCTGATGACCGCCGACGGCAGGACGGTCGAAGCCGAGGCGGCGCACGGCACCGTCACGCGCCACTACCGCGCCTGGCAGCGCGGCGAGGCGACATCGACCAACCCGATCGCGTCCATCTACGCGTGGACGCGGGGGCTGAAGCACCGCGCGATGCTCGATGACAACCCGGCGCTGGCCCAGTTCGCCGCGACGCTCGAGACGGTCGTGGTGCGCACGGTCGAGGGCGGCCAGATGACGAAGGACCTCGCGGGACTGATCGGGCCCGGCCAGCCGTGGCTCGAAACGATCGCGTTCATGGACGCCGTCGACGCCAACCTGCAGGCGGCGCTCGCGTGACCGAACGCTCGCACCGGCTGTTACGAGGTTGGCACTTGTCCGATGCCTCGCATAGCCTTCGATCGGCGTGGCAAGCCACGTTCCGTGAGTCTGGAGGGCTCTCTTGATCCGTCACGATGTCGTTGTCGTCGGCGCCGGCCTTGCCGGCATGCGTGCGGCCATCGAGGCCAAGCGTCAGGGCATCGACGTGGCAGTGGTCTCGAAGCTCCATCCCACCCGCTCGCACTCGGGCGCGGCGGAAGGCGGCATCAACGCCGCGCTCGGCAACGCGACCGAGGACTCACCCGAGAGCCACACCTTCGACACGGTCAAGGGCTCGGACTACCTGGGCGACCAGGACGCGATCGAGATCATGTGCACCGAGGCGCCCGGTGACATCTTCGAGCTGGAGCGGATGGGTGCGATCTTCTCCCGCGCCGAGGACGGCCGGCTCGCCCAGCGCCCGTTCGGCGCGGCCGGTGCACCGCGCACCGTCTACTCCGCCGACATCACCGGCCACGTGCTGATTCACGTGCTGTTCGAGCAGCTCGTGAAGCACGAGGTGAAGGTGTACGAGGAGTTCCACTGCACCCAGCTCGTGATCGACGACGGCCGCTGCGCCGGCGTGCTGGCGTGGGACATCGTCCGCGGCGGCGTGCAGGCCATCGAGGCCAACCACGTGATCCTCGCCACGGGCGGCGTCGGCCGCATGTACTACGGCACCACGAACGCCTATGCCTGCACCGGCGACGGCATGTCGCTGGCCTGGAGGGCCGGCGTGCCGCTGAAGGACATGGAGTTCATGCAGTTCCACCCGACCACGCTGAAGTCGAACGGCGTGCTCATCACCGAGGGCTGTCGCGGCGAGGGTGGCTACCTGCGCAACAAGGACGGCGACCGGTTCATGGCCACCGACGCGCCGAACGCGATGGAGCTCGCGTCGCGCGACGTGGTCTCGCGCGCCGAGTGGAAGGAGATCGCCGACGGTCGCGGCGTCGACGGCTGCGTGCTGCTCGACCTCACCCACCTCGGTGCGAAGAAGATCCGGACGCGGCTGCCCGGCTCCCGCGAGCTGGCGATGGACTACGCCGGCGTCGATCCGATCCGCGAGCCGATCCCGGTGCGGCCGGGCGCCCACTACCACATGGGCGGCGTCGACGTCGACAACTGGGGCGAGTCGATCATCCCGGGCCTGTGGGCCGCCGGCGAGGTGGCCTGCGTATCCGTCCACGGTGCCAACCGCCTGGGTGGCAACTCGCTGATGGAGACGATCACCTTCGGCCGGCGCGCCGGCCAGGCGACCGGCGAGCGGGTGCGCGAGGACGGCGACACCGGCGCACGCATCGAGGCCAGCGTCGTGGCCGACGAGCAGCGCCGCATCGACGCGCTGCTGCGACGTGACGCGGGCGAGCGTCCGGCCGCGATCCGCGAGAAGCTCGCGAAGTCGATGTACGACAAGGCCGGCGTGTACCGCACCGAGTCCGCTCTGCGGGAGGCGCTCGAGACGGTCGGCGAGCTGCGTGAGCGCGCGAGCAAGCTGGTGCTGCAGGACCACGGGCAGCTGTTCAACTCCGATCTGGTGCAGAGCTTCGAGCTGGAGGCCCTGCTGGAGTGCGCCGACTGCCTCGTCACCGGCGCGCTCGCCCGGCAGGAGAGCCGCGGCGCCCACTCGCGCCTGGACTACACCGAGCGCGACGACGAACGCTGGATGAAGCACACCCTCGCCTGGTGCGACAACGGCGAGGTCCGGCTGGACTACAAACCGGTCACCGTCACGCGGTTCCAGCCGGTGGTCAGGAGCTACTGATGGAAGTCCCGAACGCGCACTTCACCACGCTCCAGGGCGCCTACGACGTCGACCTCATGGAGGTCACGCTGCGCGTGCGGCGCTACGCCGGCGACGGCGCCCGCGCCGAGACCAAGTCGTACACCGTCGAGGTGCCGACCACCGCGACGCTGCTCGACGCGCTGGACGCCGTCAAGGACACCCGCGACGGCACGCTCGCCTACCGGAAGTCGTGCCGGATGGCCGTCTGCGGCTCGTGCGGCATGCGCATGGACGGCGGCGCGGTGCTGGCGTGCAAGACGGCCATGAAGCCGTTCGTCGATGCCGGCCACACGGTCACCGTGTCACCGATGGGCAACCTCCCGGTGATCAAGGACCTGGTCGTCGACATGGCGCCGTTCTGGCACAAGATCCACGCGATCAAGCCGTTCCTCGACAGCTCCGACGTCGACCAGCCCGAGCGCGAGTGGCGGGTCACGCCGCAGCAGAGCGCCCTGATCGCGAAGGAGTCGCTCTGCATCATGTGCGGCTGCTGCGTGTCGGAGTGCAACTCGATGGAGTCCGACCCCGACTTCCTCGGGCCGGCCGCGCTCGCGAAGGCCTACCGGTTCGTCGGCGACGTCCGCGACGGCGACGCCCGGTCGCGGCTGAAGGACCTGTCCGGTGCCCACGGCATCTGGGACTGCACCCGCTGCTACTTCTGCAACCAGCGCTGTCCGAAGGGCGTCGACCCGCGCGACGCGATCGCGAAGCTCGGCGCCGAGGCGTTCCGCGAGGGGCTGACCCGCGACGAGGGCGCCAAGCACGCGAAGGTGTTCGTCTCGTCGACGTACAAGGGCGGCTACCTGCGCGAGACCGAGCTGGTGCCGAAGACGATCGGACCGATCGGCGCGATCCAGCAGATCCCGTTCGCGCTGCAGCTGGCACGCGCCGGCAAGGTGCCGAACCCGCTCGCGCCGCACAAGGCGAAGGACAACGCCGAGGTGAAACGGCTCTGGAAGCTGATCGAGTCGCAGACGCCGAAGCACAGGGAACGCGCCACGCGTGGCGCCGAGGGAGCCTGAGGATGAAGGACAAGTACGCCTACTACCCCGGCTGCCTCGCCAGCCTGTCGCAGAAGGAGCTCGACTCCTCCAGCCGCGCGATCATGGGCCTGCTCGGTGCCGAGCTGGTCGAGATGCCGTCCGTCACGTGCTGCGGCGCGGGGGACATCCACGAGGCGAAGCCCGACTACTACCTGCACATCTCGGCGCGCATCCTCGGCCAGGCCGAGCGCTCCGGCTGCGACACGATCCTCACGATCTGCAACGTCTGCACGCTCAACCTGCGGCAGGCGAACGAGCGGCTGAAGGAGAACCCGGCCGAGCTCGCGCGCATCAACGACAACCTCAAGCAGACCGGCATCGGTGGCTACGAGGGCGGCGTTGACGTGCGGCACCTGCTGTGGGAGGTCTCGCAGGGCGATGGTTTCGAGCGCTTCAAGGCAGTCGCCGTGAAGTCGCTCGAAGGGCTCAAGGTAGCGCCGTTCTACGGCTGTCAGATCCTGCGGCCCGCGAAGCTGCTCGGCTTCGAGGATCCCGACCGTCCCGAGTCGCTCGAGCGCCTGATCGAGGCGTGCGGCGCCGAGGCGATCGACTACCCGGCGAAGATCAAGTGCTGTGGGTTCCCGATCGTGCTGGCCCGCGAGGACGTCGCGCTCGGCGAGCTCGTGCAGCCGCTGCAGCAGGCCTCAGAGGCCGGCGCCGACGTGATGGTGACGCCGTGCCCCCTCTGCCACCTGTCGCTCGACGCGTGGCAGAAGAAGGCCGAGGGCGTCGCGGGACAGGAGTTCCGGCTGCCGGTGCTCCACCTCGCGCAGCTGCTCGGCGCCGCTGCCGGCATCGACGAGTCGACGCTGAAGTTCCGCCGCCACATCGTCCGGTTGTCGGACGACGTGAAGGAGAAGCTGCAGCTGCCCTCCGTCATCAGTGCCGACTGAGCTGCCGGCACCCGCGCGCCGCGTCAGCGATGCGCTGCACGCGGCCGGGCTCGATATCGAGATCGTCGCGACCGGCGAGAGCGCCCGTACGGCCGAGGAGGCCGCGGCCGCCGTCGGCGCGCCGGTGGGCGCGATCGTGAAGTCGCTCGTCTTCCTGGAGGACGGCGAGCCGGTGTTGCTGCTGGTGTCCGGAGCGAATCGGGTGGCGGCGAAGACGCTCGGTCTGAAGCGCGCCGACGCCGACCAGGTGCGCGCCGCCACGGGCTATGCGATCGGCGGCATCCCGCCGCTGGCGCACGCCACGCCGCTGCACGTGCGCTGCGACGCCGACCTGCTGGCGTTCGACGTCGTGTGGGCCGCCGCGGGCACGCCGCACCACGTGTTTCCGATCGCGCCCGCCGATCTGGTGCGGGTGACGGGCGCCGAGGTCGGCGAGCTCGCCGACCGCTCAGCCTGACCCGCTCCCGCGCGCTCTGGCGCGGCGCGCACCACGACGCGATTGGCCGTCGCATCGTGGCGGGCTAGTCGAAACGCGGCGGGCTAGTCGATCTCCACGACGTCGCCGTCGTGGAGGACGCGGACGTCCTGATGACCGGCCGTGCGGAGCTTGTCGCCGAGCTCCTTCTTGGCGTCCTCGACGCCGTGCACGAGCAGCAACGGCGTGTCTCGCTGCAGGGCGCTGACGGCCTGCACGAGCTCGCGCTGCGAGGCGTGGTCGGGCGACGGCGCCCAGCCCCACCGGCACGTGATCTCGGTGCGCTGGAGCGCGCCGTCCTCGCCCACGAACTCGAACACGTCGCCCGTGGTGCGCTGCCGGGCGTTCGCG
>JBBQFB010000130.1:0-10437 GCA_038321545.1 Gaiellales bacterium
TCTCGACGCCCTCGGCGATGACCGTGAGGCCGAGCGCCTCGCAGAGGCCGACGATCGCCCGGGCAATCGGCGCCTCGTCTCCGGGACGCGCGATGGCGGCGATGAAGTAGCGGTCGATCTTGACGGCCGCAAGGGGGAAGCGGTTCAGGGAGGCCAGCGCCGAGTAGCCCGTACCGAAGTCGTCGAGCACGATCCGGATGCCCCTCCCGGTCAGGTCGGCGAGGTTCTCGGTGAGGACGGTATCCCGTTCGTCGATGAAGACGCGCTCGGTGAGCTCGAGGCAGATGTCCTCGGCGCCGAGACCGTGCTCGTCCAGCGTGCCGGCCACGAATGACGCGAAGCCGGGGTCGGCGAGCTCGCGGCCGGACACGTTCACGAAGACGCCGAGGGGCAGCGATCCGGGGTGCTCGCGGTGCCACTCGGCGGCCTGTCGCGCGGCCTCGGAGATGACGTAGCGCCCGAGCTGGACGATCAGCCCGCTCTCCTCGGCGACCGGAATGAACTCGTCGGGCTGGACCTGGCCCAGCGTCGGATGGATCCAGCGCGCGAGCGCCTCGACCGCCACAATCGTGCCGTCCGAGAGCGAGACGATCGGCTGGTACCGGATCTCGAGGTCGCCTTCTCGGAGGGCAACCCCGAGCGCCTTGTCGAGCTCCAGGTGGCGCAGGAGCACCGCCCTGAGCGCGGGATCGAAGAACTCGAAGTCGCCGCCGGCAGTCGCCTTGGCACGGAACATGGCGATGTCGGCGTCGCGCAGCAGCTCGCCCGCCGTCGCGCTCTCGTCCGTGGTGGTCGCTCCGACGCAGCCGGCCATCTGCAGCGTCATCGCACCAACGGCGAACGGCTCCGAGAAGACGGTCTGGATGCGCTTGGCGAGAGCGACGACGTCGTGCTGGCCGCGAATGCCCTCGGCGACGACGGCGAACTCGTCCCCGTCCACCCGGGCCACCGTCTCGCCGGCCCGCAGCAGCGATCGCAACCGGGCGGCGACCTCGACGAGGATGTCGTCGCCGGCCGCACGACCAAGGCTGGCGTTGACGCTCTTGAAGTTGTCGAGGTCGAGCAGCAGCACCGCGACCCGCGTGCTGGCGCGCGCGGCTCGTGCGAGCGCGTGATCGAGCCGGTCCCGCAGCAAGGCCCGGTTCGCGAGCCCGGTGAGCTCGTCGTGGAGACTCTGGTGACGGAGCTGCTCCTCCAGGCGATGCCGCTCGGTGGTGTCCCTGACGATCCCCTCCAGGCGGCTGGGGCCGGTCGCCGGCTCCACCACGCGCTCGGTCACCTCGGCGAAGACGAGGCTGCCGTCCTTCCGGACCAGTCGCATCTCGAACGGCTCGCCGGAGTTGCTGGCAACCCGCTGCGCAAGCACCTCGGCTGCGTGCTCGGCGTCGTCGGTCGCGACCAGCTCCATGAAGCTCATCGCGAGCAGCTCCGCGCGGCTGTAGCCGGTGAGCCGCTCCGCGGCGGGGTTGACGAGACGAAGGCGCCCGTCGAGATCGGCCATGTAGATCGCGTCCCGCGCGCCGTCGAACAGGTCGCCGTACCGGGCCTCGCTCGCCGCGACCAGCGCTTCGACCTGGCGCCGGTCGGTCACGTCCCGCATCGACACCACGAAGCCGTGGATCGCGACGTCGTCGACCATGTTCGTGCCCACGGTCTCCATCACGTGCCACGACGAGTCGGCCCCGCGGATCCGGGCGTCGAAGGTGCGCGGCGATCCGGGGCCGGCGTTGAGCCGCCCGATCGCGGCCGTCAGCGCGGGCAGATCGTCGGGATGAAACAGCGGCACCATGCTCTGACCGATGAGGGAATCGGGCGGGTACTCCAGGACCCGCTCGAAGGCCGCGTTCGCCCAGCGGACGGTCTGGTCCCCGTCGACGACCATCAGCAGCTCGAACGACCGGTCGACGACGGCCCGGAAGGAACGCTCACTCAGCCCCTGGCGGTGCACTCCACCGGTATCGAGGGTCAGCCCCCGTACGGAAGGATCGAAATCGGAGGGCTCGGCGCCCTCGGCGAGCCCCTCGTGGCCCGGCTCCAGCCGGACGAAGCGGTCCCGCCCTCCCGCCTTCGCGCGGTACAGCGCGAGGTCGGCCGCCCGGAGGAGGGCATCGGGCGAGGCGTGCGGTCCCAGCGCGACGCCGATGCTGGCCGTGATGGTAAGCGGTTCGCCGTCACCCGCACCGGCGAGGTCGATCGGCTCGCGGACGGCGGCCAGCACTCGTTCGGCCACGACCTCGGGCGAGACCGTGAGAGTCGCAGGGTCGAGCAGGATCACGAACTCGTCGCCGCCGAGCCGCCCAACCGTGTCACCCTCGCGCAGGACGCTCGTGAGCCGCGTTGCGACGGTCTGGAGGAGCTGGTCGCCGGCGGCGTGGCCGAGCGTGTCGTTGACGCCCTTGAAGCCGTCGATGTCGAGGAAGAACGCCGGCACGATGGCACCGTCGCGACGGGCGTTCGCGAGCAACTGCTCCGCACGGTCGAGCACGAGGATCCGGTTCGGCAACCCGGTCAGCACGTCGTGGAATGCCTGGTGCCGCAGCTCCTGCTGCGCGCTGACCAGGTCGCGCTGCACCAGCAGCTGCCGCGCCAGCACGAGACCAGCGAGCACGATCGCGATCCAGACCATCACGAGGCCGGGGAAGACCGACTCGCGCCGGAGGGAGAACAGCAACATCCCGAAACCGAACGCGACCGCGGCCGGCGGCAGCCAGCCGACACGCCCGCGCGGCCGCTCGATGGGCTCGAGACGGCCGGCGGCCCGCTGGGTCGTCCCCGCGACGGCCATCAGCGCCAGGGCCGCGATCCACGCCGTGTCGATCGGGTCGCCGGTCTGATAGCCGGCATGCAGAGCCTCGTAGCCGTAGACGAGATCGCCCAGCACGAACAGGATGACGCCGGCGACGAGCAATCGCAGCGCCCAGCGCGCGGACAGCGCCGCCCCGCGCGTCGAGACCGAGGCCAGCCCGACCAGCAGCACGAGGTCGCCGGTCGGGTAGGCGACGGAGAACGCGACCTGCAGGGCGCTGCCGCTGTCCGCGACCAGCGTCGGGCCGAGGACGAGGTACACGACCGCCGCCGAACCGCCGATCGCGACGACCGCCATGTCGACTCCGAGCAGGACCCTGCTTCCCGCGCGACCTGCCGCCGCCGGCAGCGACAGCAGCCCGGCGAGCATCAGCGGGTAGAAGCTCAGGTAGAGCGCGTCGGCGATGGATGGATACGGATCCTGCCCGAGGAGGCTGTACACCTGGAAGGCGATCTGGCCGGCCAGCTGTGCGAGAAGACCGAGCGCGAACAGGCGCCACGCGCGCCGGAGCCGAGGGCTGCCGCCGCTGCGTCGCGATGCCGACCACGCGGTCCAGACCGCAGCACCGGTGACCAGGTAAAAGAACGTGTCGGCGATCGGTTCCTGCGCGGCGGCCGGCCCCCAGTGGAGGACCTGCCACGACCCGTACACCGCGAGCAGCACCCCCATGGCGGCGGCCGTGCCGGCCAGCCGTCGCCCGCCTGACGATCGGGCCTCGCTGCCCGTGGCGAGGGCGCGGCCAAGAGGATGGAAGCCAATCGATCCCATGTTCACAGCGTCGGCACCCGGGAAGTGCCGAGCGTCCCCCGTTCGTACCAATGACCGGTCTGACGACCCGGCGGCGCCGGGAGTGCGGCGGTGCAGTTCGCGGCGGCTTCGCGGAGCCCACCGATCCGGGCGCGCCGCTCCTACGATCCGTCGTCGGTCGAGAGGACGACCTGGAAGGCGTCCGGCAACGGCTGGTCGAGCCGGAGCTCGGTCGTCGTTCCCGGCCAGTGGTACGTGAGTGTCCCACCGGCGGGGCGATAGGCCGCGGTGTACAACGTCGAGAACCCCTCCTCCCACTGGCGCGCCAGGAACGGCGGCGCCAGCATGGCGCTTACGACCCTGTTGGCGTCGGCGCCGGCGGCCAGCAGCTCACGGAGCCGGTCGAGACGCTCGACGCTGCGCACCCAGGCGGCATGCTCGGGCCACTCCACCGCCTCGGGATGATTCGTCGTGCACCGGTCGGCGGTGATGCGTACCGGACGGTCGGGCGCAACGAACACGGTCGCGACGGTGTTCGCCCGATCGGACAGGGTGATGTTGTAGGAGAGCTGGTGCGGGAGGCGCTCCAGAACGCCCACTGCGGCCGCGACGTCGTCACAGACCTCGAGCAGGTAGCGAATAACGAGCGGGACGCCGAAGCCTTCGCCGACCTCGCGTCGTCCGCCGAACGTCAGCGACACGGCGAGACCGGCGTCGTTGACGCCGTCGACAAGGCCCCACAGGCAATCACCGGTACCGATCACTCGTCGCGCCCCCCACCGGGACCGGTAGACGGTGGCCTCGAACAGGCGGGGGTCGTAGTCGTAGTTGCGAATCAGCACGGGCTCGCCGGTGGCGGAGTCGAGCACGACCGCCTGCGAGCAGGCGACGATGAACGGCGGCGGATTCCACAGGGCCAGCATCGACGCCACCACATCGTCATCACCGGCCAGCGCCACCATCTCCAGGTAGACATCGACCAGTTCCGGCATGTGGAGGCGAAGGGCGCTCTCCGCCTCCTGGCGATCCGGCCGCGAGGCGCCCTGGTGAAGCCACCACGCGCGGTAGGCCGGCCACGTCTCGTCGAAGAGCGATCGCCACCGCGGGCCGGGACGGTCCTCGTCGACTCCGATGAAGCGGAGCGTCCGACCCTGTGGCCGTGGCGCCGGCGACGCGTCCAGCCAGCGTCTCCACTGTCGCGGGACGTATCTGCGCCAGCCGTCAGGCTCCGCAGCAGCGCCCGCGTCGACGTCGCGCCCAACGAACGCGAGCGCGGACGCCGGCACCCAGCGCCGCCATGCCTCCTCGACCGCGCTCTCCCTCTGGTCCGCGTCACCCGACGCGGATTCACCGCCGTTCTCTACCATCGCGCTCGGAGTGTACGCCTGCGAAGGACCAGGGCGGCTCCCGCTGCGACGAGGTTTTGAGGACCGAGGAAGCGGGGAGATGAAAGCATGAGCATCCTCACCATCGTGATCATCGTCGTGGTCGTCCTGTTGGTCCTCGGGTTCTTCGGCCGGGGTCGCTTCGGTCGGTAGGTGGTTCGCGCAGGGGCCGGTGATCCGAGCTTCGACGCGCCGTGGTGTCCGTCCGTCGTGAAACGCGAGCAGATCGCCGAGTCCTTGACGGGTCGGCGTCGCCGATACCTCCGCGCCCGCCGGACTGCCGGTGTGGAGACTTACCCTGAATCCGGCGAGTTCCCCGGGTCGGCACTGGCGCGGAGATCATCGTCGTCGCGATTCTCGGCTCGGTGCTCGTCGTCGGGGAGTTCGTGCTCCGTCGCGACGTTCCAAGACGGAGTCCGGTTGGGGATTCGGGCGCCCGACTCTGCAGCGACCTCCGGCCGCCTCCTGCGACCGGCAACGTTCGAACTGAGCCCACGTCGGCCACAGGCGAGCGAGGGGTCAGCGCAGCGGAAATTCTGCTCGCACGGCCGTGCCGGCTCCGATGGGACTCTCGAATTCGAACTGACCGTCGAGCGCTGCGACGCGATCGGCGAGGCCTCGGAGACCCGAGCCGCCCATGACGTTCGCACCGCCGTCGCCGTCGTCGCGGACGACCACGGCGACGCTGCCGTTGCCCGCGGACACCTCGATGCGGGCCGCCGAGGCATGCGAGTGCTTCGCGGCGTTCGTAAGGGTTTCGGCGACGACGTAGTACATGGCCGCTTCGACGGCCTCGGGGAGTCGCAGCGCCGGCACGCCGGAGATCTCGACCGGAAAGGGGGCACGATTGGCGAGCGACTGGAGGGCGGGTGCGAGGCCACGATCGCTGAGGACGGCGGGGTGGAGCCCGCGGGCGAGCTCCCTGAGGTCCTCCAGCGCCTGCTTCAACTCGTCGCCGACGCCGGCGAGCAGCGCCTCGGCGGCCGGCGGGTCGTCGTGCAACGTCTCCTGCGCCATCCGGAGGTGGAGGGAGAGAGTGACGAGCCGTTGCTGGGCGCCGTCGTGCAGGTTGCGTTCCAGCCGCCGTCGCTCTGCGACGCTGGCTTCGACGATGCGGGCTCGCGAGTCTTTGATCTCCTCGAGCTGAGCCCGTAGCTCGGCCAGGAGCCGCTCGTTCTCGAGCGCGAGCCCGGCGGCGCTCGACACCGCATCGAGCAGCCCCGGGTCTTCGCTCAGCCCGGCGTCATGCACCAGAGCCGCAACCTTGCGGCCGTGGCGTTCGACGATCGTCACCGCCCGAGTCGCGGCCGGCGTGACGCTGACGGCTCGCCCGTCGACGTCGGCGTACCCGTCCGACTCCGGGAGCCAGTACCCGAGCTCGAGCGTCGGGTCGCGCAACGCGCGCGCCAGCGCGTCTCGAAGCCGTCCGGGCTCGGGAGCGCGGCCCAGCTCGACCACGAGGTCGCTGACACTCGAGCGGGCAAGACGCGCTCGAAACAGGCCGAACAGGTACGCGAGCGGCACGGTGGCGAGAGCGACACGCGCGGCCGATTGGAGGTTGAGTTGCACGCTGGTGGATGCCTGTGCGGCAACGAACAGGGCGCCGAGCAGCGCGATCGTCATGCCGCCGGTGACGAGGATCGGCGCGAGCGCGCGGCGAAGCAGCGGCGAGGCAGACTCCCAACGCCGGGCGAGCACCACCGCGACGCCGGCGGCGATCGCGATCCCCGCGTACCGCTCCGAGGTCATCAGCGTCGCGTGGAGGCCCATCTCGTCGCGCACGAACAGGAGATTGCTCGGGCAGGGACAGCCCCCGACGTTGTCGATGCCCATGAACATGAGCATCACGATCTGCAGCACGATCGCGGTGAAATACGCACAGCCGACCAGGAGCCGCTCGAGTGGTGAATGGAGCCGGCCGTCGGGGAACGCGAGCACGAGATGGGCGAGCACCGCGTTCGGTATCAGGATCACCGCCAGCCCGACCGTGAACGGCAGCGAGCGATCCGCGGACACGAGCACGCTGGCGAACAGCACGAACCCGGCGCAGACCATGAGCGCACCGGTCGACCGTTCCGAACGGCGGGACCACGCGACGAGCCCTGCAACGACGAACGAGACGCCGGCCAGAAGCGTCAGCGTGGCGAAACCGCTGCTGTGCCCGCGCCCCTGCCCCGTCTCAACCGCGACGGCGGCGAGCACCGCGCAGCCTGCCGCCGCGGCACCGACCGCGAGGGCGGTCGGGTGGCCGCCGGCTCCGCGGCCGGCTGTTGTCAGCGCCCGTGTCAGGGAAGAAGCACCCCGACGACGCGATGATCCACCGTGCCACCGGTCCTCGCCGGGCTGCTTCGGTTGTCGTTCACGCGACTACCCTAGCGCCGAAGAGTCGAGCTAGCCACACTGCGGCTCGCGATGGCAACAGGCACGATGGGTCGATGCCTTGCCGCGTGCTCATCGTCGACGACAACGCGGCCTTCCGCGCGGCTGCACGTCAGCTGTTGGAGAGGAGCGGCTTCGATGTCGTGGCCGAGGCCGCAGACGCCGCGAGGGGCATTCAGGTCGCCCGGGAGACACGTCCGGATCTGGCGATCGTCGACGTGCAGTTGCCCGACTCCGACGGGTTCGCGGTCGCGGAGCAGTTGTGCGGGTCGCCGGCAGCCCTCAGAGTGATTCTCGTATCGAGCCTCGACGTTGCCGACTTCGGGTCGCTGGTGGCGAGCAGCCCGGCACTCGGCTTCATCGCGAAGGCCGATCTCTCGGCTGCGGCGATCAGGGCCCTGCTCGCCGCGACGAGCTGAACCCACCTCCATTCAGGGCGCGCGAGCCACCGACCCCTCAGCCATCACGGCACCGGTCCGCCCGGCGGTTGCCCGACGCTTGCAGGTCGGCGACACTGCACGGCGTCGACGGTCACCCTGACGAAACCCGGGACGCCCCGGAGCGGATCCGTGTCGTCCTCGCCGACGACTCGGTGCTGCTGCGCGAGGGCATCGCCAGTCTCCTCCAGGGCAAGGGCTTCGAGATCGTCGGGCAGAGCGGAACCGCGGCGGATCTGCTGCTGAAGGTCAGGTCGCACCGTCCGGCTGTTGCGATCATCGATATCAAGATGCCGCCGACGCACACCGATGAGGGTCTCGTCGCAGCGCGACAGATTCGTGAGCAATACCCGGACACGGCGGTACTCCTGCTCTCGCAGTACGTCGAGGAGGGTTACGCGCTCGAGCTGCTGCAGGCGGGCTCTCCCGGCGTCGGCTATCTGCTGAAGGACCGGATCTACGACCTCGCCGACTTCGTCGCCGCCGTGAAGCGCGTCGCCAACGGGGGCTCCGCGCTTGACCCCAGCGTCGTGTCGCATCTGCTTGGGCGGCAGCGTCGCGATGATCCGATCGGCGAGTTGAGCGCGCGGGAACGCGAAGTGCTGGAGCTGATGGCCGAGGGGCTGTCCAACTCGGCGATCGGCGCGCGGATCTTCCTTACCGACCGCGGCGTCGAGAAGCACGTCACGAGCATCTTCCAGAAGCTGGGACTGCCCGTCGCGGCGGACACGCACCGGCGGGTGCTCGCGGTCGTCGCCTTCCTGCAGGCCTGAGCACCGTCCGCGCGCGGCAAGCGTGTGGCCAGCCACACCGAAGTCGCGTGCGACCCTCATTTCCGTCCCGTCGTCGCGGTGCGAGCCTGAGCTCGTACCCCGAGATCATCGAAGGAGCGGGAAATGAGAGCGCATCACCCCACACTGCCGACCCTCTTCAAGCGGGCGGCGCGCACGGAGCGTGGAAGCCGGCACCAGCCGCATCGTCAAGCCGGCCGCAAGCGGGGCGGCGCCGTCCTGGGACTCCTTCTCGTTGCGCAGCTGATGGTCATCCTCGACATCACGGCGGTGAACATCGCGCTGCCGAGCCTCGCGAAGGACCTGCAGCTGAGCGGCTCCGACATCAGCTGGACGATCACGAGCTACACGCTCATCTTCGGCAGCCTGTTGCTGCTCGGTGGCCGGGCCGCCGATCTCCTCGGGCGGCGCCGGATGTTCCTGACCGGCATCGGTGTCTTCACGGCATCGTCGCTCGCATCGGCCGTCGCGGGGACAGCCGCGGCCCTCTTCGCCGCGCGCGCAGGCCAGGGTCTGGGCGCAGCGATGCTCTCGCCCGCGGCCCTCTCGATCATCATGACCGCCTTCCAGGGCAACCAGCGGGCCAAGGCCCTTGCAGCCTGGGGAGCCGTCGGCGGCGCCGGTGCTGCCATCGGCGTTCTCGTCGGCGGCGTCCTCACCGAGCTCGCCGACTGGCGCTACATCTTCTACGTCAACCTGCCGGTCGCCGTCGCGCTTGCGATCGCCGCCGTGAAGGTGATCCCGGCTGACATGGGCAAGCCGCGCTGGCGCGGCCTCGATGCCCGCGGTGCCGTGATCGCAACGTCCAGCCTCGGCGCCATCGTGTTTGCCATCACGCAGGCCGAGACCGTCGGCTGGACGTCCCTGCAGACCTTGGTCTCCGGCCTTGGCGGCCTGGCCGGCCTCGCCGTCTTCGCGACGCTCGAGCGCCACACCGCTGCACCGCTGCTGCGCATCGAGCGGCTGGCCGATCGGGCGGTCGGCGGCGGCCTGTTTCTGATGCTTGCCGCCGCAGGGCTGATCTTCGGGCTGTTCCTGCTGGTCTCGCTCTACCTGCAGAACGTCCTCCACACGGGTCCGCTCGAGACCGGCCTGGCCTTCGTCCCGCTCGCGGTGACGGCGGGAATCGGCGCCCACGTGGCCGGACACATCGTCAGCCACCGCGGCGTGCGCGGGCCACTGGCGGCGGCGTTCGCGGTCGCGGCGAGCGGCATGACGCTCCTCGCCCGCGTCGGCGAGAACGGCAGCTATCTCCACGACGTGCTGCCGGGCATGCTGATCGCCGGGGCCGGCCTCGGGGTCGGCGTCGTCTCGGTCTCCATCGCGATCCTCACCGGCGCTCGCGAGGAGGAGACGGGGATGCTGTCCGGCCTCAACTCCACGGGCCACGAGATCGGCGGCACGATCGGGATCTCCATCTTCTCGGCCATCGCCGCCGGCAGCGCCGGCGCCCTCGCGGGGTCGGAGGCCGCTTCGGGAATCGCCCACGCGTTCCTCGCCGCCGCATTCCTCGCGGGTGCCGCCAGCGTGGTCGCGCTGGTTGCACTCCCCGGATCGCGCCACTTCCTGCCGAAGCTGCGGCTGAACCCCAGCGCCATGCCGGTTCACTGAACGAGCAGCGGTGTTGGCCCGCAGACACCGCCGGGCCAAACCAGGGTACGCAGGTGTCGCGCGTATCCGCGGAGCGTAGAGAGCGTTGGCGGGCGATCCGGATGGATCGCCCGCCCCCTGTGGGAGCACGAACTCGAAGTAGCACCGAGTGCGGTCAGGGACCATGCTGCGCCAGGTCTCCCAGCCGCGGTTGCCGTGTTTTCAAGAGACGCCCGTCCGGCTCGGGCGGACGCTTCGCCGTCTCCCCTCGCCGCGTAGCGACGCTCGGCCGATCGATAGCC
>JBBQFB010000131.1:0-10416 GCA_038321545.1 Gaiellales bacterium
GGCGTCCCAGTCGAACGCCTCGCCGATCGCCCGCAGCCGCGAGCGGGTCGCCTCGTCGCAGAGGGCGCCCGCCACACCGGCGTCGTAGAACACGCGCGGCGAGTGGCCCCACGTGCCCGCCGCGGCGTAGTCGCGGCCGAGGTCGGTGTCGAACATCGCCGGGTCGTCGGTCGAGATCGAGCACTGCACGCCCGCGTCGAGCAGCGTCGGCAGCGGGTGGTCGGCGAGCGTCGCGACCGCGCCGGTGCGCAGGTTCGACAGCGGACAGACGTCGAGCACCAGCCCGCGCCCGGCGATCTCGCGCACCAGCCCGGCGTCCTCGACGGCGCGGATCCCGTGCCGGATCCGGTCGGCGTGCAGCGACTCGATGGCGCCCCGCACGCTGGCGGCGCCCGCCACCTCGCCGGCGTGCGGCACGCTCGCGAGGCCCAGCTCGCGCGCCAGCGCGAAGGCGTCGGTGTACAGCTCGGGCGGGTACTCGGCCTCCATGCCGCCGAGGCCGACGCCGAGCACGCCGCGATCGCGGTAGCGCGCGGCGGTGCGCACCGTCTCGAAGGCCTCCTCCTGCGTGAACCCGCGGGTGATGTCGGGCGTCAGGCGGATCTCGACGCCGTGCCGCTCGCGCGCCTCGGCGACACCGTCGCAGAAGCCCGTGAACACCTCGTCCCAGGTGGCGCCGCGGCGCACGCGCTCGGCCGGCGAGAAGATCGCCTCGAGGTAGACCGCCCCGTAGGACGCGGCCTCGGCCGCGTAGTCGACGAGGATCTCGCGGAAGTCGTCCGGCCTGCGGAGGGCGTTCGTGACCAGGATCCAGGTGCGGATGAAGTGCGCGAAGTCGCGGAACCGGTACAGCTCCGCCAGCTCGTCGACGGTCTCGACCGGCAGCGGATAGTCGTTGCGCCGTGCGACCTCGAGCAGCCGCTCGGGGCGCACCGTCCCCTCGATGTGGACGTGGAGCTCGATCTTCGGGAACGACGCCGTCACAGGTCGCCCCGGAGCACCGTCACCGCGCCGGCGCGGAGGCGGACGCGGTCACCCCGCAGCTCCACGTCGATGGTCGCGCCGCGGGGGGAGGCCTGCCGGGCGCGGAAGGTGCCGCCCAGACGCGGCGCCCACCATGCGGCCAGCGCGCAGTGCGCCGAGCCGGTCGCGGAGTCCTCCGGAATGCCCATCGCGGGCCCGAAGAAGCGCGACACGATCGCGTGCTCGCCGCCGTCGCCGGGTGCCGTCACGATCACGCCGCGGGCGTCGATCAGGGCGACGGCTGCGAGATCCGGCGCGAGGCTGCGGACTGCGTCGGCGGAGCGGAGCTCGGCGACGACGTCGAGCGGCGCCCGGCCGACCGCGACGGGCTCGGTGCCGAGCG
Organism: Gaiellales bacterium; assembly: GCA_038321545.1. Classification (GTDB taxonomy): domain Bacteria; phylum Actinomycetota; class Thermoleophilia; order Gaiellales; family F1-60-MAGs149; genus VFJZ01. The sequence goes on from JBBQFB010000131.1 coordinate 1,367, forward strand.
CCACGGCGAGTCCCGGCACGACCGCCGGCTCGGTCAGCTGCACCGGCAGGTCGATCTCGATCTGCGACCCGCGGCGGTACGCGATCAGCGTCCCCGACGCGGTCGAGAAGTGCAGCTCGTCGTCGGTCGCACCGCGCTCCCACAGCAGATGCGCGGTCGCCAGCGTGCCGTGGCCGCAGAACGACAGCTCGACGGCCGGGGCGAACCAGCGCAGGTCACGACCGTGCAGAAAGCACGTGGCGCCGTACCCCAGCTCGCTCGCGAGCGACTGCATCCAGCCCGGGTCGGCGGGCTCGTCGAGCAGGACCACGGCAGCTTGGTTGCCCTCGAACGGACGGGTCGCGAAGGCGTCGACGAGCGCGATCTCGGTCATGCGAGCGCCGTCGCCAGCGAGCGGACGAAGTCCTCGAGCGCCGCCGCGCCGCCGCGGTCGGCCGCGTCGATGGCGGCCGAGCCGACTGCCACGCCGTCGGCGCCGGCGGCGAGCACGCCTCGCACGTGCTCGGGTCGCGAGATGCCGAAGCCGACCACCACGGGCGTCGCGCCGGCCGCCTCCTTGACTGTCCCGATCAGGCCGGAGAGGCGGTCGTCCAGCCGCTCGCGGGCTCCGGTCGTGCCCATCGCGGCCACGAGGTAGACGAAGCCGCGGCTCGCAGCGGCCGCGGCGTGCAGCCGGTCGCTGCGCGAGGTGGGCGCGACCAGGTGGATCAGGTCGATGCCGACGGCCGCCGCCGCGTCGCGCAGCCCGCCCGACTCCTCGGGCGGGATGTCGACGACGATCAGGCCCTCGACGCCCGCAGCCGCGGCATCGGCACAGAACAGCTCGCGGCCGTACGACTCGACGATCGCGCCGTACGTCATGGGGATCAGCGGCACGTCGACGCGCCGGTTCACCTCGGCCAGGATCGCGAGCGCCTTCGGCGGGGTCATGCCGGCGTCGAGCGAGCGCTGCCCGGCGCGCTGGATGGTCGCACCGTCGGCCAGCGGGTCGGAGTAGGGGATGCCGATCTCGATCGCCGTCGCGCCGCCCCGCACGGCCGCCTCGGCCAGATCGGGCGTGTCGTCCGACGCCATCAGGTAGATCACGAGGGCCGGCGTCGCGAGCTTCACTGTCCGGCCTCCCGCTCCATGATCGTGTCGATGTCCTTGTCCCCGCGGCCGGACAGCCCGACCAGGACGATGCCCTCCGGCCCGATCTCGCGGGCCAGCCGTTCCGCCCGGGCCAGCGCGTGCGACGACTCGAGCGCCGGGATGATGCCCTCCAGGTGGCACAGCCGGTGGAACGCCTTCAGCGCGTCCTCGTCGGTCTCGGGCACGAACTCGGCCCGTCCGGTCGCCTTCAGGTGCGATAGCTCGGGCCCCACGCCGGGGTAGTCGAGCCCGGCCGAGATGGAGTGGGTCTCGACGACCTGGCCGTGCTCGTCGGCGAGCACGTAGGAGCGCGAGCCGTGCAGGATCGACACGCGGCCGTTTCCCAGCGACGCGGCGTGTAACGCGGCGCCGTCGCCGCCCGCCTCGACGCCGACGATGCGCACGTCGTCGTCGCGGAACGGGTGGAACAGGCCGATCGCGTTCGAGCCGCCGCCGACGCAGGCCACGACGACGTCGGGCAGCCGCCCGGTACGGTCGAGCACCTGCGCGCGCGCCTCGTCGCCGATCACGGCCTGCAGCTCGCGCACGAGATACGGGTACGGGTGCGGGCCGGCGGCCGAGCCGATCATGTAGTGGGTCGTCTCGACCGTCGCGATCCAGTCGCGGATCGCCTCGTTCATGGCGTCCTTGAGCGTGCCGGCGCCGGCCGTGACCGACACCAGCTCGGCGCCCAGCATGCCCATCCGGATCACGTTGGGCCGTTGCCGGCGGATGTCCTCGGCGCCCATGTAGACGACGGCGTCGAGCCCGAACCGGGCGCAGACGGTGGCGGCGGCAACGCCGTGCTGGCCGGCCCCGGTCTCGGCCACGATCCGCCGCTTGCCGAGGCGCCGGGCGAGCAGCGCCTGGCCGACGGCGTTGTTGATCTTGTGCGCGCCGGTGTGGTTGAGGTCCTCGCGCTTGAGCCAGATCTGGGCGCCGCCGACGTCGGCCGTGAGCCGCTCGGCCAGGTAGATCGGCGACGGCCGGCCGATGAAGTCGCGGGCCAGGGCGTCGCGCTCCGCGTGGAACGCCGGGTCGGCGAACGCCTCGGAGACGGCGGCCTCGAGCTCGTCGAGCGCCGCCATCACGGTCTCGGGCACGAACCGCCCGCCGAACTCGCCGAAGCGCCCGAGGCTATCGGGCAGGTGGGTGCCGATCATCGCGCTGCCTCCTTGGCGGCCTTTACAAAGGCCCTGATGCGGTCATGGTCCTTGACGCCGGGTGCAGACTCCGTGCCACGCACTCCGTCGACGGCCCACGGGCGGGCCGTGCGGATCGCGTCGGCGACGTTCGCGGCGTCGAGCGCACCGGCCAGCAGCACGCGGCGACCCTCGCCGAGTTCGCGCGCCAGCGTCCAGTGCACGTGGAGCTCGTCCGGCGTGGGGGCGGCGTCGAAGTGCCGGTCGAGCAGGATGGTGGCGCCGTACAGCTCGCCGTCCTTCGGCAGGCGGTGCGCCTTGATGGCGCGCGAGCCGAACGACTCGACGACGGCCTCCGGCTCGCTGCCGTGCAGCTGGACGTAGTCGAGTGCCAGCTCCTCGGCGACCGCCGCGACGGTGGCCGGGTCGGTGTCGACGAACACGCCGACGCGGCCCGTGCCCTCGGGCACGTGGGTGGCCAGCTCGGCGGCCGCGACGCGCGTGATCGCGCGCGGCGACCAGTCGACGAGAATGAAGCCGATCAGGTCCGCGCCGGCCTCGACCGCGACCTCGAGGTCGTCGAGACGGTTCACCCCGCAGACCTTGACCAGGGTCACAGCCCGACCAGCTCCTGGATCAGCCCCGGATCGCGCATCAGCGCGGTGCCGACCAGCGCGGCGTGGGCACCGGTGGCCTTGATCGCCACCGCATCCTCGCGCGACGCGATGCCGGACTCGGCGACGATCAGGAACCCGGGCGGAATCGCGCGCAGCAGCCGCTGCTGCACGGCCGGCTCGACCGTCAGCGTGTCGAGGTTGCGCGCGTTCACGCCGATCAGCGGGAACGCGAGGTGCAGCGCGCGGCGCAGCTCGTCCTCCGTGTGCACCTCGCAGAGCACGTCCATGTCGAGGTCCTCGGCCTGCAGCGCAAGCTCCTGCGCGAGGCCGTCCTCGACGAGGCCCATGATGATCAGGATCGCGTCGGCGCCGTGCGTGCGCGCCTCGATCACCTGCCACGGATCGACGTAGAAGTCCTTCGCGAGCAGCGGCACGTCGACCGCCCGGCGCACCGCCTCCAGGTCGGCCAGCGAGCCACCGAAGTCGCGCTCCGACGTCAGCACCGAGATCGCGGCGGCGCCGGCGGCCTCGTAGGCCTTGGCGATCGCGACCGGGTTCGCCTCGCGGGCGATGGTGCCCTGCGACGGCGAGGCGCGCTTGACCTCGGCGATGATCGACAGGCCCTCGCCGGCCAGCGCGCCGGCGAAGTGGCGCGTGTCGCGTCGCTTCGCGACCTCGCTGGCGGTCCAGGTTCCGATGTCCTCGAGATAACCCATCAGGTCTCCAGTCCCGCGAGCTCTCGGCTGCGGATGATCAGGCGGTTCAACGTCTCCTCGGCAGCGCCGGCATCGATGGCCGCAGCGGCCTCCGTCACCCCGGCGTGCAGGTCATCGGCGCGGCCGCACGCCACGAGGCCGGCGGCGGCGTTCAGCACCACGGCGTCGCGCTTCGGTCCGCGCGCGCCGGCGTAGATGGCGCGGATGGTGGCCGCGTTGTCGACGGCGTTGCCGCCGTGCAGCTCGTCGGAGTGCGACTTCGCGAAGCCCAGCGCGGCGGGCGCCACGGGCTGCTTGCGGATGCTCTCGCCCTCGACGATGGCCATCATCGAGACGCCCGCCGGCGACAGCTCGTCGATGCCGCCGGCGCCGTGCACCACCACCGTGCGCTCGGTGCCGAGCGCCGCGGCAACCTGCGCGAAGGTGTCGACCAGGTCGGGGCGCGGCACGCCGATCACCTGGGTGCGCACGCCCGCCGGGTTGGTCAGCGGGCCGAGCAGGTTCATCACGGTGCGAATGCCGAGCTCGCGCCGAACGGGGCCGGCGAAGCGCATGGCCGGGTGGTGGTTGGGCGCGAACATGAAGCCGAAGCCGACCTCGTCGATCAGGGTCGCGACGGCGGCCGGCGGCAGGTCGATCGCGACGCCGAGGGCCTCCAGCACGTCGGCCGATCCGGCGATCGATGACAGCGCGCGGTTGCCGTGCTTGGCGACGCCGTGCCCGCAGGCGGCGACGACGATCGCCGCGGCCGTCGAGATGTTGAACGTGTTCGCGCCGTCGCCGCCGGTGCCGACCAGGTCGGTCAGGTCGGTGCGCTGCGGGCGCACCGGCACGACGTGCTCGCGCAGCGACTGCACGCAGCCGGCGATCTCGGCGGGCGTCTCGCCCTTCGTCCGCAGCGCGACCAGGAAGCCGGCGACCTCGGACGGGTTCGCGTCGCCGCGCATGATGATGCCCATCGCGGCGTGGGCTCCGTCGAAGCCGAGATCGTCGCGCGCGACGAGTTGCTCGAGGTACTGCTTCATGCCGTCAGCTCCAGGAAGTTTCGCAGCAGACGAGGGCCGAGCGGCGTCAGGATCGACTCGGGGTGAAACTGCACGCCGTGCGTGGGGGCGGTGCGGTGGCGCATCGCCATCACCTCGCCGTCGGCGGCGCGGGCGGTCAGCAGGAAGGCGGCGGGCAGCGGCTCGATCACCGCCAGAGAGTGGTAGCGCCCGGCCTCGAACTGGTCGCCGAGCCCGACCAGCAGCGGGTCGTCGGCCACCACGTCGACCAGGCCGGACTTGCCGTGCACGAGCCGCTGCGCGTGCGTGACGGTGCCGCCGTGCATCTCGGCCAGCAACTGGTGGCCGAGGCAGACGCCGAGGATCGGAACGCGACCGTGCAGGCGCTCGATCAGGTCGGCGGCGATGCCGGTCTCCGAGGGCCGGCCCGGGCCGGGCGAGATCACGAGGTGGGTGGGCGCGAGCGCCACGGCCTCCTCCACCGTCAGCTCGTCGTGCCGGAAGACGTCGACGTGCGCGCCCTGCTCGGCCATGCCGTGGGCGAGGTTGTACGTGAACGAGTCGTAGTTGTCGATCAGGAGCACGCGCGCGGTCACCGTCCGTACGCCCCCGTCTCGGCCAGGTCGACGGCGCGCTGCAGCGCCGCCATCTTGTTGATGCACTCGTCGTGCTCCGACTCCGGCACCGAGTCGGCCACGACGCCGCCGCCGGCCTGCAGCCGCACGACCCCGTCCCGGATCACGATCGTGCGCAGCGCGATGCAAGTGTCCATCGCGCCACCGAAGCCGATGTAGCCGACCGCGCCCGCGTAGATGCCGCGCCGGTGCGGTTCGAGCTCCGTGATGATCTGCATGGCGCGCACCTTCGGCGCACCCGAGACGGTGCCGGCCGGAAACGTGTCGCGCAGCAGCGAGAAGGCGTCCTCCGTGGCACGGAGCCGCCCCTGGACGTCGGACACCAGGTGCATGACGTGTGAGTAGCGCTCGACCTCGAGCAGCCGCGTCGGGCGCACCGTGCCCGGCTCGCAGACCCGCGCCAGGTCGTTGCGGGCCAGGTCGACCAGCATCATGTGCTCGGCCCGCTCCTTGGAGTCGGCGGCCAGCTCGGCGGCGAGCGCATCGTCGGCCGCGACACCGTCGCCGCGGGGGCGGGTGCCGGCGATCGGCCGCAGCGCGGCGGCGCCGTCGGCCGTCAGCGAGACGTGCGTCTCGGGCGATGCGCCGACCACGGCGAGGCCGTCGGTCTCGAGGAAGAACATGTACGGCGACGGGTTGACGGCGCGCAGCGCGCGATAGATGGCGGCGGGCGAGCGCGCGGTCTGGCGCAGGTGGCGCTGCGACGGCACCACCTGGAACACGTCGCCCGCGGTGATGTGGTCCTTCGCGCGCCGGACCATCTCCAGGTACTCCTCGCGCGTCACCTCGGCGTGGCGCGCACCGGCCTCCGACAGCGGCGGCACGCCGAACGCGGTGGCGGGTGTGGGACCGGTCAGGCGCTCGGTGATCTCGTCGGCGATCGCCTCGTGGCCCGGCTGCGCGATCACCTGGACGCGCTGGCGGACGTGGTCGAAGGCGACCACGACGGGCACGAGCAGGAACCGGGACGGCCCGGGCACGTCGTCGGGCCGCGGATCGGGCAGCGGCACCGTCGGCTCGAACCGGTGGACCGCGTCGTACGCGAGGTGGCCGACGACGCCGCCGACGAACGGCGGCAACCCGGCGCCGCCGGCATCGGCGTCAGCGTGCAGGGCCAGGAACTCGCGCAACGGCGCGAACGGATCGTCCGCGCCGTGGTCGAGCGTCACGACCTGGCAGCCGGCGCCGAGGAACGAGTAGCGGCCGACCTGCTGACCGCGCTCGATCGACTCCAGCAGGAAGCCGGGGCCGAGGTCGCGGATGCGCAGGTAGGCACCGACCGGCGTCAGCAGATCGCCGGGCAGCTCGCGGATGGAAGGTCGTGGACGAAGGCTCATCAGAGGTCGATTCAGGGTATGCGAGGGCAATAAAAAAGCCTCCACGTGGGGAGGCCGGATGGGACGTCTTGGGCAGCGGAAGGCGGCCGACATCTCACCCGTCGGAGCACCACCACCATGCAGAAGCGCGGAACGTCATCACCCGTCAGTGTCGGGCCGCGCCGCCGCCGTGTCAAGATCGCCGCGTTTGCGCGGCTCGGCGACGACGACGATCGTTCCCGCGATCTTGTCGTGCAGCGACTGCGCCCGGTCGTCCCAGAGCGGGAACAGCAGGTCGAGCAGCAGCGGCAGCCCGGCCAGGACCGCGCCGGCCGTGACGAACAGCAGCTGGCGCGCGATCAGCTCTCGCAGCAGCGCCCGCCGGAACGTGAGACGGCTGCCGTCGACGCGGCGGACGGCCAGCCCGACGGCGTGTTTTCCCACCGTCGTCTCGCGCAGGTGGAGCGCGATCGCCGCGTACAGGCCGGCGATCAGCACGACCGCGCCGATGGCGGACAGGCCGAAGGCGCCCGAGATCTGCTCGTTCTCGCTGTTCACGTCGACCTGCCCGGTGAAGATCGCGATCGGCAGGAACAGGACGCCCCAGATGGTCGCGATCAGGCCGAGGTCGATCAGGTACGCGCCGAGGCGCGGCAGCAGCGGTGCCAGCGTCAGACCGCCCGGGCCGATCCGGCCGGTCGGCACGAAGGGCGGCGCGAGTGGCCGGGCGGTGGCAACGCTGGTCCGCGAGATCACGCGCGTGCCGCCGACGACGTCGTGCCACGGGCGCCGCGTCCCGGTCAGGCCGGCGCCGTAGCCGACCGCTCCCGCGCCGCCCGCGAACAGCAGGCCGTGCTCGAGGACGAGCCGGCCCCACAGCTCGCGGCGCAGGACGGCGCGCAGCCGAGGACGCCGGCCGTCGGCGCCGACGACGCGCAGACCGACGGCGGCCTTGCCCGGCGTGGTGCCCGCGACGGCCAGGAAGATCGCGGACGCGGCGGGCAGGCCCGCGATCGCGACGGCGAGCGCGAACCACGTGCCGCCGGACAGGCCGGCGACGAGGGTCGCGCCGCCGACCAGCGCGGCGTCGATCGCGAAGGCGATGACCCGGGTGCGGGCCGGAGGCGGGCCGAGGGACACATTCCCCATGGTAGAGTGGCCGCCCGTGCATCGCACCGTCATTCTCGGCGCCGCGCGGACGCCTTTCGGTCGCCTCCTCGGGGGCTTGGCCCCGGTCTCCGCCGTCGATCTCGGCGTCGTCGCGGCGCGTGGCGCGATCGAGCGTTCGGGCGTCGCTCCGGCCGACATCGGCTACTGCGTCTTCGGCACGGTGATCCAGGCCGGGCAGGGCCACATCTCGTCGCGGCAGGTCTCGCTCGGGGCCGGCCTGCGCGAGGACGTCGGCTCTGACACGGTCAACAAGGTCTGCGCCTCGGGCATGCGCGCGATCGCGCTCGCAGACGCGCTGGTGCGGCTCGGCGAGTACGACACGCTGCTTGCGGGCGGCATGGAGTCGATGACGAACGCGCCGCACCTGGCGCCGGGCGCGCGCAAGGGCTACCGCTTCGGCGACGCGGTGCTGGTCGACTCGATGATCTGGGACGCCCTGCGCGATCCGTGGAGCGGCCGGCAGATGTTCGAGCAGGCCGACACGGTCGGTGGCGAGCTCGGCATCGAGCGCGCCGATCTGGATGCCTGGTCGGCCCGCTCCCACGCCCGTGCGATCGCCGCGATCGACGACGGCCGGATGGCGGAGGAGATCGTTCCCGTCGTGATTCCGGGGCGCCGCGGCGACACGATCGTCGACACCGACGAAGGGCCGCGGCGTGACACGTCGCTCGAGGCACTGGCGGCGCTGAAGCCGCTGACGCCGGGCGGCACGCACACGGCGGGCAACTCCCCGGGCGTCAACGATGGCGCAGCGGCCGTGGTGGTGGCGTCCGAGGCCGAGGCCGAGCGTCGCGGTCTGAAGCCGCTCGCGATCATCCGCGCGTCGGCGTCCACGGCGAACCGTCACGACAGCCTCGCCCGTGTCCCCGCGCTGGCGGCGCAGCTGGCGCTCGAGAAGGCCGGCCTGGGTGCCGCCGACGTCGACCGGCTGGAGATCAACGAGGCGTTCGCGTCGGTCGCGCTCAACTCGACGCGGATGCTGGGTGTGTCCGAGGACCGCGTGAATGTGAACGGCGGCGCCGTCGCGCTCGGCCATCCGGTCGGCGCCTCGGGCGCGAGGCTGATCGTGACGCTGATCCACGAGCTGCGCCGGAACGGCGGCGGCATCGGCTGTGCCGCGATCTGCTCCGGCGGCGGCCAGGGCGACGCGATGGTGATCGAGGTCCCGGCAGCCTGATCGGAGACGAGGCGCCGGGCGGGATGCATCGATTCTGGCACCTGGCACCTGGTTGGTAGGTTCGGTGCAGCCTTCGGGCTGAGCCGGTTCGAGCTGCGCCGGGCGGGTCTGCGCTGGGTGCCGCGGATTTTGGATGGGGTAT
>JBBQFB010000132.1:0-10337 GCA_038321545.1 Gaiellales bacterium
CCGCATCCAAAACCCGGGACGCGGCGCATCGCAGACCCGGCCAGCGCAGCCCGCAGCGCGCTGCCTCGACGACTGCAATGCGCCGCGTCCCGGATACGGATGAGGTCATCACCTGGCACTTGAGGCGTCTACCTGTCGCCTCCGCGCTTGCGGCTCTTCACCGCCTCCGACGAAAGCTGCACGCCGCTACGGCTACACCCGCGCATGCCTTGCGTCTGTGATCGGAGGCGGCTGCTCGTTCGCCCTACGACAGACCCAGGCTCGGCCCGGCGCAACGCTCCGGGCTGCGGCGCAGACCTCATTGGTGACCCAGGCTCGGAGCTCCGGTCCTGCGCCAACCGGGGCATCGCCGCGTCAGCCCATGTACCAGTGGATCAGCTCGTCGCCCCAGAGCAGGCCGAGGTACGCGCCGGCGGCCATGAACGGGCCGAACGGGATGCCCATCTTGCCGCCCTTGCGGCCGTGCTTGATCAGGATCGCCACCGAGGGGATGGACGACAGCACGAAGCCGAGGAACAGGCCCGGCGCGACCGCGCTGCCGAGGAACGCGCCCAGCATCAGCGACAGCTTCACGTCGCCGAGGCCCATGCCGGCCGGGTAGACGAGCGCCATCAGCAGGAACACGACGAACGCGATCACCGCCGCCAGCGCGTGCTCCTTCAGGCGTCCCGGATCGACGATCGCCCAGGCCGCGAACGCGATCGCGGTGCCGGGGAACACGAGCTTGTCGGGAATCACACGATGCTCGATGTCGACGAACGTGATCGGGATCAGCAGCGCGATCATCAGCAGTGCCGGCAGCAGCGGGCCCTCGAGGCCGATTCGCAGGCCCGCGCCGGCGCCGAGCACCGCGCCGACGATCTGCATGGTGGGCGGGCGACGCGCCGTGCGCGTCCATGCGGGTTGCTCGAGGGCGTCCTCGATGGCTGCCGGCAGCCGCCGGACGAGCGGCTCTGCGACAACTCCCGCGGCCGCTCCGGCGAGGGCGCCGACGGCCAGGGCCGCGGCGCTCACGCGCTAGCTCCGGACGGCGGTGCGCATGACGCCGAGGTCGGGCTCGACGCCGGTCCAGATGGCGAACGAGCGGGCGCCCTGCCGGACGAGCACCTCGAGGCCGTCGACGATGGCGATGCCGCGTGCCGCCGCGGCGTTGCAGAGGACGGTTGGCGCCGCGTCGGGGCGGTACGCGAGATCGCAGACGGCGTGGACATCGGAGAGGGAATCGGCGGCAACCGGCGACTCCGTGAGCGCCTTCGCGCCGCCGAGCGGCGTGCAGTTGACGATCACGGGCGGCAACGGCGACGGCAGCCGGTCGTGCGAGGCCACACCGAGCGCCGCCGCGAGCGCCTGCGCCGCCTCCGGCCGACGCGACCAGACACCCACCTCGGCGCCGGCGGCGGTGAGGGCCGCCACCACCGCCCGGGCCGAGCCGCCGGCGCCGAGCACGAGCACCCTCCCGGTGAGCACACCACCGCCCGCCACCGCCGCGAGACCGCCGGTGACGGCGCCTCCGTCAGTCGAGTCGCCGAGCAACGAGCCGTCCGACCGGACGACCACCGTGTTGACCGACCCGGCCGCGCGGGCCACGTCGGTGGTCTCGTCGACCAGGGCGGCCACGCCCTCCTTGTGCGGGATCGTCACGTTGGCGCCGGCGAACGACAGGCCCGCCAGCCCACGCAGCGCCGCCTGCAGCCGGTCGGGAGCGACGCGCAGCGGCACGTACGCCCAGTCCAGGCCGGCCGCCGCGAAGGCGGCGTTCTGCATGCGGGGCGACAGCGAGTGCGAGACGGGATCGCCGATCACGCCGACGAGCGTCGTCGCCGACGAGATCACGCCGGATGGTCCTTCTGGTACTGCAAGAAGGCGTCGAACGAGTTCGTGAAGAAGTGCTTCCGGTCGGGGTCTCCGGGGATCGCGACGTAGTAGAGGTAGTCGACGCTCGCGGGGTTGGCGGCAGCCTTCATCGATGCCAGGCCGGGCGCGCAGATCGGCGTCGGCGGCAGGCCCTTGACCTTTCGCGAGTTGAACGGCGAGTCGATCTCGAGGTCGGACGCCTTGAGCGGCTCCCACGACCCGACCGCGTACTGGATGGTGGCGTCGATGCCGAGCGTCATCTTGGCCTTGAGCCGGTTGTAGATGACCGCGGCGATCTTCCGGCGGTCGCCCGGGAAGGCCGCCTCCCGCTCGATCAGCGATGCGATCTTGAGCACGTCGTACTTGGTCAGGTTCTTCTTCTTGGCCTTCGTCATGTCGACCTGGGCGAAGTTCGTGCCGAACGCCGTCAGCTGCTGGTCGACCAGCTCGGTGCCGGACGGCGGCTGCGAGACGTCGTAGGTGGCCGGGAACAGGAAGCCCTCCATCGACGCCGCCTCCTCGCCCTTCGCGAGGAACCCGGCCGGCGGCTTCGCGCGCTTGACCGCGGCGTCGTAGTCGGCGCCCGGCAGCCCGATCTTCGGCGTCAGCCGGCCGACCTCGCGGGCCGCGAGGCCTTCGGGGATCAACAGCTGCTTGGTGGGCCGGAGCGGCGGCCCCGCCTGCAACGCCGCGATCGCGCGGCCGTAGCCGTCGTTCAGATGCAGCACGTACGTACCGGCTTGCAGGCCCGTCTCGCTGAACGCCTGGAGCTCGAACCGCGAGGCGGAGTCGACCACCCCGGCCTTCTCGAGGATCGCGCCGATGGCGGCCGTGCCGGAGCCCTTCGGGATCGTCACGGTCACCTCCGCACCCGGCGAGCTGCCGCCCCCGAACACGCGCCTCTCCGCCTCGCGGAGGCCATAGACGACGCCGCCGAGCAGCGCGAGCAGCACCACGACGCCGATCGCGCGGCGGATCAGCATCGGCCCGCGCGGCGGTCGAGCACGCCTTGGAGGAGCACCGCTGCCGCCCGCGCGTCCAGGCCGCTCGTCGCCGAGCGGCTCGTGCGTTGTGCGATCGTCGTCGTGAATCGCTCGTCCTCCAGCTCCACCGGAACCTCGACGCGGGCGCGGAGCCGTCCCGCGAAGGCGACCGAGGCGCCGGCCTGGCTGCCCCGCTCGCCGGACGGCGTGCGCGGGAGCCCGACCACGATCAACCCTGGCCGCTCTGCCGCCACGATAGCGAGTAGAGCAGCCATACCCGCCTCCGAGCCGACGCGCGCGATGGTCTCCAGGGGCGTCGCGAGGGTGCCGGACTCGTCCGAGACCGCGACCCCGGTCCGGGCCGACCCGTAGTCGAGTGCGAGGACCTTCACCCGAGGCGGGTCGCGAGGAACGAGCGCGCTGCGGCGAGCGCCTCGTCGATCTTCGACGGGTCCTTGCCGCCGGCCCGCGCCATCGTCGGCTGGCCGCCGCCGCCACCGCCGACGAGCGGCGAGATCTCGCGGATCACGGCGGCCGCGTCGCCGCCCTTGGCGACCGCCTCCGGCGTCGCCGAGGCAACCAGGTGCGCACGGCCGCCGGCGCTCGACGCGAGCACCACGACCGACGGGCCGAGGGAGCCGCGCAGCCGGTCGGCCAGCTCGAGCAGGTCGTCCGGCGGCGTGTCGCCCTGCGAGAGCGCCAGCACCGCGATGTCGCCGTGCCGGGAGGCCTGCCCGATCAGCGCCGCCAGGTCGACGCCGCCGTCGGGGGAGCCGGAGCCCTTCGACTTCTCGAGCTCGCGGACGCGCTCGCGCAGCTTGGCGACGGCCTCGCCGACGCGTTCCGGCTCGGTCTTCAGGTCACGGGCCAGCTCGACTGCCGCGCGTTCGCGCTCGCGCAGGAGCGCCAGCGCAGCGCCGCTGGTGACGGCCTCGATGCGCCGCACGCCCTGGCCGACCGACGACTCCGACAGGATCTTGAAGGGCCCGACCTCGGCGGTCGACCGCACGTGCGTGCCGCCGCACAGCTCGGTCGAGAACCCGACCACGTCGACGACGCGCACGACGTCGCCGTACTTCTCGCCGAACAGCATCGTCGCGCCGAGCTTGCGGGCCTCGTCCTGCGACGTCTCGAAGATGTGCAGCGGATAGTTCGCGACGACGGCGTCGTTGACGCGGTCCTCGACCTCGGCCACCTGCTCGGGCGTCATCGGCCCGGTGTGCGAGAAGTCGAAGCGCAGCTTGTCGGGGCGCACGGCCGACCCGCGCTGGTGCGCGTGGTCGCCGAGCACCTCGCGCAGCGCGCGGTGCAGCAGGTGGGTGCCGGTGTGGTTGGCCATCGTCGGCCGGCGGTGGTTGGGGTCGACGAAGGCCCGCACCGTCTCCCCGGCTGCGAGCGAGCCCTGTTCGAGCACGACTGCGAGCGACTGGTCGCCGTCGAAGCGGTACGCCTCGACCACGGCGGCGCGGCCCGCCGGACCCTCGATCACGCCGCGGTCCGACACCTGGCCGCCGCCGTCGGGATAGAACGGCGAGCGCCGGAGCTTCACGAGCAGCCGGCCATCGCCGAGCTCCTGGACGGCCTCGGCTGTGGTGGTGACGTCCAGCTCGTCGTAGCCGGTGAACTCGGTGCGGAAGCCGGCCTCACGGGCGAAGGCCGCGGCCACCTCGCGCTCCTTGCCGCCCTTGGCGGCTTCGCGGGCGCGGCGGCGCTGCGCGTCCATCTGCGCGGCGAAGCCCGCCTCGTCGATCGCGAGGCCGTGCTCGGCGGCGATCTCGGCGGTCACCTCGATCGGGAACCCGTAGGTGTCGTGCAGCTGGAACGCGTCGGCGGCCGGCACCTCGATGCCGCCGACGGCTTTGGTGCGGGCGATCACGTCGTCGAGGATCGCCGTGCCGGTCTCGAGCGTGCGGGCGAAGCGCTCCTCCTCGCCGGCCAGGATCTCGGACACCTCGCCGCGATGCTGCACCAGGTCGGGATACGCCTCGCCGAACTGCTCGACGATGACGCCGTGGAGCTTCGTCAGGAACGGCGACGGCAGGCCGATCCGGTGGCCGTGCGAGACGGCCCGGCGAATGATGCGGCGCAGGATGTAGCCGCGCTGCTCGTTGGACGGGATGACGCCGTCGGTGGCCAGGAACGCCATGCCGCGACCGTGATCGGCGAGCACCCGCAGGGCGCGCATGGCGACACCGCCGTCGGCGTACGACGCGCCCGACCACGACTCGCACGCGTCGATGACGACGCGGAAGCTGTCGGTTTCGTACACGGAGTGCACGCCCTGCAGCAGCGCGGCGATGCGCTCGACGCCGGCTCCCGTGTCGATGGACGGCTTCGGCAGTGGCGTCAGGCCGGAATTCGAGCGGTCGTACTGCATGAACACGAGGTTCCAGTACTCGAGCACACGGTCGCAGTCGCACTGCGGTCCGCACTCGTCGGGCCCGCTGCCGAGCGGTCGGCCGCAGCCGTGCTCGGGCCCACGGTCGTAGAACAGCTCGGAGCACGGCCCGCACGGTCCGGTCGGGCCGGCCTTCCAGAAGTTGTCCTCGCCGAGCGCCACGATCCGCTCGGCCGGCTGGCCGATCGCGCGCCACAGGTCGATCGCCTCGTCGTCGCGGGCCACGCCGTCGCCGCCCTCGTACACGGTCACCCAGAGGCGCTCGGGATCGATCTTCCAGCCCTCGAGCGACAGCTCCCAGGCGTGGGCGATCGCGCCCTCCTTGAAGTAGTCGCCGAACGAGAAGTTGCCCATCATCTCGAAGAAGGTGAGGTGCCGCGCGGTGCGGCCGACCTCCTCGATGTCGGTCGTCCGGAAGCACTTCTGGATCGACGTGACCCGGGGGCCGGGCGGGGCGTCGAGGCCGAGGAAGTACGGCTTGAACGGCTGCATGCCGGCGGTGGTCAGCAGGACGGTCGGATCGAGCGAGGGTGGGACGAGCGACGCCGACGGCACGACCACGTGGTCGCGGGCGGCGAAGAAGTCGCGAAACGAGGTGCGGATCTCCTGCGAGCGCATCGGTTGAAGGATAGGCGGCGCCGTCGTGACGCCGAGCAGGTCGGCATGGCGACGGGGCGGTACAGTGCGGAGCGTGTACGGCGACGACGACACCCTGCGACGCATGGAGCGATCCTCCGCGCCCGACGTGCAGATCGAGCCGCTCGACGACTGGCTGACGGTCTCCCCGGCGTCCGACGAGCACGAGACCCGCACCGGTCTGATCATCCCGTCGGCCGGCGAGGTGCCCGTGAAGAGCGGCATCGTGCTCGCGATCGGCGACGAGGTGCAGGGCGTCGCGCCGGGTGACAAGGTGCTGTTTCCGCGCGCCGCGGGCATGGAGGTTCGCCTCGGCGGCGAGCCCGTGCTGATCGTCCGCCGCCGCGACATCGTCGCCCGCGTCGGCGAGTAACGCTCCGGCGCGATGCTCGAGGGGTACCTGGAACGGATCGGCTACCGCGGGCCGGTCGAGCCGACGCTTGCGTGCCTGACCGCGATCCACCGCCACCAGGCGTTGAGCGTCCCGTACGAGAACCTCGACGTTCAGTTGAAGGTTACGGTTGGTCAGGAACCGGCCGGCCTGTACGACAAGATCGTGACGCGCCGCCGCGGCGGCTGGTGCTACGAGCTGAACGGCATGCTGCAGCAGGCGCTGCAGGCGGCCGGCTTCGACGTGCAGCGGGTGGCGGGCGGCGTGCACCGCCACGAGCGGGGCGATGCGGCGGTCGGCAACCACCTGGTGCTGCTCGTGCGGCTCGATCACCTCTACGTCGCCGACCTCGGCCTGGGCGACGGCCTCCGCGAGCCGATCCCGCTGGCGGCCGGCACCTACCGGCAGGGCGAGCTGGAGTTCCGCCTCGAGCGGCTCGACGACGGGTACTGGCGCTTCTGGAACCACCCGGGCGGCGACCCCGTGGCGTTCGACTTCCGCGAGGATCCGGCCGACGAGGCGCTGCTCGAGGCCCAGTGCCACCGGTTGCAGACGTCGCCGGAGTCGGGCTTCGTCCAGAACCTCGCCGTGCAGCGGATGACCGAGAACGGGCTGGCGGTGCTGACCGGACGCGTGCTCGCGCACCGCACGGTGGCCGGCACCGTCAAGACGGTGCTCGGCTCCGTCCAGGAGCTGGAGGCCACGCTCGACGCCGAGTTCGGCATCCGCGGCGTCTCGATGGCGCCTGCGTGGCCGGCGATCGTGGCCCGCCACGAGGCCGTGTTCGGCGCTGCGGGCTAGCGCAGCTCCGCGAGCTCGGTCTCGAGCATCCGTCGCCGCTCCTGTGCGGCCTGCCGGCCGTCGCCGATCGCGAGGCGGGCGTCCTCGGAGACCGTCGCCAGCTCGCCGCGCACCAGCTCGCCGAACGTGATGCCGCGGCGACGAGCGTAGACGACGCCGGCGATCGTCGCGGCGCCGGCCGCGAACCCGAGCAGGCGCAGCAGCCCTCTCACGGCTCGGGTGTGTGACGCTCGGAGCGCCGGGTCTTGAACGACGACGCGGCGCCGCTCACGAACGCGCCGGCCTCCGCGACGGCGCCGAGCGGCTTCGCCACCGCGTCGGCCGTCTTGCGGACCGCGCTCTCGGCGGCCTGCGTGCCGGCGACCGCCGAGTCGAGGATCGTGTCGACCCTGCCGAGCGATCCGGACGCCTGCTCGAGCAGCGTGTTGACCTTTGCGATCGCCGGCAGCGCCTCCCGATCGACGTTCCTCAGCAGCTCCGTCGCCGCCGCCAGCCACGCTGCCGCACGGGTTCCGAGCCAGGCGATCACGAGGGCCGTCACGAACAGGAAGAACGCGAGCGCCAGGAACGCCAGGTCGCCGAGGTCCATGCGCGAAAGCCTAGTGGACGCGTGCGCTGACGTCGCGCGTCAGGCGATCGTGCCGCAGCCGACCACGGCATCGCCGTCGTACAGCGCGGCGGTCTGACCCGGCGCGATCGCAAACAGGTCGCGCTCCAGCGCGAGCGTGCGGTCGCTGCCATCGCCCTCCAGCGACGCCGCGACCGCGGGCGACCGGTACCGCAGCTTCGCGTCGACCCGGCGTCGCTCGACGTGCATCACGACGTCGCGCAGCGGCACGCTCCGGGTGCCGAGGCGGCGCAGCGGCGCGACCACGACGGCGCGGCGCGCCGGCTCGGTGCGCAGCACGTAGAGCGGCTCGGGCGCCGACACGCCGATGCCCCGGCGCTGGCCCGGCGTGAAGCCGCCGACGCCGGCGTGGCGGCCCAGCTCGTGCCCTGCCTCGTCCTCGATCGGGCCCTCCGCGGGCGCCGCGCCGTAGCGGTCGAGGAACGCGCGGTAGTCGCCGCCGCCCAGGAAGCAGACCTCCTGGCTCTCCTTCGCACGGGCCGCGGCCAGGCCGAGGCCGGCAGCCCGCTCGCGCACCTCCGGCTTCGTGCGGTCGCCGAGCGGGAAGTCGAGGCGAGCCAGGATCTCGGTCGGCACGCGGGCCAGCATGTAGCTCTGGTCCTTCGAGGAGTCGACGCCGCGCGCGACCAGCGGCACGCCGTCGCGCTCGACGATGCGCGCGTAGTGGCCCGTGCGGACGCGTCCGGCCCCGAGCCGCCCGGCAACCTCGACCAGCTCGTGCAGCCGGAAATCGCCGTTGCACACCGTGCACGGGTTGGGCGTTTCCCCGGCCTCGTAGCCCGCGATGAAGCCGGCCACGATCGTGTCGCGGAAGGCATCGCGAAGGTCGAGCGACAGGTGCGGAAGCCCGCGCTGGTGGCAGAGATCGCGCGCCCGGCGCACGCTGCCGGGCGCGCAGCAGGCACGGTCGGTGTCCGGCGCGTGCGGGTCGATCCAGAGCTGCAGCGTGACGCCGAACGCCTCGGCGGGCGCCTCCGCCAGCACGACGGCCGAGTCGACGCCGCCCGACATGGCGACCGCCACCCGGCCTGTCCCCGGCACCGTCGCGCCCCGGACGACGGCGTCGCCGATCGCCGCGTGGAACGCGTCGACGGCGACCTCGACGCAGCCCCGGCGGGCTCCCGCGACGCCGCACGCCGCATGCGCGGCGACGGCGCCCAGCCGCGCGCCGTCGAGCAGGCTCCGTCCCTCGGCCGCGGCCGCCAGCCACGCCGCGGCAGCGGTCGTCGCCGGGCACGCGTCGGCGCCGAACCGGACGGCCGCCAGGCGCCCCTGCTCGAGCGCGATCGTGAACCGGACACGATCGTCGCAGGCACCGCCGCCGGCCCGTCCCTCGCCGTCGGGCCGGCCGACCGTTCCGGCGCGGGAGAGGTCGATCACGCGACGCTCTCGACGGCGCGGCGCAGGCCGGCGCGAGCCGGGACGAAGGCGGCCAGGAAGGCGTCGACCTCACTGGCCGTGGTCTCGGGCCCGAGCGTCACGCGGACGGCGCCGCGGGCGGTGGCCGGGTCGAGGCCCATGGCTGCGAGCACGTACGACGGCTCGGCGCTGCCCGCCGCGCAGGCGGAGCCCGCTGCGACGCAGATGCCATCGGCGTCGAGCTGGTGCACCACCAGGTCGCCACGAACGCCCGCGAGCAGCAGGGCGTGGCCGGGAAGGCGCGGTGCCGCGGCAGACGCCACGGGCAGGCCGGCGTCGCGCTCCAGCCGGTCGCGCAGCGCGGCGCGTGCCACCCGTTCGGCGGCAGCGCCAGGTCCCTGCCGCTCGGCCAGTGCGGCAGCGAGCGCGGCAGCGCCGGCCACGTTCTCGGTGCCCGGGCGCAGTCCACGCTCCTGGCCTCCCCCGCGCACGACCGCGGCCAGGCTGGCGACGCCCCGGCCGGCCAGCGCACCGACGCCCTTCGGGCCGCCGAGCTTGTGCGCCGCGATCGCGATCGTCGAGTCGCCCGGCAGCGCGCGGACGTCGCACCCGGCCGCGGCCTGGACGGCGTCGACGTGCAGCGGCACGCCCCGCTCGGCGCACAGCGCGGCGATCTCCGCGACCGGCTGGATCGCACCCGTGACATTGTTGGCGGCCATCACGCAGCAGAGCGCGTCACCGGGCCGCACGAGCGTCGCCAGCACGCCCAGGTCGACCACGCCGTCGGACGTGACCGGCGCCCACGCCACCTCGCCGTCGTAGGCCAGCAGCGGCTCGCGCACGGCCGGGTGCTCGATCGCGCTGGCGACGACGCGGCCACCCGAGGCGATCCGACCCAGCACCGCCAGGTTGTCGGCCTCCGAACCGCCGCCCGTGAAGACCACCTCGGCGGGTGCGCAGCCGAGGGTCTCCGCCATCGAGGAGCGGGCCGCGTCGAGCCCGGCGCGAGCGGCGCGGCCCGCGGCGTGCGGCTCCGACGGGTTGCCGAAGTGCTCGCGGAGGTACGGCTCCATCGCCCGCCAGGCAGCGGACGACAGCGGCGTCGTGGCGGCATGGTCGAGATAGATCACCGCGGTCCCTCCGGCAAAAAGGTGGATCCACCCCGTCGTGTTCCGTACCCCGTTGAACCTGCATAGCAGGTGGGCCTCCTGTCCACCCTGCACCTCTTCTCGAGGCTGGGGGCAGAACTGCCGGAGTCCCATAGGAGTGATACGGCCCAACCGCAGT
>JBBQFB010000133.1:0-10335 GCA_038321545.1 Gaiellales bacterium
GATGCGCCCGATGCAGGTGGGCGACCTGCTGCGCGAGCGGAAGGTCGTGAAGGTGTCCGACTTCGGCGCCTTCGTCGAGCTTCGCAAGGGCACGGACGGCCTCCTGCACGTCTCCCGGGTCTCCCCGGGCGTGCGGATCGCAACCATGGAGCAGATCCTCGAGCGCGGCGCCGTCGTCGACGTCGAGGTGGTCGAGGTCGACTCCGACCGCGGCCGGATCGCGCTCAAGCTGGTCGGCCTGCACGAGGACGGCAACCTCCTCAGCCCGCAGGACGTCGGCGAGCGCTACAAGGTCTCCTTCCCCGAGGGCGAGCGCACCGAGCGCCCGCCCCGCGAGGACGGCGACCGCGGCGACCGCCGGCCCCGTGGCCGCGGCGGCCGCGACCGCGGCCCGCGGGACTAGTCCCGGCGCTTGCGAGTGCATCACGTCACGACGCTGCCGAACGGCGTCCGGGTCGCCTCCGAGGCGATGTCCGGGCTCCGTTCGGCGGCGCTCGGCGTCTTCGTCGGCGTCGGTTCGCGCGATGAGGCGGCGCCCGTCGGTGGCGTGTCGCACTTCATCGAGCACCTGCTGTTCCGGGGCTCCGACGTGCACTCGGCGCTCGAGATCGCGCAGATCTTCGACCGCTTCGGCGCCGAGCTGAACGCGGCCACCTCCCGCGAGTTCACCGAGATCTACGCGCGGGTGATCGACTCGCACGTCGACGCCGCGCTGGGCGTGGTCGGTGGGATGGTGCGGTCGCCCACCTGGTCCGACCTCGACGCCGAGCGAGAGGTGGTGCTCGAGGAGATCGCGATGTACGACGATGCGCCCGACGACCTGGTGCACGACCTGATCGGCGAGATCGTGTTCCCGGGCGACGCGCTCGGACGACCCGTGATCGGCACGGCCGAGACCATCGCCGCGCTGACGCCGGCCGAGGTGGCGGAGCACCACTCCCGGTACTACTGCGGCGCCAACATCGTGGTGTCGGCGGCCGGATCGATCGAGCACGAGGCGCTGGTCGCCCTCGTCGAGCGCGAGCTCGGTTCGGTGCCGGCCGGCGTGGTGCCGGTACGGGCGTCGATCACCGGCGAGACGCCGCCCGGGCGCGCGTTCCTGGAGCGCGACACCGAGCAGTTCCACCTCTGCCTCGGCGCGCACGGCGTGTCGCGGCACGACGACCGGCGGTTCGCCACCAGCCTGCTCGACCAGCTGCTCGGCGGCGGCGCCTCCTCGCGGCTGTTCCAGGAGATTCGCGAGCGCCGCGGGATGGCCTACGCGGTGTACACGTTCGGCTCCCACTACCGCGAGACGGGCCACGTCGGCGTCTACGTCGGCACGCGCGGCGAGAACGTCGAGGAGTGCCTGACCGTGATCGGTCGCGAGATCGGGGTGGTCGCCGCGGGCGACATCGACCCCGACGAGCTGGAGCGCGCCAAGGACGCCATGAAGGGGCGCCTCGCGTTGTCGGTGGAGTCCACGTCGGCGCGCATGGGCCGGCTCGGGCGGGCGATCCTGCACGACCAGGACCTGCTCGACGAGGACGAGATCGCGGCCCGCATCGACGCCGTCACCCTGGACGACATCTCGACCCTGGCCGGCGAGCTGTTCGCGCCCGCCCGGCTGTCGGCGGCCTGCATCGGCACCGACGAGGCGGTGTTCACCGCCGGGCTCGACGCGCTGCTCGCGGAGACCGTGTGACCCGCGTCGCCGTCGTCGGGGCCACGGGACGGCTCGGAACGCCCATCTGCGCCGGCATCGAGGCGGCCGACGACCTCACGCTCGTGGCCCGCGTCGCCCCGTCGCTGGGGGCCGGCGGCTACGGCGAGTACGCCTCGCTCGAGGCGGCCCTCGCGACGTGCGGGATCGACGTCGTGGTGGAGGTGTCGGGACCGGACTCCGTGGAGGCCAACGTCCATGCCGCGCTCGACCAGGGCATCTCCGTGGTGGCCGGCGCGACCGGCATCGGCGACGACCGCTGGCGGGTGCTCGGCGAGCTCGCCGCCGCTCGCGACGTGCGGCTGTTCCAGGTGGCCAACTTCGCGATCGGCGCGGTCCTGATGATGCGGTTCGCCGCCGCGGCGGCCGAGCACATGCCCGATGCGGCCATCATCGAGGAGCACCACGTCACGAAGCTCGACAGGCCGAGCGGCACCGCCCGCCACACGGCCGACCTGATCGAGGCGGTCGGCGCGCCTCGCCCCGAGATCCACTCCGTGCGGCTGCCGGGTCTCGTCGCCCACCAGGAGGTCGTGCTCGGCGCGCTCGGGCAGACGCTCACGATCCGCCACGACACGACCAGTCGCGAGGCGTTCGTGCCCGGTGCGCTGCTCGCGATCCGGCGGCTGTCCGACCTACCGGCCGGCCGCACCGTCGGGCTCGACGCGGTCCTCTAGGGCAGGAAGTCCCAGGCGATCGACTGGGTGTCCGTACCCGTCGAGTTGCTCGCGGTGACCGTGACGGTGTGGTGGCCCGGGCCGGGATCGGGGAAGTTCTGCGGGCTCGGACACGGGTCGACGACCGGGCCGAGGACGCCGGCGGCGTTCAGCCGGCACGTCACCGTCGCCGCCGCGTCCGTCAGGACGTAGCCGAGGTCGAACGCGGCCGCCGGCTCCTGGTCGCCGGGCGTCACGCCGAGACTCGTGAGCAGCTGCTGCACCGTCCACGGGTACGTGTCGGTGGCGCTGGCCACCGGATTGGTGACGCGGACGCTGAAGGTGTGCGCGACGCCGAGCGCGCTGGTGGCGAGCAGGTGATAGGTCTGCGCCAGCGTTCCGATGCACGGGCCGAACGGGGCACCGTCGAGGCTGCAATCGACGGTGTCGGCGCCGCCGCCGCCGATCGACCACTGGAAGAACGCGTCCCGCGAGACGGTCGTCGGGGCCGGCTTGCTGGCCGGCACGATCGTGACCGCGGGGGCGATGCCGAGCCCGACCGTGTTCGCCGACCGCGCTCGCTGGGACTGCCCGCCGTCGTTGGTCGCGACCACCTCGCAGGCCAGCGAGTTGACGATCCCGTTCTGGCCCAGGCCGAGCGTGAAGGTCGGCCCGGTTCCGATCACGGACTCGTCCGCCAGCCGCACCCATCGGATCGCGAAGCCGGTTGGCGACCCCGTCCACGACCCCGTGTTGCAGCTCGCGATGTCGCCGACCAGCAGCTGGCCGGCCGGAACCTCGATGAACGGCAGCAGCACCGATGCCGGCGCAAGCGGGAGCGCGAACGCGACGCGGGTCTTCGTGGTCATGCCCTTCGACGTCGCCGTGACGGTGCAGCCGACCACGTGGCCCGCGCTGGACGCGGTGGTCAGCGCGAACGAGCTCGCGGCGCCGGCGTCGGCGCCGTCCACCGTCCAGCGACGCGTGACCGTCGCGCCCGCCGGTGTCCACGCCCCGCCGTCGCACCGGACGGCGTTGCCGAAGCGACGCGTCCCCGTGACCGCGGGCTGGCGCGTGGGCGTCGGCGGCGCCGTGTCGTACGCCAGCCGCAGCAGGCGCGAGCTCGTGCCGCGCGGCACGATCACGAAGATGCCGACCGATCGCGTCGCGAGCACGAGCGGCTGCGGGGCCGTCAGCACCGCACCCGCCTGCGGACGCGCCGAGACGGTCGCGAGCCCGGCGGGCGACACCGCCGGAGCGACGCGCAGGGCCACCGTCGCGCGGTTGTAGTCGAGCCCGCGCGCGACGACGAGGCCGCCGACGCGGACGTCGATCAGGCCCGCATCCGGCGCGTAGTTCGCAACCCGCAGCATGGTCGTCCCAGCGGTCGCGGCGGGCTCGCGCAGGAGGCGGATCTCGGCGTGCCCGTCGTCGCTCGCGTACACCACCGTGACGCGCTCGCCGCTCGCCACGGCGATCCGCCTGGCGGCCACCGTCCGCTTGCCCCGCAGGGCCGTGAAGGTGTGCGTTCCGGCGGCGACGGAGAAGCGCTCCGACTCGCGACCGGGCGCGAGCTTGACGGCCTTCGGCCTAGCGTCGACCTGGATCGTGACGGTACCGGACGCGACGGCGTTGAGCGCCCGGACGCGCGCGCTCGCCGCCTGCGCAGCGGCGGGTACGAGCAGCGCGAGGACACCGACCCCGAGCGAGATCCACGTTCGCTCTCCCACGAATCGGCCAGTAAAGCAAAACCGAGCGCAGCCCGCAGCCCGCCGGATGCCTAAACTACCTGCATGGTTGCGCCCCTCGGTCGGATCATCACCGCCATGGTCACGCCCTTCGGTCCGGACGGGGACCTGGATCTCGACGTTGCTCGCTCGCTCGCCCGCCACCTCGTCGCCAACGGCAGCGAGGGGCTCGTGCTGGCCGGCACGACCGGCGAGGGACCCACGGTCAACGACGTCGAGCGGGTGCAGCTGATCGAGGCCGTCGTCGATGAGGTCGGCGACCGCGCGTCCGTGATCGCCACCACCGGCACCTACGACACGCGCCACTCCGTGCACCTGACGCGCGAGGCGCGCGCGGCCGGCGCCGACGCGTTCCTGGTCGTCACGCCGTACTACTCGAAGCCCCCGGCGGAGGGCGTCTATCGCCACTTCCGCGCCATCGCCGACGTCGCCGACGACCTGCCGATCGTCGTCTACAACATCCCGCAGCGGGTGGTCATCAACCTGCCGCCCGAGCTGCTGCTGCGCCTGGGCGAGATCGACAACGTGATCGCCGTGAAGCAGGCCACGACCGACATCGGCCAGGCGCAGCGGATCGTCGACGGCGGGCTCGCGCTGTACGCCGGCAACGACGACCTGCTGGTGCCGTTCGGCGAGATCGGCGGTGTCGGCGGCATCTGCGTCGCGTCGCACGTGGCCGGCTCCGACATGCTCGCGCTGGTGGCGGCCTGCGACGCGGGCGACCTCGACCGTGCCCGGGCGCTGGACGCCGAGCTCCGGCCCCTCTACGACGCCCTCTCGGTGACGGTCAACCCGATCCCGGTCAAGGCAGCCGTCGAGCTGCTCGGCTTCGCGGTCGGTGATCCTCGGCTGCCGCTCGTGGCGGCCACCGATGACGAGCGCGCGGTCGTGCGCTCCGCGCTCGCGCGCCGCGGCCTCCTGGCCGCGGTATGAGCCCCGCCGGCACGGTCCGGGTGATCCCGCTCGGCGGGATCGGCGAGATCGGCAAGAACATGACCGTGGTCGAGTCGGACGATGGCATCGTCGTGATCGACGCGGGCATCGCGTTCCCGCGTGACGAGATGCTCGGCGTCGACCTGGTGCTGCCCGATTTCGCCTACCTGCGCGAGCACGCCGCGAAGATCCGCGCGGTGATCCTCACGCACGGCCACGAGGACCACGTCGGCGGGCTGCCGTACCTGATCCGCGAGGTCGGAGTTCCCGAGGTGTGGGCCACGCGCCTGACGCTCGGGATGATCAAGTCGAAGCTCGACGAGCACGGGCTGATCCGGGCGGCCGAGCTGCGCGAGATCGAGCCCGCCAAGGGAATCGTGCAGGTTGGGCCGTTCCGCGCCGAGTTCATCCGCGTCACGCACTCCATCCCCGACGCCGTCGCCATCGTGCTGCACACCGCCGAAGGCACCATCGTCCACACCGGCGACATCAAGATCGACCACACGCCGATCGACGGGCGCCGCACCGAGCTGCACCGGTTCGGGTCGGTCGGTGAGGCGGGTGTGGCGCTGATGCTGGGCGATTCCACCAACGCGGAGCGCGACGGCGTGACGCCGAGCGAGGCGGTCGTCGCCGAGAGCCTGAAGCGCATCGTCCGCGACGCGCCGGGCCGCGTGATCGTGACCTCGTTCGCGTCGCACATCCACCGGCTGCAAGAGGTCATCGACGCCGCCGTGGCCA
Source organism: Gaiellales bacterium (assembly GCA_038321545.1). GTDB lineage: Bacteria > Actinomycetota > Thermoleophilia > Gaiellales > F1-60-MAGs149 > VFJZ01. Next base: position 5,781 of record JBBQFB010000133.1, read on the forward strand.
GCGAGCGCCGGGTCTGCGTCGTCGGCCGCTCGATGACGAAGAACCTCAACATCGCCCGTAACCTGGGCTACGCGAGCGTGCCCGACGGCGTGCTCGTGAAGGCGTCCGACCTGGACGAGTTCGATGCCGACGAGCTCGTGATCATGTGCACGGGATCGCAGGGCGAGCCGCTGTCGGCCCTCACGCGGATCGCCTACGACGACCACAAGACGGTGCACATCCAGACCGGCGACACGGTGATCATGAGCGCGAAGCCGGTACCCGGCAACGAGCTCGCGGTGCACGACACCATGAACCAGCTGTGGCGCCAGGGCGCGACGGTGCTGCACCAGGAAGTCGCTCCGGTGCACGTGTCGGGCCACGGGTCGGCCGACGAGCTGAAGACCGTGCTGTCGCTGGTGCGGCCGAAGCACTTCATGCCGGTGCACGGGGAGATGCGCCACCTGGTCGCGCACGCGCAGCTGGCGGAGCAGATGGGTGTCGATCGTGACCGCATCTTCGTGACCGAGAACGGCGCCTGCCTGGAGCTGTCCGGCGGCGTCGTCACGCGCGGCGATAACGTGGAGGCGGGCGTGGTGTTCGTCGACGGCCTTGGCATTGGCGACATCGCAGACGTGGTGCTGCGCGACCGGCGCCAGCTGTCGGCCGACGGCGTGCTGATCATCGTCTGCCAGCTGCACCCCGACGAGGACCATCCCGAGCCCGAGGTGATCGCCCGCGGGTTCGCGCCGGGTGGGGCGGAGGCGGCCGCCGAGCTGCTCGCGGAGGTGCAGCTGTGCGCCGCACAGGCGCTCGCGAGCCTGTCGGAGCGGGAGACGAAGATCGTCCAGGCGCACCTGCATGACGAGGTCGCCGCGCTGGTCTACAAGCGCGCCTCGAAGCGGCCGCTGATTCTCCCGGTCGTCGTCGAGATCTGACACGCCGGACCGGGCCCGGCTGTCCGACTCGGCATCCCCCGTAGACTTCAGGCATGTACAAGAACAAGAAGGGCCGCAGCGGTTCGAAGAAACCGAGCCGCGTCCGGAAGTTTGCGGCCCGACGCCGGGCGGCCCGCAAGAAGCGTTGATCGGGCTCTGCGACGTAGGGCCGCGCGACGGCCTGCAGAACGACCCGGTTCCGCTCGAGCCCGGCCAGCGGGCGGCGCTCGCCGGCCGCCTCGCCGCAGCCGGCCTGGGCCGGGTCGAGGTGGCCAGCTTCGTCAACCCGCGCCTCGTGCCGCAGATGGCGGGCGCGGAGGACGTGGTCGCAGCCCTGCCGGCCGCGGCTGACGTCGTCTGGTCGGGGCTGGTGCTGAACGAGCGCGGCCTGCAGCGCGCGCTCGCGACCGGCCTCACCGAGGTGCACGCCGCCTACCCGGTGACCGAGGGCTTCGCACGCGCCAACCAGAACACGACGCCGGACGCGGCGGCGGCGGAGACGGCGCGAATCATCGCCGCCGCACACGCCGCCGGTGCGCGCGCCACGGTCACGCTGTCGTGCTGCTTCGGGTGCCCGTTCGACGGGGTCGTCGATCCCGGCCTGGTGGCCGACCACGTGGCCCGCAGCGCCGCGGCGGGCGCCGACGAGATCCTGCTCGCCGACACCATTGGCGCGGGCACGCCCGGTCAGGCGGTGCGGCTCGTGCGCGACGCGATCGCGGCGGCGCCGGGCATCCCGGTCGGCCTGCACCTGCACAACACCCGCAACACCGGCTACGCGAACGCCTACGCCGGGCTGGAGGCGGGCGCGACGGTACTGGACGCGTCGATCGGGGGCCTCGGCGGCTGTCCGTTCGCACCGCGCGCCACCGGCAACATCGCGACCGAGGACCTCGTCTACCTGCTGGACGGGCTCGGCGTCCGGCACGGCTGCGACCTGGACGAGCTGATTCGCGTCAGCGAGTGGCTGGAGGGCCTGCTCGGTCACGAGATGCCGGGCCTGCTGCACCGCGCCGGCCGCTTCCCCGCCTGAAACAGCCTCCCGTGTACGATTGCCGGGCGATGGAAAGCGACGCGAAGCAGGTCTACTCCGAGGCCCGGACGGTGGTGGAGCGCGCGCTCGACGCCGCCGGCCGGACCCAGTTCGAGGGTCGCTATCCCGACCTGCACCGCGACCGGCGACAGCTGATCGAGCTGCGCCGCAGCGTCCCGAACGACCGTCTCGACGCGACCAACCAGGTCGTCCGCGACCTGCTCACCACGTATGCCAGCGTCCTCGAGGAGCAGGGTGACCGCAACACCTTCGAGCGCGACGGCGCGATCTCCGACGAGCTGAAGGCCGAGCTCGCGCGTCTGCGCCCGCGCGCTGCCCGCCAGGGAATCCCGGTGCTGGCCGACGATCTGCGCGGCTTCAAGCTGGGCCGTCCGGTCGATCCGGTGCGCGCGCCGCGGCCCGCGCCGCGCGCCGCAGCCGCGCCGGCAGCGCAGCCGGCCGCCGCCGGCACGCCCAAGCGCCGGCGCCGGTCACGACGCTCGGGCTCGCCCTCGCAGCCTCCGCGATAGGCCGTTTCGCCCGGGAGGACTCCGCCACGGCAGGGGGAAACCCAAGTCATGGCGAGTTCGACCCGCACCCGTCGTCCTGCGCGTAAGCGCCCGGCCGCGTCGACGGCGAAGAAGAGGGCTCCGGCCCGCAAGCCCGTGCCGCGCAAGCGCGCACCCGCGAAGAAGCAGGCACCGCCGCTGGTCACCCCGCGGCAGGCGGCCGACCTCGGCGGGCTCGTGCTCGGCGCGCTGGCCACGTTCGGCGTGCTCGTGTTGTGGCTCGGCTGGGACGGCGCGTTCCTCGGCAGCCTGCTGGAAGGCGGGCTGCGCGATCTGGTCGGCCGCGTCGCCGTGATGGTGCCGCCGCTGGCCGCGGTCGGTGCCGCCCTGCTCTTCTCCCACGGCACGCGTCCGCGCCTGCGGCCGGTCATGGCCGGCGCCAGCCTGATCACGCTGGCCCTGCTGATCATGCTGTCCGACGACCGCGGCGAGGTATCGGTCGCCCGTCATCACGGCGGCATCCTCGGCGCGGCCATCCACAGCGCCGTCTCCTCGGCGACCGGCGAGCCGGGCGTGCTGGTGCTCGGATTCTTCGGCCTCGCGGGCGGCATCCTGCTGATCACCGGCGCCTCGGTCGCTGCGGTCACCGCCCGCCTGCACAGCGAGGTGGTGGAGACGGCGCGCGCCGTCCGCGCCGTCATGCCGGAGCGCGTCAGCATTCCCACGCCGCGGCTGCCCGCGCCGCGTGCCGCCGCGCCGAAGCCCGCCGTCGCTGCCGCACCGGCCAAGGAGCCGAAGGCGATCATCACGTCGGAGACGCCGCCGTTCGACGGCGAGACGGTCTTCCCGGACCTGTTCGAGCGTGATGCGCCCGAGACCATCGTCGTGGAGCCCGCGCCTCTGCCGGAGCCGGTGGTGGCCGAGGCCGTCGCCGAGGCGGGCGCGTTCGAGGAGCCGAGCGAGGAGTTCGACGAGCCGCTCGCCATCCCGCGACCCGACACGCCGTACCGGCTGCCCGAGGCGTCGTCGCTCGTCGTCTCGACGCCGCAGCTGCGCTCGGCGACGGGAGAGGAGCGCGTCGCGACGCAGCTGCTCGAGGCGCTCGGCCACCACGGCATCGAGGCGCGGCTGGTCGGCACCGTCGCCGGCCCGCGCGTGACGCGGTACGAGATCCAGCTCGCTCCCGGCACCAAGGTCGGCCGCGTGGAGGCGCTCCAGAAGGACCTCGCATATGCGCTCGCGACGACCGAGATCCGCATCCTGGCGCCGATACCCGGCAAGCAGGCGGTCGGCGTCGAGGTGCCGAACCTGAGCCCGAACGTCGTCACCCTCGGTGATGTGAACGCCGATTTCTCGCCCGGCTCGAGCCCGATCTCCGTCTGGCTCGGCAAGGACATCGCAGGTCAGAACGTGCACTGCGACCTCGCGAAGATGCCGCACATCCTGATCGCGGGCACGACCGGCTCCGGCAAGTCGGGCTGCGTGAACGCGATGCTCGTGTCGATCCTGCTGCACGCGACGCCCGAGCAGGTGCGGATGATCCTGATCGACCCCAAGAAGGTCGAGCTGAACCACTACGAGGCGATCCCGCACCTGCTGACGCCCGTGGTCACGAACGTCAAGCAGGCCGCCGCGGCGCTGCTGAACATCGTCGGCGAGATGGAGCGCCGCTACGAGCGGCTCGGCACCGCGCGGACACGCAACATCATCGAGTTCAACCGCGCGATGCTCGAGCAGGGCCGCGAGACGATCCCGTACGTGCTGGTCGTGATCGACGAGCTGGCCGACCTGATGATGGTGTCGCCGGCCGAGGTGGAGGACGCGATCATCCGCCTGGCCCAGAAGTCGCGCGCCGTCGGCATCCACCTCGTGCTCGCCACGCAGCGCCCGTCGGTCGACGTCATCACGGGCATGATCAAGGCCAACGTGCCGAGCCGGATCGCGTTCGCCGTGTCCAGCCAGACCGACTCGCGCGTGATCCTCGACTCGAACGGCGCCGAGGCGCTGCTCGGCCAGGGCGACATGCTGTACCGGCCGCTCGGCACCTCGCGGATCCAGCGCGTGCAGGGCGCCTACGTGACCGAGGAGGAGATCGC
>JBBQFB010000134.1:0-10327 GCA_038321545.1 Gaiellales bacterium
CTCCCTCAGCAGAGGCTCTAGACTCTGCGCTGGTCTAGACCAGGGGGCGACGGTGCGGGAACGGGCTCGGGCAGTGGTGATCGGCGGCGGCGTCGGTGGGTGCTCCGTCCTCTACCACCTCGCGAAGCTCGGCTGGACGGACGCCGTCCTCGTCGAGCAGTACGGGCTCACGCACGGCTCCACGTGGCACTCCGCGGGCCTCGTCGGCCAGCTGCGCTCGTCGGTCTCGCTGACGCGGATGATGATGTACTCGGTCGGACTCTACGGCGAGCTGGAGCGAGAGACCGGCCTCGACCCGGGCTGGCACCAGCTCGGCGGGCTACGGCTCGCGTCGTCGGCGGCGCGACTCGAGGAGATCCGGCGCCAGAACGCCTGGGCGCGCACCTTCGGGCTGCCGATGGAGATCATCTCCGCCTCCGAAGCGCAGGAGAAGTTCCCGCTCATGTCGACCGACGGCGTGCTCGCCGCCGCCTACCTGCCATACGACGGCTACCTCGACCCGAGCCAGCTCACGTTCGCCCTGGCAGACGCCGCCCGCAGGCTCGGCGCCGAGATCGAGACGCGCACGAAGGTGCTCGCGATCGAACAGCGCGAGGGCCGCGTCTGCGCCGTCGTCACCGACAAGGGGCGCATCGAGTGCGAGGTCGTCGTGAACGCCGCCGGCATGTACGCGCCCGAGGTCGGCCGGCTGGTCGGCGTGTCGATCCCGATCATCCCGTTCGGCCACCAGTACGTCGTCACGGAACCGAACGACCCGGCGCTGCCCGCGCTCCCGACCCTGCGCGATCCCGACAACCTCGTCTACTTCCGCACCGAGGTCGGCGGGCTGGTGATGGGCGGCTACGAGCGCACCCCCGCCTCCTGGGCGCTGGATGGCATCCCGGCCGGCTTCGAGGCGCAGCTGCTGACCGAGGACTGGGACCGGATGGAGGAGCTGATGACGAACGCGATCCACCGCGTGCCGGCCCTCGAGACGCTGCCGATCAAGAAGTTCTTCAACGGTCCCGAGGCGTTCACGCCCGACGCCGAGTTCATTCTCGGCGAGTCGGAGGTGCCCGGGTTCTGGGTCGCCGCCGGGTTCTGCGCACACGGCCTGGCCGGCGCCGGCGGCATCGGCAAGACGATGGCCGAGTGGATCGTCGACGGCCAGCCGGAGTGGGAGGTCTGGGCGCTCGACATCCGCCGCTTCGGCGCCACGTACGGATCGCAGCGCTACACCCTCGCGCGCACCTACGAGGCGCTGTCGAAGTACTACGACATCAAGTACCCCGGCGAGGAGCGCAAGGCCGGCCGGCCGTTGCGCGTGTCACCGGCCTATGCGCGCCACGTCGCGCTCGGTGCGGCGTTCGGCGAGAAGTCCGGCTGGGAGCGCGTGAACTGGTACGAGTCGAACGCCTCCGGCGGCGACGCGTCGCTGCGGCCACGCGGCTGGGCCGGCGAGAACTGGTCGCCCGCGATCGCCGCCGAGGCCGCCGCGACGCGCACCGCCGCGGGCCTGTTCGACGAGTCGAGCTTCGCGAAGATCGAGGTCGTCGGACCGGGCGCGCTGGCCCTGCTGCAGCGGCTGTGCGCGAACGACATCAGCCGCCCCGCCGGCCGCGTGACGTACACGCAGATGCTCAACGCGCGCGGCGGCATCGAGTGCGACCTATCGGTGATCCGCACGGCCGAGGACCGCTTCCTGCTGATCACCGGCACCGCGTTCGGTACGCACGATCGCCGCTGGATCGAGCGGCACGCGCCCCGCGACGGCTCGGTGCACGTGACCGACGTGACGGCGAGCCGGGCCTGCTTCGGCCTCTGGGGCCCGAACGCCCGCGCCATCCTGCAGGGCCTTACGAAGACGTCGCTGGCGCACGCCGACTTCCCGTACATGTCGGCGCAACAGGTCGCCGTGGGCAACGTGCCCTGCCTCGCCGTCCGCGTGACGTACGTGGGCGAGCTCGGCTGGGAGCTGTACTGCCCGTCCGAGTACGGCACCGCCCTGTGGGACGCGCTGTACGACGCCGGCCAGGTCCACGGACTGGTGCCGTGCGGCTACCGCGCCATCGACGCGCTCCGGCTCGAGAAGGGCTACCGGGCCTGGGCGACCGACATCACGCCCGACACGACGCCCGACGAGGCCGGTCTCGGGTTCGCGGTGAAGCCCGACAAGGGCATCGAGTTCATCGGTCGCGACGCGCTGGTCGCCTCCCGGGCGGCCGGTGCGCCCGCGACGCGCCTCGTGTGCCTCGTGCTCGACGAGCCGAGCGCGATCGCGCTCGGCTCGGAGCCGGTGCGGCGTCCGGGCGGCGAGGCGCACGGCCGGGTGACGACCGGCGGCTACGGCTTCGCGGTCGCCTCGTCGATCGCCTGGGCGTGGGTGCCGGCGGGCGACGCCGATCCCGGCACGCGCCTCGAGGTGGACATCTTCGGCGACTGGGTCGGCGCCGAGGTGCGCGCCGAGCCGCTGTACGACCCGAGCGGAGAACGGATCCGCTCCTAGCGCTGCGACTATGCTCTCCGGCGTGAAGGGCAGGATCGCGATCGTCACGGGCGGGGCCTCCGGCATGGGAGCGGCCTGCGCGCGCCTGCTGGCGGCCGGCGGGGCGCGCGTCGTGATCGTCGACCGGGACGCCGGCGGCGCCGGCAACGTCGCGGCCGGCATCGGTGCGACGGTGGTGGCGGGCGACGTGACCGACTCGGACTTCTGCGACCGGTCGGTGGCAGAGGCGATCGAGCGGCACGGCCGGCTGGACGTGCTCGTGAACGCCGCCGGGACGATCGTGCGGGCCGACGCGCTCGGCACCGACGACGACGCCTGGCACCGGCAGTTCCGCGTCAACGTTGACGGGACGTTCTTCATGAGCCGCGCCGCCGTGCGCGTGATGAAGCCCGCCGGATCCGGCGCGATCGTGAACTTCGGGTCAATCTGGGGCGGCACGGGTGGCGAGGGCCACACGGCGTACTGCGCCGCGAAGGGCGCCGTCCACAACCTGACGCGTGCGATGGCGCTCGACCACGCGCGGGACGGCATCCGCGTGAACGCGGTCGCGCCGGGGGAGGTCGATACGCCGATGCTCCGATCGGCCGGCCGGGCGACGCCGATGACCGACGACGAGCTCGGCGCGATGGCCGCGCGCACGATCCCGATGGCCCGCGTCGCACAGCCGGACGAGATCGCGCGCGTGGTGGTGTTCCTGGCCTCGGACGAGTCGAGCTACATGACCGGGGCGGTCGTGCCGGTCGACGCCGGGTACACGGCGCGCTGATGCAGACGCGCCGCCTGGGACGCAGCGGGGTGCTCGTGTCGGCGCTCGCGCTCGGCACCGACAACATCCTCAACCCCACGCCCGAGGACGAGTCGATCCGCATGATCCACGCCGCCATCGACGGCGGGATCAACCTGATCGACACCGCAAACTCGTACCGGGACGGCGAGGCGGAACGCGTGATCGGCAAGGCGCTGCGCCTGCGGGGGCGACGCGACGACGTGCTGGTGGCGACCAAGTTCCACTACCCGACCGGCCCCGGCCCGAACGACCGCGGCAACTCGCGGGCGCACCTGATCCGGGCCTGCGAGGACTCCCTGCGACGGTTGCGACTCGACCACATCGACCTCTACCAGTCGCACCGTCCCGACATGGACGTGCCTCTCTCAGAAACGCTTGGCGCCCTCGACGACCTCGTGCGATCCGGCAAGGTGCGCTACGTGGGCACGTCGACGTCGCCCGCCTGGCACGTGATGGAGGCGATCATGACCTCCGAGCTGAAGGGCGTTGTGCGGGTGGTCTCCGAACAGTCGCCGTACAACCTGCTCGACCGGCGGATCGAGAACGAGCTGCTGCCGATGTGCCGGCGGCACGGCGTTGGAGTGCTGTGCTGGTCGCCGCTCGCGATGGGGATGCTGGCCGGTCGCTACGCCTCCTCGGCCGGGCGCGAGGCCGACTCTCGCGCCACACTCCGCGGCGGCATCTACGCCGAACGCGTGACCGAGGCCGGCATCGACGCGGGCAACGCCTTCGCCGCTATGGCCCGCGAGCGCGGCTACGAGCCGGCGCTGCTGGCGGCGCTGTGGACGAAGGACCAGCCGGGCGTGACGGCGCCGATCGTCGGTCCGAAGACCGTCGAGCAGCTGACCGGTCTGCTGCCCGCCGGCGACATGGATCTGCCGGAGGATATCCGCGCCGCCTGCGACGAGCTGGTGGCGCCAGGCAGCTTCGCCGCGAGCTTCTTCAACTCGGCGACGTGGATGGCGTGGAAGCACTGACGCGCAGCAGCACGGCGGCGATCGCCGGCTCCCCGAGCTCGGCCGCGTAGCACGCCGCCCAGGCGGCGACGCGCCACGGGTCGTCCCCGGTGCCGTCGCAGAGGATAGCCAGGCGACGACGCAGGAGCGCCTCGTAGCCGGGCTGCCCGCTCAGCTCGTCACGGCGGTCGCGCAGCATCGCCCCCGCCGTGAAGGCCGGGTCGCCGACCAGCGGCTTCGGGTCGATCGCGCACCAGCCGTCGCCGTCGGCAAGGATGTTGAGGGCGTGGAGGTCGCGGTTCACGAGGACGTCGCGAGCGGGCGCGGTCGCCGTCAGCCGGTCGGCGAGCTCACGCAGCGCGCCGTCCAGGCGCCAGGTGGCCGCGTCATCTGCGAGCAACCGGAACGGATGGCCGGCCGGCGGCGCGACGGCCAGCCGCGCGATCAGCGGTGCCGCGATCCGCGCCTCCTCCTCCCAGCCGAGCCCGGTGTCGTACAGCGCCCTGCCGGGACGCAGCCGCTCGGTCAGGAGTGCGTTCCGCGTCGCGTCGTGGCGCAGCAGGCGGACGGCGCCGTGGCCGTTCCACACCCGCAGCGCGGCGGCCTCGTGCCGGTTCTCCTCGTCGACCGGCGCCACCTTCAGGACCGCCTCCCCGCCGCCGGCGAGGGTCCCGCCGACGACGTAGGAGACTGCACCGCCCGGCAGCACGTGCGAGGGCGTGAACCCCCACTCGGCGGCCAGCTCGTCGACCGTGGCGGGCAGCGCGTCGATGAACCGCTGGCCCTCGGCGCCGAACCAGTCCAGAATCTGGTCTCGTGTCTCGTCCGGAATCCGAGGAGTCATCCGTGCCCATCCTGAACGACGCCGCCCGCAACGTCATCACCGGCGGCAACCTCGCCCACATCGTCACGCTGAACGAGGACGGCGGCGCGAACGTCGTCTGCATCTGGACCGGCATGGACGGCGACGAGATCGTGTCGGCCCATCTGAGCGACCAGCAGAAGCTGAAGAACGTCCGGCGCGATCCACGCGTCGTGGTGTCGTACCAGTCGCCGACCCGCAACGCGCAGGACGTCGACGAGCACCTGGTCGTCTACGGCACCGGACGCGTCCAGGAGGGCGGCGGCGCGAAGCTGCTGCAGGAACTCGCGCACGTGTACTTCGGTGACCAGCGCCGGTTCCCCGACACGGACGACCCGCCGGCGGGCTATGTCCTGCGGATCACGCCCGAGCGGGTGACGGGCTGGGGGCCCTGGAAGGACTGACTGCGGTCGCCGGCAGCAGCGACCGGCCGAGCGCCACGAGCGCGCTCCACAGCAGTGTCGCCGTCATCACATGCGCCCAGACCAGGTACCAGGGCAGCTCGTTGCGCCACTGCACCTCGCCGATCACCACCTGCGTCGCCGTCAGCGCGACGACCACCCACGCCAGACGCGGCACACGCCGCCCGGTCGTCTCGAGCCGCGAGATGACGAACAGGAACACGGCCAGCCCGGACACGTACGTGACCGCGATGCGGACGTGCCAGTAGGCGACGTTGAGCAGCGAGTAGAGCCGCGGCACGTCGTCCGCGCCCGGGTGCGTGCCGCTGGTGGTGACGATCGCGCCCGACACGATCAGCGCCAGCCCGAGCGCCAGGAACAGCAGCGTCGCGGGCCGCAGCCATGGCGGCTGTTCGAGACCGCGCTCCGGTGAGAAGCGCGTGTCGATCAGCAGCACGGTCGAGAGCGTGAACACGACGATCGCGAGCAGGAAGTGACTCGCGACGGCGATCGGGTGGAGGTCGACGAGGATCGTGATGCCGCCGAGCGGGCCCTGCGCGAACGTGCCGATCGCGATCGCCAGGGCGAGCCGCTTTCGCGGATGACGCCACCCGCGGTACGCGAGCAGAAGCGTGATGATGATCACGGAGCCCGCCAGCAGGCGGTTCGAGAACTCGATCACGGCGTGGCCGGCGAGCGGCGGCGTGGCGGTGCCGTTGCAGAGCGGCCAGTCGGGACAGCCGAGACCCGAGTTCGTCACACGCACGAGCGCGCCGGAGCAGAAGTTCACGAACAGCGCCACCCACGTGATCACGACGAAACGCTCGAACGACGGGAGACGGCGCACGCCGCCAGGATATCGGCTCAGACGCTCTCGAACGAGCGGTCGCGGCCGCCGCCGCCGAGGGCGTCGCGCAGGGCCAGTGCCAGCCGGGCGACGCCGCGGTCGGCCTCGGTGGGCGTCATCGTCGAGAACGACAGCCGCAGGTGCGAGGTCGGGACGCCGGGCGGCACGTAGGTGTGGCCGGGCGAGACGATCACGCCGCGGTCGACGGCGCGGGCGAAGATCTCCTCCTCCGACACCCGGTCGGGCAGGCGCAGCCACAGGTTGAAGCCCGCGCGCGGCGCGAGCCAGGTCGCGCGGCCGCCCAGCCGCCGCTCGAGCGAGCGGAGGAACGCGTCGCGGCGATCCCGGTACAGCAGCCGCGTCCGCTCCAGGTTGGTGGCCGCCTCGGGCCGCGCGAGGTAGCCGGCCAGCGCGCGCACCAGCGGCGGCGACGTGTACCGGTCGGCGACGAGCTTCGCCGCCAGCACGCGGCGATCGAGGTGCGGTGGCGAGAGGATCACGCCCAGGCGCAGGCCGGGCAACACGGTCTTGGCGTAGCTCTTGACGAGGATCACGGGCGCCTCGGGGTCGAACGAGGCGACCGGCGCCGGCACCGGCCCGTCGTCGTGGATCAGCTCGGCGCCGGTGTCGTCCTCGATGATCACGAGGCCGTGCTCGGCGCTCAGCCGAGCCAGCCGGGCGCGGCGCTCGTCGGACAGGACCGTCCCGGTGGCGTTGTTGCCGGTCGGGTTCGCAAACAGCAGCCGCGGGCGCTCGACGCGGATCGCCTCCTCCACGGCATCGACGCGGAGGCCGTTGGCGTCGACGGGGATCGGCACGATCCGGGCTCGCGACGCCACCAGCGCGTCGACGGCGCCGGCGTACGTGGGCGTCTCGCAGAGCACGACGTCACCCGGCTCGACGAGCGCGCGGACGGCGAGGTCGATGGCCTGCTGGCCCGAGGTGGTGACGAGGATCGCCTCGGGATCGGCGTGCAGCCCGCGGATGCGCCACGCGTCGGCCACCAGCTCGCGCAGGCCGAGGTCGCCTCGGGGCGGGCCGTACCCGAACAGCGCGGCACCCTCCTCGCGGACGACGGCCTCCAGCTCGGCCGAGACGGCCGCAGCGACGCGGTCGTCGACCACGGGCAGCCCGGCGGAGAGGTTGATCGCGCCGGCCCGCTGCGCCCCGGCGAGACGCTCCTGCAGGTCGAGGATGGCCGACGGCGCCGGCGCCCGGCGGCTCGGCACGAGCTCGACCAGCAGGTCGTCGCCCTCCCGCGTCCGCGCGACGTAGGTGCCGCGGCCGACGCGGGAGACGACGCGGCCCTCGCGCGCCAGCATCGTGTACGCCTCGCCGGCCACGGCGGCCGAGACGTGCTCCGTCCCGGCCAGCTCGCGCACCGGCGGCAGCCGGTCGCCCGGCGACAGCTCGCCCGTGTCGATGCGGGAGCGGAGGCGGGCGGCGAGTTCGGCTGCGAGCGACATGTCCGGGAGTGTCCGGGTCGAATCGGACTTCGATCCGGACACAGCGTATCGCTGGCCGTGAAGAGCCGGCGTGAACGAGCTGGGGTCTGGCCCCGAAAGGGCGATTTTCGGGGTCAGACCCCAGCACGTTTCTCGCCGGAAACGCGCCGAACGACTCGTCCTGCGCGGGTCCGCGCGCAGACGGGGCGGAGCGCGCGCGGGGCGTCGCGCGGTTGCCGCTACAGCTAGGTGGCGGTCTCCGTGGCCGCGAACTCGCTCAGCAGGCACTCGTCCGGCCGCTTGTCGTCTCGGAAGCGGTGCAACCGGGCGCCGTGCCGGATGCGACCGCCCGAGGCGTGGTCGAACGACACCTCGACGACCAGCTCCGGTCGCAGGCCGACCCACTCCAGCTCGCGGCCCTGCGTCCACCGCGAGGCATCGCCAGAGCCGCGGTCACCCGTCTCATAGGGCCGCACCGTGTCGAGCAGCGATCGCTTCAGCTTCGCCGAGAAGCCCGACGAGTGGCCCATCGGCACCAGCTGACCGTCATCGTCCGTGAGCGCGAGGATCAGCGATCCGACCGTCTCGTGCTCCTTGCCCTCGCGATAGCCGATCACGACGCAGTCGATCGTGCGGACACGCTTCACCTTCCACATGCCGGCGCGCTTGCCGGGTCGGTACGGCGCCCCCAGCTCCTTGGCGATCACGCCCTCGGTCGTGTCGAGCCAGACCTCGGCGACGGCCGGGTCAGGCGTGGCCGTGGTCGGCGACAACGCGCCGCCCAGCAGGCTCGCCAGGCGCTTGCGGCGCTCGGAGAAGGGCAGCGCCAGCAGCGACTCGTCGCCGTCGGCCAGCAGGTCGAACGGCAGCAGCGTCGCCGGCGTCTCCTCGGCCAGACGGTTGATGCGCGACTCGGCCGGATGGATTCGCTGCTGCAGCGCACCGAACGCGGGCCGGCCATCGGCGTCGAGAATCACGATCTCGCCGTCCACCACGTAGCGGCCGGCCGGCAGCGTGATCTCGGGGAAGTAGCGGTCGAGCGGCTTCGAGCCCCGCGACTGCAGATACACCTCGTCGCCGTCGACGAAGGCGATCACGCGGAAGCCGTCCCACTTCTGCTCGTACACCCACCCCTCGCCGAGCGGCAGCTCCTTGGCGGACTTGGCGAGCTGTGGCTCGATCGGCGGCTGCAGCGGAAGCGACACGGCCGGAAAGGCTACTCGCAGTCGCACTCCGCGCAAAGGTTGCGCAGGCGCACCTTGAGCGACTCGGGGCAGGGCTCGTCGCCGATCCGGCGCATCGTCTCGCGCATCTGCGTCTCGAGCTTGTAGCAGCGCGCGCACGGCGGGCAGACGGCGAGATGGGCCTCGATCGCCGTGACCTCTTCGGGTGTCAGCGCGCGGTCCACGTATGCCTGCAGGCGCTGCTCGGCCTCGTGGCAGGCGACGGTCGTACTCACGCCGCCACGCTCCCGTCGGCGAGCGCCTTCTTGAGCGCCCGGCGCCCGCGGTGCAGCCGGCTCATGACCGTCCCGATCGGGATCTCGAGGATGTCGGCGGCCTCCTGGTAGGAGAAGTCGCCGAGATCGACGAGCACGACGACCTCCTTGAAGTTCTGCGGCAGATCGGCAAGTGCGTCCATGACCGGGCCCTGCGACAGCTGCTCGATCAGGCGCTCGATGTCGGCCTGGCCCCCTCGGAGTCCCTGGTCGAGCCGGTTGTAGAGGTAGTAGTCGCCTTCCTCCAGCGGCTCGGCATCGGGCGCGCGCTGGCGGCGACGGGCCTGGTCGATCGCGTAGTTGTGAAGGATCCGCAACAGCCACGCCCGCAGGTTGGTGCCGGCCTCGTAGCTCTTCCACGACCGGATCGCCCGGACGTACGTCTCCTGCACGAGGTCCTCTGCCTCGGTCACGTCGCGCGCCAGACGCCGCGCGACACGCCAGACGTCGTCGGCGAGCGCGAGGACCGCCTCCTCGAACTCGACGCGTTCAGGAGGGCGGGCGTCGGGCATCGAGCGAGCGTACCAGGGGGCGTCGAGCACGAGAGTCATCCGGGCGTTGAAACGTCGGAGCCCGCCTGTGCTATTCCGCACTCAGGCGGTGAGCGCCTGCCCGCGGCCGCGAAGCTTGGCCTCCTCGAGGGCCTCGTCCGCCCGGTAGAGCGCCATCTCCAGCGTCTCCTCCACCGTTGGCACGCGCACGCCGGCCGAGAACGACACGGAAGTCTCCTCGACCCTGACGGCGGCTCCCAGCTCCCGGATCGCGCGCTCCAGGCGCTCGACCGCGCCGGCCGCGCCGGTGTCGGACAGCACGAGACCGAACTCGTCGCCTCCGATGCGTCCGATGATGTCGTCCGGCCTGCTGGAGGAGAGCAACCGGGCGATCGCCGCGAGCACGGCATCGCCCGTCGTCTGGCCGAGCCGGTCGTTCAGCCGTGCGAACAGGTCGACGTCCACCACGGCGACCGCAACCGGTCGTCCGTTGTGGGCGCCGCGTGCCAGCTCGGCCTTGCCGCGCTCCAGGACCGCGCGGGGGTTGAGCAGGCC
>JBBQFB010000135.1:0-10284 GCA_038321545.1 Gaiellales bacterium
CTCGATCTGATCACCCAGTTCGGTGACGTGCGCATCGTGACCACGCTGGTGATCGTGGTGGCCGTCGTCGAGTCCGTTCGCGTCCGCAGCCGCTTCGTCGTGCCGTTCCTGCTCGCCGTCACCCTCGGTAACTTCATCGCCACCACCGCGATCAAGGATCTCGCCAATCGCGCGCGACCGACGCTCAACCCGATTGCCGCGACGCTCGGCCCGTCGTTTCCGAGCGGGCACTCGTCGACCGCGGCGGCCTTCTACGCTGCGGCCGCCCTCTTGCTCGGGCGACGGCGCGGGCACGTGGCGCGCACGTGGCTCGCTGCCGGCGCAGTCGCGATGGCGGTGGCCGTGGCGTGCTCGCGGGTGCTGCTCGACGTGCACTGGGTCTCGGATGTCGTGGCGGGGGTCTTCCTCGGCTGGGCCTGGTTCGCGCTCTGCGCGGTCGCCTTCGGAGGCCGCCTGGTGAGGTTCGGCGCCACGGCCGAGCGCGCCGCCGACGCGGCCGAGAGCGCCGGGCCGGGGCCGGCACCCGTCGAGGTGTAGGTGCTCGACTCCGCGGGGATGACAGTCTCGTGAACACGACTGCCGGACACGAAGCGCGAGCCTTTGTCCAAACCCCGGTCTTCGAGGGTCTCGCCCGCGCGGGCTACGTTGCGCGCGGCCTCATCTATGTCGTCATCGGTCTGCTCGCCTTCCGTCTCGCTCAGGGAGTCAGCGGCAAGCCGGCGAGCCAGCAGGGCGCGCTCCAGACCATCTCGGATCAGACGTTCGGGCACCTCCTGCTCCTGTTGATGGCGGTCGGGCTGGGCGGGTACGCCATCTGGCGCGCCGCGCAGGTGGTCGTAGGAACGACGCCGGAGGCCGGTCGGCACAGCACGCTCGACCGCCTCGGAGCGCTCGGCAGCGCGGTGGCGTACGGCGCCTTCTGCGCCGTCGCGGTCTCGATCCTCCTCAAGGACAGCGCGGGGAGCAACAGCAAGGACCGCAAGCCGCGCGACCTCACGGCGGACGCGCTGACCTGGCCCGCGGGTCGCTGGCTGGTAGGTGCAGTGGGCGTCGTGTTCCTGATCGTGGCGGGCTACCAGGTGTACCAGGGCGTCAGCCGGCGGTTCCTCGACGACTCGAAGACCGGCTCGATGGACCGTCCCGTTCGCAGGGCCTTCACGTGGCTGGGCGTCACCGGCCACTGCGCCCGGGGCGTCGCGTTCGCCCTGATCGGCGCGTTCATCGTCCGGGCGGCGCTCGACTACAAGCCGAGCGAGGCGGTCGGACTGGACGGCGCGCTGTACCGGCTCACCAATCACTCGTACGGCCCGGCGCTGCTGCTGGTCGTCGCGGTGGGCCTGATCGCATTCGGCGCCTACTCGGTCGCCGACGCGCGGTTCCGCAAGATCTAGCTTCGCACTCGCTAGGATCTCGCGCGATGTCGCGCCACGTCGTCTTCCCCGAGCCCGGCGTCGTCGAGGTGGTGGAGGAGATCGTGGCGGCGCCGGGCGTCGGCGAGGTCCGCTGCCGCGCCGACGTCTCGCTGATCTCGACGGGTACCGAGGGTGCGTGCCTGCGCGGCGCATTCGACCCGGGCACGAACTGGGCCGACTGGGTCCGGTATCCGTTCCGGCCCGGCTACAGCATGGCCGCCACCGTCACCGACGTCGGCGACGGCGTGACCGGCGTCGCGATCGGCGACCGCGTCGCCAGCTGGGCGCCGCACGCCGAGGAGTTCGTGTGGCAGGCGAAGAGCGTCTACCGGATCCCGGACGGCGTCTCCGCGCAGGATGCGTCGTGGGCCGTGCTCGGCTCGACCGCGCAGCTCGCGGTGCGCCGCGCCTCGCCGGCCCTCGGCGAGCGGGTCGGCGTGATCGGGCTCGGCCTGCTCGGACAGCTGATCGTGCAGTACTGCCGGGTCGCGGGTGCGCGGACGGTGGTCGCGATCGACGCTCCCGGACCTCGTCTCGAGGGGGCCAAGGCGCACGGCGCAACCCACGCGCTGGGGCTCGACGCGTCTGCTGCGCGCGAGGCGGTCGCCGATGCCACCGGCGGCACGATGCTCGACGTCGTGTTCGACGCGACCGGGCACCCCGCGGTGCTCGCCTCGGCGGTCCAGCTGGTGCGGCGGCTCGGCCGCGTGGTGCTGGTCGGCGACACGCCCACACCGTCCCAGCAGCGACTCGGCCCGGGGGTCGTCTCGAACGCCGTCGCGATCCTCGGCATCCACGCGCTCACCCGCCCCGAGATGTCCGACGACTTCCACCCGTGGAGCGCCGGCGAGATCGCCTCGCTGTTCTTCGACTACCTGCTGCAGGGCCGGATGCGCGTCGACGATCTCGTCAGCGCACGCCACTCGCCGCTGGCCGCGCCGCGGGTGTACGCCGACCTGATGCGCGACCGCTCGGGCGTGATCGGCGTCGTGTTCGACTGGTCGCTGTTGCGGTGACTAGCGGCTGGCGGCTGCCGCGCGGTCGACCGCGTCGGCGAGCGCGGCGAAGCCCGTGATCCGCTCGCTGGCCAGCGACGGATCGTGGCCGCTGTCGTCGCGGTCGACCCACACGCGCGGCAGCCCGAGCCGTGCGGCCGGCTCGATGTCGTGCACCCAGCTGTTCGCGGCGTGCACCCACGCGTCCGGCGCGACGCGGCTGCGGAACTGCTCGAAGTGGGCGAGGTCCGGCTTGTAGCTGCGGATGGACTGCGCGGTCACCGCCTCGTCGATCGGCACGGGGATCTGCGCGCGCGTGATCGCGAACAGGTCGTCGTCGCAGTTCGTCAGGATCGCGAGGCGCCAGCCGCGGGCGCGCAGGTCCTCGAGGCCCGGCGGCGAGTCGGCGAACGGGACGATCGCCGGCCACGCGCCGGCCAGCGCGCCCGCCTCGGCGTCGGTCAGGGCGCGGCCCCGGGCACGCCCCATCAGGCGCATCGAGTCCGCCAGCACGTCGCGGTAGGTCGGGAACCCGTCGGCGTGCTTGAGGTCGCGCTCGGCGTCGTGGAAGTCGTCGATCAGCTGCTGCCGCGGCTCGTCGCGGAAGACGGATTCGAGCCCGTCCCCGAGCGCGGCGTTCCAGTCCACGATCGTTCCGAAGCAGTCGAACGTGACCCAGCGGTCGCCCATCGCCGATCCTCTCGTTGCAGGTTGCGGCCAATCTAGCGCCCTTGGGTATTCTCGCGGCGGCGACCTAGGAGGGTTCATGCGCGGGTTCGTGGTCACGGCCATCGGCGGTTCCGACGTCCTCGAGCTGCAGGATCTGCCGGAGCCGGAGGTGAGGCCCGGCGCGCTGGTGGTGGAGGTCGAGGCAGCCGGCGTGAACTTCCGTGACGTGTACGAGCGCAACGGCACCTACCCGACCGTACCGCCGTTCACGGCCGGGGCGGAGGGCGCCGGAACCGTGACTGCGGTCGGCGCCGGCGTGACCGGGTTTCGGGCCGGCGACCGCGTCGTCTGGAGCGCGGCGCAGGGCAGCTACGCCGAACGGGTGCAGGTGCCTGCGTCGGCGGCTGTGCCGGTGCCCGACGGCGTCAGCAGCGAGACGGCGGCGGCGGTGTTCCTGCAGGGCCTGACCGCGCACTACCTGGCGACGTCGACCTACCCCGTGGCCGTCGGCGACGTCGCCGTCGTGCACGCCGCGGCCGGCGGCGTCGGCCTGCTGCTGACCCAGATCGTGAAGCTGCTCGGAGGCCGCGTGCTCGCCACCACGTCGAGCGACGAGAAGGCCGCCCTGGCGCGCGCCGCGGGCGCCGACGAGGTGCTCGGCTACGACGGGTTCTCGCGGCGTGTCCGCGAGCTCACCGACGGCAAGGGCGCCGCGGTCGTCTACGACGGCGTCGGCCGCGCGACGTTCGACGAGAGCCTCGCGGCGCTCCGAACCCGCGGCACGATGGTGCTCTACGGGGCGGCCTCCGGGGCGGTGCCGCCCGTCGATCCGATCCGCCTGCAGAACCGCGGTTCGCTGTACCTGACGCGTCCGTCGTTGCCGGACTACGTCGCCGATCGCACCGAGCTCGAGATGCGCGCGGAGGCCGTGTTCGAGTGGATTGCGGCGGGTCGCCTGGACGTCCGGATCGGCGGCCGCTACCCGCTCGAAGAGGCTCGGCGCGCGCAGGACGATCTCCAGGCGCGGCGCACCACGGGCAAGCTGCTGCTGCTTCCGTAGCCGTTTGGCTCTGCCCGCGAACGGGCATGATCCCTTCGGTGACTGTCCTCGCCACGCCTTTGCGCCCACCTGCCGATGTGGTGGCCCTCGACGCCTCGCGCGTCATCGCCGTCTCGAACCGGCTGCCGCTCACCCGGGGCGCCAACGGCCTGGCCGAGCGCGCCAGCGGCGGCCTCGTGGCCGCGCTCGAGCCGGTGCTGGGAGCGAGCACTCGCGGGATCTGGCTGGGCTGGGACGGGGGCCTCGAGGTGCCGGTCGCGGCGGCCGACGGAACGGCGGTCGAGCTGCACGGCGTGCACCTGTCGCGGGGCGAGGTGGAGCGCTTCTACCACGGTATGTCGAACCGGACGCTCTGGCCGTTGCTGCACGGCCTCGTCGAGCACTACGCACTCGACCACCGCAACTGGCCCGTCTACCGCGCCGTCAACGAGCGGTTCGCCGAGCAGGCCCACGCTCTGGCCGACGACGACGCGCTGCTGTGGATCCACGACTACCACCTGATGCTCGTCCCGCGGATGCTGCGAGAGCGCGCCGCCGGGGCCCGCATCGCCTTCTTCCTGCACGTGCCATTTCCGCCCCCCGAGGTCTGGGCACGCCTGCCGTGGAACGAGCGGATCATCGACGGCTTGCTCGGGGCCTCGCACATCGGCTTCCAGACGACGCGCTTCCGCGACAACTTCGCGCGCTCCGCGCTGCTCGCCGGCCGAGCCACGCACTGGCGGGATGACCGCCTGCTGCTGCCCGACGGCAGGGTCGTCGACGTCGGCGTCCATCCGATCTCGATCGACGCCGCGGCGCTCGCCGAGCGTGCCCGGGGGGCGGCCGTGGCGCGCTCGCTCCGCACGTTGCGGGCGCGGTTCCAGGGCCGTCGCGTCCTCCTCGGAGTCGATCGCCTCGACTACACGAAGGGCATCCCGGAGCGGCTGCGGGCGTTCGAGTTTTTGCTCGAGCAGCGTCGCGACCTGCGCGGCCGCGTCGTGCTGGTGCAGATCGCGGTGCCGAGCCGGGGCGACATCCGCGAGTACCGCGAGGCGCGTGAGGGCGTCGAGGCCGCCGTCGGTCGGATCAACGGCCGTTTCACCGTGCCGGGCGGCGAGCCGCCCGTGCACTACGTCCACTCGAGCGTGAACCCCGACCAGCTGCTCGCGTTCTACCAGCTGGCCGACGTGTGCCTCGTGACGTCGCTCAACGACGGCATGAATCTCGTCGCCAAGGAGTACGTGACCGCGCAGCACGCCGGCGAAGGCGCCGGCGCCCTCGTTCTGAGCCGGTTCGCCGGTGCGGCGGAGGCGTTCGGCGCCGACGCGCTGCTGTGCAACCCGTTCCATCCCGAGGGCATCGCGGGCACCATCGAGCTGGCGCTCGAGCTCGGCGCCGACGACCGCCGCGGCCGGATCGAACGGCTGGCCGCCGAGGTCGCGGACAACGACGTCTACCGCTGGGCGGAGGGGCACCTGCGCGCCGCCTGCCGGACCGCGTAGTCTCCTCGCGTGGCCTCTGACGATCTCGCGTGGCTCGATGCTGTCTCCCTGCGTGATCTGGTGGCCGGCGGCGAGGTCACGCCGGCCGAGCTCGCGGAGGGTGCGATCGCGCGCATCGACGCCGCCAACCCGACGCTGAACGCCGTCGTCGTGCCGCTGCCCGACGCCGGCCGGGCGATCGCCGCCGACCCGCTGCTGCCGCGCGGCCCGTTCCGCGGCGTCCCCTTCCTGCTGAAGGACGTCGGTGCCTGCCTCGCCGGCCTGCCGCTCTACATGGGCAGCGGGCTGTTGCGATCGCTCGACTGGAGGGCGCCGGCCGACACCGTCCTCGGCGCCCGCTTCCGGGCCGCCGGCGTCGTCACCGTGGGCAAGACCTCACTGCCCGAGTTCGGCTGCCAGCCGACCACGCAGCCGGTCGCGTTCGGCGCCTGCCGGAATCCGTGGGACACGAGCCGCTCCACCGCCGGATCGAGCGGTGGAGCGGCCGCGGCAGTCGCCGCCGGGCTGGTGCCGGTCGCCCATGCGAGCGACATCGGCGGGTCGATCCGGCTGCCGGCCGCCTGGTGCGGAGTCGTCGGGCTGAAGCCGTCCCGCGGCCGCACGTCGGCGCTGCCGATCACCGACCCGAACCTGGTCGAGCACGTGATCACGCGCAGCGTGCGCGACACGGCGGCGTTCCTCGACGCCGTCGGTGGCGCCGATCCGGGCGACGTCTATCGCCTCGGGCGCCCGCCGGTGCCGTACGCGACGACGATGCTGAACGCCCCGGAGGGGCTGCGGATCGGGTTCGTGACGACCGTCGAGCAGTCGGGCGTGCCGGTCGCCGCCGACTGCGTGGCGGCGGTGTCCGAGGCGGCGCGGCTGCTGGAGGAGCTCGGCCACCACGTCGAGCCGGGCGGTCCGCCGCGGCTGTTCGACGAGGAGTTCTCGACGCACCACCTGCAGTCCGCCGGCTGGGAGTTCCAGAGGATGCTGGACGGTCTCGCCGCCGGCATCGGCCGTCCGCTGGTCCCCGCCGATGTGGAGCCGTACTCGTGGGCGCTCGCGAGCGTGGGCGCGAGCCTCACGGCCGATACCTACTCGGGCAGCCAGATCTGGGAGCGCGCGTACACGGCCGAGGTGACGGCGTGGTGGGCGAACGACTTCGACCTGCTGCTGACGCCGGCCGCGGGGGAGCCGCCGGCGCTTCTCGAGGAGCTGTTGCCGCCGCCGGCCGATCCACTCTCGATCCTGCCGCGATTCGAGCGGATCTGGTGTTTCGCGGCGCCGTTCAGCGTCACCGGCCAGCCGGCCATCACCCTGCCCATCGGCCGCACCATGAGCGGGCTGCCGGTCGGCGTCCAGCTGGTCGCGGCACTCGGTCGCGAGGATCTGCTGCTGCGCGTGGCGGCGCAGCTGGAAGTGGCTGCGCCGTGGGCTGATCGCCGTCCCCCGCCGGCGTAGGAGCGCGTTTCACCCTGCCTGGCCGGGGGGAGCAAAGAGGGTCACCGTTGAAAGGGATCCCGCACCATGGCAGCGACACGCCAGCGCACGCATTTCCACATTCCCGGCATGACCGCCAAGGCCTCCGACCAGACGGCCGCGATCCTCCAGGAGCGGCTCGTCGCGCTGATCGACCTGGGCCTGACGCTCAAGCACATCCACTGGAACGTGGTCGGCCCGGCCTTCATCGGCGTCCACAAGATGCTCGACCCGCAGGTCGTCGCGGTGCAGCTGATGGTCGACGCCACCGCCGAGCGCATCGCGACCCTCGGCGCGTCGCCGAACGGTCTCGCCGGCAACCTCGTCGAGACCCGCAGCTGGGACGACTACTCGATCGGCCGTGCCCGCACCCAGGCGCACCTGGGCGCGCTGGACCTTGCGTACAGCGGCGTGGTCGAGGGCCATCGAGAGGCCATCGACAAGACCGAGGAGATCGACCCGGTCACCCAGGACATGCTGATCGGCCAGTCCGGTCAGCTCGAGCAGTTCCACTGGTTCGTCCGCGCACACCTCGAGAACGCCGGCGGCGAGCTGGCGAACGACGGCGCGACCGACGAGGCCAGTGCCGCGGAGATGGCGGACAAGACCGTCTGAAACCGACCGCGGGCTCGGCGCCCCGGCTGCCCGTCGCGGGTGACGGGCAGCCGGGGCGCAGCCCCGTCCCGTCTCCCGCCCGGCGGTACCGCGAGTAGCCGAAACTACGCGGTTCGGCTACGGTGGAGCGCCCGTGGCCGACCTGCTGCCTGCCGAGCGCCTGCGCCGGATCGAAGACCTCGTCCGCCGGCACGGCAGCGTTCGCGTCCCGGAACTGGAAGAGCTGCTCCAGATCTCCGACGTCACTGTGCGCCGCGACCTCCGTCTGCTGGAGCGCCGCGGGGTGCTGGAGCGGACGCATGGCGGCGCCGTGGCGGCGCGCCGCGTGCACGACGAACCGCGGCATGCCGAGGCACAGCACCGGCACGAGGCGGAGAAACGCCGCATCGGGATCGCGGCTGCGGCCCTCGTGCAGCCCGGCGAGACGGTGTTCCTGGCCGGCGGTACGACGACGCTCGAGGTGCTGCGGCATCTCGTCGGGCCCGAGGTGCGCGTGGTGACGAACAACGCCGCGGCAGCGATCGTCGAACCGGCGCCCGACGTCGAGGTGATCCTGCTCGGCGGGACGCTGCGGGTCCGCTCCCTGGCCATCTTCGGCGGTCCAGCCGCGACGGCGGTCGACCGCGTGGTCGCGGCGCGGGCGTTCATCGGCGCCGACGGCGTGTCGAGCCGCTACGGCGTCACGTGCACGACGCCGGAGGAGGCGGAGATCGCCCGCCGGATGATTCGCCAGACCCACGGCCAGGTGGTGCTGGTCGCGGATCGGTCGAAGCTCGGCATCGTTTCCGACTCCGTGATCGCCGGACTGGACGAGATCGACATGCTCGTGACCGACACGCGGCTCGACCGTGAGCAGCGCGGCTGGGCTTCCCATCACGCGGTCGACACGATCATCGCCGGCTGACGGCGGCGATCAGCGGCGGCGCCCGAGCATCGTGAGGACGCCGGCGGCCGCGACGACGCCGAGCACAATCTGACGGGTGCCGACCACGCGCACCGCGTCGCGGACGTCGTCGAGCCCGACCTCGACGCGCGCGGGCCACGCGCCCATCGTGCCGTCGATGACGAGATGGCGGCCCTCGCGGCGGACCGCGCGGAGCTGGAACGGGAAGTCACCGACGGGGGACGCGACCTTCATCTCACTCCTCGCAGACCGGGGGACAACTGGTGGGCCAGATTCGTCGCGGCGGTGCGCGCGGCCGCCACCACGTCGGCGGCCGTCAGGCGATCGCCGGCCGACTGGACGAACGACACGCCCGCGTCATCGTCCGCCAGGGCGCCGTCGACGTTGCGGTTCGGACGGGTCCCGGCGGCCAGCACGACCACGTCACACGCCAGGCGCACCTCGGCCGCTCTTCGTCCGATCGTGAGCTCGGCGACCCTGCCGCGGCCGGCGACCGATCGTGGTTCCCAGGCGCGCCAGAGGGGTTCGCCCGCGCGTCCGATGGCATCGCCCGAAGGGTCGACCACGGTGATTCCGCAACCCGACGATCTCAGGTGGCCGAGCGCGGCATCGGCCCAGTCCCCACTGCCGACCACGATCGCGCGGTGGCCGATCCGCACGCCGGCCTCCATCAGGTGGATGGCGACGGTCGCGGGCAGGACGCCGGCGAACCGGCCGCCGAACAGGCCGAGCTCGGCAGCCGTGCTCGGCCTGCTGCCGCCGGCGTAGACGATGCGCGCGGCGGGGAGCCAGCGCACCCCGCCGGGGCCGGCGACCAGCAGCCGTCCGTCGACGGACCGCACCGCGGTCGTCCCGAGCAACTCGCGCACGCCGCGGGCAGCCGCCTCCCGGGCCAGCGACACCACCAGCGGGTGCTCGTAGCCGAGCACACCGCCGGCCGCCGGAAGCCGGTCGACCACCGTCACGTCGGACTCCACCGCGAGCGTCGCCGCTGCAGCCAGTCCGGCGATTCCGGCTCCCACGACCACGACGGCGTCAGCCGACACGGCCGACACCGATCGTCGCGCGGTCGGATCCGACCCGGACGTCCTCGGGCGCGAGCCCGAGATGCATCGAGCAGAGAAAGCTGACGCCGGCCGAGCAGAGCGCACCCTGGCATCGGCCACCCGTCGCCCGTGTCCGTTTCCGAACGCCCTCGATCGAACGCGCCGGCACCGGCGAGGAGAGCGCCGCTGCGATCTCGGCGGCAGTCACCTGCTCGCATGCGCACACGACCTGCGCGTAGCGCTGATCGATATCGGTTAGGGTCTCGGGCTCGGGATCATCACGGAGGCGACGCAGTGCCGGCAGCCGGCGCACGGCGTCGATCCGGTCGGCGACGTCGATGCCGATCTCGCCGATCAGTTCCGTGGCCAGATCGGCGACGGCCGGCGAGCACGACACGCCCGATGATCGGTTGGTGACATGCACGAGGTTGGGCACCGCCGGATCGCGTCGCAGGCGCGAGGTCTCGGTCGACGCGGGCCGGTTGGCGGCGTACGTCTTGATCGCGAGGTCGGTGGTGACCGAGGGCACGAGGGCCTGCGTGACGGCCACGATCGCCTCCAGGGAGGCCGCATCCGTACCGCGATCCTCGGTGTCGGTGCCCTCGTGCGCATCGGGGCCGAGCAGCGCCGTGCCGTTCGTC
>JBBQFB010000136.1:0-10225 GCA_038321545.1 Gaiellales bacterium
GCCCTCGGCGATCGCAACATCGCCGGCGGGTGCCGTCGCGCCGCTGCAGCTGCGCGTGATCGGCGGCGCGCCGACGGCCACGAACGCGTACCCGTATGCCGCGCGGATCGTGGTCGATACGCTCGGAACGTGCAGCGGCACGCTGATCGCGAGCCGGTACGTCCTGACGGCCGGCCACTGCGCGACGACGATCACGAACGGCGCGGCGATCACCGACCCGACCCTGTTCCACGTCTGGCTCGGTAGCGCGCGGCCGCCGGCGAGCGTCTCGGGCTACCTCGCGGTCGCCGCGGTGATCCGCCATCCGGTCTTCGACTCCGACCGGCTGTACAACGACGTCACGCTGCTGCGCCTGGCCGCGCCGGTGGCGTCGCCGACCGTCGACCTGCTGCCGCCGGCGAAGACCTCGCTGCTGCGCGCCGGCGCCTCCGGCACGATTGCCGGCTGGGGCCTGATCCGCCAGACCCCGACGGAGGTGCTCGCACCGACGCTGTACGCCGGACGCATCCGGCTGATGACCGACACGGCCTGCAGCCGGGAGTGGCGCGGCGACGTCGTGCTCGCGACGATGTTCTGCGCCGGGCCGGTCGGCACCC
This sequence comes from Gaiellales bacterium, assembly GCA_038321545.1. GTDB lineage: Bacteria > Actinomycetota > Thermoleophilia > Gaiellales > F1-60-MAGs149 > VFJZ01. The sequence continues at coordinate 597 of JBBQFB010000136.1, forward strand.
GCACGTCCGAGACCTGCAGCGGCGATTCCGGTGGGCCGTTGCTCGTCGTCGACCCCGCCGACCACCGCACGTACCAGGCCGGTGCCACCTCGTTCGGTGCGGAGGACTGCACCGCCTCGTCGAGCGTGTTCGCGCGGCTCTCCGCCGCCTCGATCCGCAACTTCCTGGTCGCGTCGGCCGGTCTCGGACCGGCGACCGTCGCGCCGGTGTCGGTGACCGCCGTCGGCGACACCACGGCCTCGGTCACCACGACCGTCACGCCGCGCGGCGCCGACGTGTGGGTGTCTGCGGAGTACGGGGCGCGCTTCGAGCACGCCACCCGCGCCGTCCGTGTCGGTGGCGAGACGGGGACGCCGTTGACGCTGAAGGTCGCCGGTCTGACACCCGGCCGAGCGCGCAACGTGCGCGTCGTGGCGTGGTCGAGCTACGGCGTCCGCCACTCGGCTCCGGTCCGGGTCGCCACCACCGACACCACCGCGCCGAGCGTCCGTGCGCTGGCCGCCCGGGGAAAGCGCGGCCAGCGGATCCGGCTGCGGTTCCGCCCGACCGAGGACTCGCTCCAGGTCGCCGCCCTCGGCGAGGTGATGGCCGGCTCGAAGCTGCTCGCCCGGGCCGGATCGGTGCGCCGATTCCACAACATCACGGCGAACGCGACGTACTTCTTCTCGTACCGGCTTCCGACCGGCGCCCGCCCCACCACGTGGTGCGTCGTGCTGTACGACCGGGCCGGCCATCGCAGCACGCGCCGTTGTGCACCCGTCGCCCTGACCGCCTGGGCGGCCCGTACACCGGCCGCCCGCCCGTTCTCCTGACGCGGTAGCGTTCGGGGTCATGCCCGCTGCCTTCCTGACCAATGACGCCGGCCATCTCGAGATCGACGGCTGCGACGTCGTCGACCTCGTCGAGCAGTTCGGCGCGCCGCTCTGGGTGATCTCCGAGACGACCGTGCGCGAGAACTACCGTCGCCTGCGCGGCGCGTTTCGGCGCGTCTACGAGGCGACGGACGTCCTGTACGCCACGAAGGCCAATCCGCAGCCGGCCATCATCGCGGCCGTGCTCGCGGAGGGCGCGCTCGTCGACGCCGTCACGCTCGGCCATCTGAAGCTGATTCTCCGGGCCGGCGGGACGCCCGACCGGATCGTGTTCAACGGCAACGCGAAGACCGAGGAGGAGCTGCGCTTCGCCCTCCACCGCCGGGTCGCCGTGATCAACGTCGACTCGCTCGAGGAGATGCAGCAGATCGCAGCGCTGCAGCCCGTCACGGCAACCGAACCGCAACGGGTCTGCCTGCGCATCGCCGTCGACAACACGCGGCTGATGGCCGAGGATCCCGAGCTCGCGAAGTCCGACTGGCTCGGCAAGTTCGGCATGGATCCGGGCGACGCCATGGCCGCCGCCGAGATCGCGCTCGCGCACCCCGGGCTGACGCTTGCCGGGCTGCACAACCACCTCGGCTTCTCGGCCTACGGGACGCCCTACTCGCCGCGGCTCGACGTCCTGCGTCACGAGCGCTGCGTCGAGCAGACGCTCGACGTCGCGCGGGCGATCCGCGAGGAGCACGGACACCGCCTCGCGATCCTCAACATGGGCGGCGGCTACCGCGTCGGCAACCCGGCGGGTTACGGGCCGGGCGCCCACACCGAGTTCCCGACCGCGGACGACTACGCGATGGCGGTCGCCGGCACGGCGAAGGAGCTGTGCGCGGAGTGGGATCTCGGCACGCCGCGGCTGATCCTCGAGGCGGGCGGCTACCTGGTCACCGACGCGGTCGCGCTGCTGGCACGCGTGGGCGTGAAGAAGACGCGACGGGCCGGCGGCGAGGCCCGGGAGTGGGCGTCGGTCGAGAACACGTCGGGCTACCACTTCGTGCGGCGCCTGATGTTCCGGTTCCACCACGAGGTGGTGGTCGCGAACCGCATGCACGACGTCGCCGACACGCGCGTCTCGATCTCGGGGCCGATCTGCGCGGACGACGACATGGCCGACGACGTCCTGCTGCCGGCGCTCCGCCGTGGCGACCTGATCGCCGTGCTCGACAATGGCTCGTACTGCGAGGCGGTCACGTCCGACTACTGCGCCGTGCCGATACCGCCCGCCGTGATGGTGTCGGAGGGTCGCGCGGCGCTCACCCGCCGACGCGAGACGGCCGATGACATCGTCGCCCGATTCGATGTCCCGGAGTGGCTGACCGCATGAGTGGCAACGAGCGCCGGAACGCCCCCGACCTGTTTCCTCCACCCGGCTACGCCCACGCCGTGATCTCGCAGGGTGCCCGCACCGTGCGCTGCTCCGGGGCGTGCCCGATCGATGAGGAGGGCAACGTCATCGACGGCGGCGTCGCCACCCAGACGCTGCAGTGCCTCGCCAACCTGCGCAGCCAGTTGCTCGCGGCAGGGGCCGACTTCGGCGACGTCGTCCAGGCTCGCATCTACGTCGCCACGGCGATCCGCGACGACCTGCTGCAGGCGTGGCGCGTCGTCGAGCAGACACCGGTGGGGTCGGCCGCCTGCACGCTGCTCGGCGTCAGCGTGCTCGGGTACGAGCGGCAGCTGGTCGAGATCGAGGTCGTCGCCGCGCTCGCGGCCGCGTAGCGCTACTCGGTCGCGTCGCGCTGGTTCGCGCGCCGGCGCTCGACCCAGATCGCGAGCGGCGTCGAGATGGCGTAGAACGCGAGCCCATACCCGATGCCCGCGCCGACCCCGCGGCTGAGGTAGATCACGACGCCGACGACGACGGCGATCAGCGCCTGACGGACGAGAAGTTTCTGTGCGGTCACGCCCTCCAGCGTAGCCGGGACGTCGGGCACCGGCCCGGTAGAGTGCGCCCTCACGTTTTTCGGAAGATGTCCGCTTTGGGCCACGGGAGTTGGGTACGTTGGAGCGATGGCTCTTCCCGAAACCGCGCCGGCTCTCCGACTCGAGACGCGGATCCTGCGCACGGCGGACGAGCTCGACGCCGTGGCACCGCAGTGGGACGCCCTGGCGCTGACGGGACGCCGGACCGGGCCGCCGCTGCTCGCCGGTTGGCTCGTCACGCGCATGCGGACCTGGCCGGACCGACGGTACGCGATCGTCACGGGCTGGCGCGGCGATCGGCTCGTTGCCGGATTCGCGGTCGTCCTCGAGCGGCGCGCGAGCATCGTCGTCGCCGACACGCTCGGCGGTGTCAACGACTACTTCACCGACCTGCTGTTCGAGCCCGGCGACGAGGCGGCCGGCCGGGCCGTGCTCGACGCGCTCCTCGCCGACGGCGTGGACGCGGTCGCCTACTACGGCTTCCCCGACGGATCGGCACTGGCCCAGATCGCCGGCACGGACCTCATCTACCACGCCCGCTCCGAGGTGCTGTCCGCCGAGATGCCGGAGGGGTACGAGGAGTTCGTCCAGCGGCAGCTGAGCACGAAGAGCCGCAGCACCCTGCGCCGGAAGGCGCGGCACCTGAACGACCTCGGCGGGCTGGAGTTCGAGCGCATCCGCGAGCCGGACCGCCTGCTGGAGATGATCCCCGAGCTGTTCCGGCTGCACGACGCGCGCTGGGACGCACGCAGTGACACCGACCGATCCGAGTTCGGTGACGCGACGCGCCGCGGGTTTCACATCGCCTCGCTGGAGCGGATGGCGACCGACGGGTACGCGCGGATGGTCGTCGCGCGTGTCGACTCGCAGCCGATCGCCTTCTCGTACTGGTTCGCGATCGGCGACTCGATGTTCTCCTACCGGTTGGCCTTCGACCCCGACGGGCCCCACGCGCGCTACTCGCCGGGCTTTCTCACCTTCCTCGACGCGTGCGAGATGGCGGCCGGCGAGGGCCTCCACCGGATCGAGTTCGGACGGGGGCTCGAGGAGTACAAGGAACGCCTGCACGACGGCCGTGGGTGGCTCTACGAGGGGGTCGGACTCGCCTCCACCAACCGCGGGCAGCTGATGGTCGGCGCGCTCAACACGATGTTCAGCGCTCGCCGCGTGATCGCCGACCAGCCCCAGGCCCGCCGTGCCGCGCTCGCGGCGCGCGACCTGGCCGTGCGTCTCACGCGCAAGGCCTAGACCCGGCCGGCTGGCGGCCGGGCCGGCGCTGCGCGACAATCTCCCCATGGCACTCGTGGAGACGTGGGGGCCGGTCCCCCTGAACGCGCAGGAGATCGAGCGGGCGTGCGCAATCGTCCGGGAGTCGGAAATGGTGCCCGACGGTGCCCGGATCGTGTGGGCCGCGGTCGCCGAGGGCACGAAGGGCGCAGGGACGTCCGCCCGCATCGCCGAGGTGCTGGCCTACGACCGGCCGACGGGCTCGTCGCACCGCGTCGACGTCGACCTCGACGCCGGTGACGTGGTTCGCCACGCGGTGCGCGACGACGTGCAGCCGTCGATCATCTACGAGGAGTACGCGCTGGCCGGCGAGATCGTGCGCGCCGACCCGGCCTGGCGCGCCGCGCTTGCGCGCCGCGGGATCACCGAGTACGAGAACGTCCAGGTCGACCCGTGGGCGACCGGCAACTTCGGCCTCGCGTGGGAGGAGGGGAGGCGCGTCGTCCGCGCCATGTCGCTGTGGCGCGACTCGCCCGACGACAACGGCTACGCGCATCCGATCGAGGGGGTGATCGCCTTCGTCGACCTCAACGAGCGACGCGTCGTGCGGCTCGAGGACCACGACGTCGTACCGGTGCCGAGCGACTCGGGCCGCTACGACGCCGAGTCGAACCGCCCGTGGCGCGAGACGCTGAAGCCGCTCGAGATCGTCCAGCCCGAGGGGCCGAGCTTCACGCTCGACGGCAACGCCATCGCGTGGGACTGCTGGCGCCTCGCCGCCACCATGCACCCGGTCGACGGGCTCGTGCTGCACGACGTCGCGTGGGTGGCCGACGGGGCGGTGCGATCGGTGCTCAAGCGCGCGTCGCTGGCCGAGATGATCGTGCCGTACGGCGACGTGTCGCCCGACCACGGCTACAAGCACGTGATGGACGTCGGCGAGTACGGGTTCGGCCCGTTCGCGAACTCGCTCACCCTCGGCTGCGACTGTCTCGGCGAGATCCGCTACCTCGACGCGCACTTCGCGTTGCCCGACGGCGACGCGCTGACGACACCGAACGCGATCTGCATCCACGAGGAGGACTACGGCTTCCTCTGGAAGCACTCCGATCACTTCTCGGGCCTCAGCGAGGTGCGGCGCAGCCGTCGGCTCGTCGTCTCCTCGGTGCACACGGTCGGCAACTACGAGTACGGCATCTTCTGGTACCTGTACCTGGACGGCTCGATCCAGCTCGAGATGAAGCTGACCGGAATCCTCAACACGAGCGCGATCGTGGAGGGCGCAGACGTGCCGCACGGGCGCCGGATCGGCCGCCAGCTGGCTGCGCCGCACCACCAGCATCTCTTCTGCGTCCGGCTCGACATGGACGTCGATGGCACCGACAACACGGTCGTCCAGATCGACTCCGAGGCGCTCCCGGTCGGGCCCGACAACCCGTGGGGGGGTGCGTTCGTGGCCCGGGAGACACCGATGCGGCGCGAGTCCGACGGCGTCGCGGACGCGTGCTCCGCCACGGCCCGCTACTGGGAGATCCGGTCGGCTTCGAAGCGCAACGGGCTCGGCGAGCCGACGGGCTACCGGCTGAAGCTCGGCCACGGCACCACGCCGCTGCTGGCTCCGGAGGGGACGCCGATGGCGGACCGGGGGGCGTTCGCGCGGCACAACCTGTGGGTGACGGCGTACGACCCGGCCGAACGCAAGGCCGCCGGCGACTACCCGAACCAGCACCGGGGCGGCGACGGCCTGCCGCAGTTCGTCGCGCAGGACCGGCCGCTCGAGGGCCAGGATGTGGTCGTGTGGGCGACGTTCGGCACGACCCACGTGGCCCGGCCGGAGGACTTCCCGGTGATGCCCTGCGAGTACGTCGGGCTGATGCTGCAGCCGTGCGGCTTCTTCGACCGGAACCCGGCGATGAACCTCCCGCCGTCCGCCGGCCACCACTGCCCCTCGTAGCGGCGGTCGGCCGCGGTCGCCACCCGTAGTCCGCGCGTGGCCGTCCGGCCCTCGCCGATAGCAGATGGGCCGTGTCCGTTTTGGTGCCTGGCACCAGAACGGCCACAACGTTGCAATGCGGCGCGGGGTTTGGCGTGGTTCGTGCGGACCGCGTCGGGCTGGTGACGGCGATAGGACGGGCACTCACACGCACCGTCGCGGGTCGCGGCCGGCGCGGCCGGCGGGCGTCCGTGTCCGTTTTGGTGCCTGGCACCGGATCGGTCGTTCGGGCACGGTTCTGCGCGGGGTTGTGCGTGCAACGTTGCGTTGCGCGGGCGTCCCGCGCGCGGCGGCGGGCGTCCGTGGCCGTTTCGGTGCCTGGCACCGAACTGGTCGGTGGCGCGCACTCCTGCGCGCTGATGTTGCACTTCGGGCGCGTTTCGCGTCGCCCGCGCGCACGGTTGGTCGGGGGGGTGAGCCGGACCGCTCCCAATCGGCGGTTCGCGGCCCGATCTCCTACACTCGCGCCGTGCCCAGCCTCTCCCTTGCCGGCGTCCCGGTCGTCGACGCCCACATGCATCCCTGGTCGAACGACGCCGTGCTCGCTTCGGATCCGGACGGCTTCCTCGACCGCATCACGATGATGGGGATGTGCCTCATCTCGTCGGGGCTCGTTCCGCGCGTCGGCGAGTCGTTTCTCCGCGAGCTCACCGATGCGACGCCGCTCGCCTCGACCATGCGCCGCCGCCTCGCCGCCCACCTCGGCTGCGAGGACGACCGGGCGGTGGTGTCGGCCGCGCGGCACGCCGCCTACAGCGCCGACCCCGCCGGCTACCTGGACGGCCTCTGGAAGCACTGCGGGCTGGCCGGGCTGGTCTGCGACGAGGGCTATCCGCAGCCGCCGGTCGACTTCGCGAACTTCCGCACCGAGGCCCGCGTGCCGGTGCACCGGGTGTTCCGGATCGAGCCGGTGATCACGAAGCTGCGCGAGACGGCGGCGACGTACGACGAGCTCGAGGACGCGCTCGCGGCCGCCTGCGAGGAGGCCGCCGCGGCCGACGCCGTGGCGTTCAAGACCGTGCTCGCCTACCGCACCGGGCTCGATGTCGGCGAGCCGACGGCGGCCGACGCGCGGGCCGCGTTCCTGCGCTGGCGCGACGGGGGCTTCCCCGAGACGCGCATCGACGCGAAGCCGGTTCGGGACCGGCTGCTGGAGCGGGTGATGGCGGTCGCCAAGGCGACCGGCCGGCCGCTGCACGTGCACTGCGGCGGCGGCGACGCCGACGTCGTGCTCGACCACTGCTCGGCGCGCGACCTGTTCCCGTTCCTGCACCGCCACCTGGAGCACCCCGTGGTGCTGATCCACTCCGGGCAGCCGTGGCTCGCGGAGGGCGCCTACGTCGCTCAGATCCTGCCGCGCGTGTACCTCGAGCTGTCGATCACGATGCCGTGGTCGTCGCTCGCGCTGGACGGCCTGCTCGAGCTGCTGCTCGGCGTCGCGCCCACCAACAAGGTGCTCTACGGCTCCGACGAATCGACCGACCCCGAGGTGCTGTGGCTGTCCGCGCAGGTCGGCCGCGAGGCGCTCGAGCGCGTGCTCACGAAGGCCGTAGAGCGCGGCTGGGTCGACGATGCCGAGGCCGTCCGCATCGGCACCGGCGTGCTCGGCGGCAACGTCCTGAGGCTCCACGGGCTCTCGTGATGGAGACTGCAGCCGAGGTTCAGGAACGGCTCCGCACCGCCGACTGCTCGCTGGTCGCGCTGCACTTCGTCGACACTGCGGGCATCTCCCGCGTGAAGCTGATCCCGCTGCGCCGTCTCGAGTCGGTCGCGCGCTCCGGCACCGGCTGGTCCGACATCTGGGCCGTCGTCACGATCGATGAGCACTACGCCGACGTGCCCCCGTACAACTCTCCCTCGGGCGACGCGCGGCTGCTGCCCGACGTGTCGCAGGCCCGTGCGCTGCCGTTCCTGCCCGGCTACGCCTGGGCGCCGGTCGACCAGTTCTCGCAGGAGCTCGTGGCGCTGCCGACCTGCCCACGGCACGTGCTGCGGCTCGCGCAGGACCGGCTCGCCGGGCTGGGGCTGTCCGCGCAGGCCACCTACGAGGTCGAGATGACCCTGCTCCGCGACATGGAGCCCGCGACGCCCGGGCCGGGCTACAGCGTGCGCTCGCTGATGGCCGTCCGCGACTTCAGCCGCGACCTGGACGCCGCCCTCGAGGCGGCCGGCGTGCCCGTCGAGCAGCTGCATCCCGAGTACTCGCCCGGCCAGTTCGAGGTGTCGATCGCCCCCGGTACGCCGCTCGAGGCCGCCGATCGCCTGCTGCTGTTCCGCTTCACCGCGCGCGCGGTCGCCGCCGCATACGGTCTGGACATCTCGTTCGCGCCGGTCGTCTTTCCCGGCGGGCTCGGCAACGGCAGCCACATGCACCTGTCGCTGTGGCGGGACGACGCCAACCTGATGACGGGGGGCGACGCTCCCGGCGGCATGCAGGCCGAGGGCGCCTCGTTCGTCGCCGGCATCCGCGACGAGCTGCCGGCGCTGATGGCCCTCGTGGCCCCGAGCGTGCCGAGCTACGTGCGCCTCCAGCCGGGTCACTGGGCCGGCGCGTACACGGCCTGGGGCATCGAGAACCGCGAGGCCGCGCTGCGCTTCATCCCGGGCACGGTCACCAGCCGCAACCGGTCGGCGAACGTCGAGCTGAAGGTCACCGACGGCGCCGCAAACCCGTACTACGCGCTTGCCGGCGTGCTCCACGCGGCCATCGCCGGCGTCGAGCGCGGCGCACCGCTGACGGAGCCGACGCAGGAGGATCCGGGCGCGCTCGACACCGCCACGCTGGTGGCGCGCGGCATCCGCCGGCTGCCGGAGAACCTCGGCGAGGCGGCCGAGGCGTTCGCCGGCTCCGCCGTCCTCCGCGACGGGCTCGGCACGGTCATGCACGACGTCATCTCCGGCGTGCGCCGCAAGGAGTGGGCCGACCTCGGCGAGCTGTCAGAGGAGGACCTGGTCGAGATGCACCGGTTCGCGTATTGACGCGGTTCGCCGCGAACGTCTCGTTCCTGTTCGCCGAGCTGCCGTTCGTCGAGCGGTTCGCCGCCGCCCGGGCGGCGGGCTTCGACACCGTCGAGCTGCACTGGCCGCGCGGTGAGGACCTCGACGCGGTCGCGGCGGCCGTCGCGGATGCCGGGCTCGCGGTCTGCCTGCTGAACTTCGACGGCGGCGATCCTGCGGCCGGTGACCGCGGCCTGATGGCGCTGCCCGAGCGCCAGGACGAGTGGCGCGCGCACGTGCCGGTCGCGCTCGACCTCGCCCGCCGGCTCGGGTGCCCGGTCCTGCACGCCCTGGTCGGCAGCGAGCGGCCCGACCAGCGCGAGGCGCAGCTGGCGTGGGCCGCGATCGAGCTGGCGTTCGCCGCCGATGCCGCCGCCGAGCAGGGCGTGACCGTGGTCGTCGAGGCGCTCAACCCCGACGACAACGGGCCGGTGCTGCTGCAGACCAACGAGGATGCGACGGCATTCCTGTGGCGGGCGGCGCGCTCGAACACGGGCCTGCAGTTCGACGCGTACCACGCCGCGATGATCGGCCGCGATCCGATCGCCGAGATCGAGATGCACTTCGAGCAGGTGCGTCACGTGCAGATCGCCGACTGTCCCGGACGCGGCGAGCGC
>JBBQFB010000137.1:0-10221 GCA_038321545.1 Gaiellales bacterium
CAGCAGCGGCTCGGTGCGCGCGAGCAGCCGGAACCGCTCGTAGACGTCGGGCATCAGGATCAGGTTGACGAGCCCGTGCTCGTCCTCCAGCAGCAGGAACACGACGCCGTTCGCGCTGGCCGGCCGCTGGCGGGCGATCGCGAGCCCGGGGATCGTGATGTGCGTGCCGTTCGGCAACGTCTGCAGGTCGGCGCTCGAGACGACGTCGGAGAGATCGCGTCGCACGTGCGCGATCGGGTGCTCGCGCAGCGACAGGCCGGTGTAGGCGTAGTCGGCGACGAGCAGGTCCCACGCACCCTGCTCCGGCAGCACCGGGGAGGTGCCGAGGCCGAGGTCGAGCGCCAGCTGCCGGTGGCCGCCGCGGACGTTGACGGGGCGGGCGGCGAGGCCGAGCTCCCACAGCAGCTGCCGGCGCGGGCCGAGCGGGTCGCAGGCGCCGGAGGCGACGAGCCGTTCCAGCGCGTCGGTCTTCAGGCCGAGGCGCGTCGCGAGGTCGCGGCCGTCGGTGAAGTCGCCGTGCTGCTCCCGCTCCGCGACCACCGCGGCGGCGCCCTCCGCGCCGAGGCCGGTCACGTAGCCGAGCCCGACCCGCACGGCGCCGTGCTCGAGCCGGCAGGCGGCCCCCGAGCGCGTCACATCGGGTGGCAGCACGACGACGTCGCGCCGCTGGCCGTCGCGGATCAGCGAGGCGGGCGGGTAGAAGCCCATCGGCTGCGCGTTCAGCAGCGAGCACAGGAAGGCGGCGGGGTGGTAGCGGCGCAGCCATGCGCTCTGGTATGCGAGCAGCGCGAACGCGGCCGAGTGCGCCTTCGGGAAGCCGAACGCGGAGAACGCGAGGATCTTCTCGAACACCAGCGCCGCGGTGTGCTCGGGCACGTCCTTTGCCGCCGATCCCTCGCGGAACGCGTCCCACTGCGCGCGCATCGCCGCCTCGGAGCGCCGCCGGCTCATGGCGCGCCTCAGCTCCTCCGCCTGCCCCGGCGAGAACCCGGCCAGCGCCTCCGCGACGGCCAGCACCTGGTCCTGGAACACGATCACCCCGAGCGTCTCCTCCAGTGCCTCGGCGAGCAGCGGGTGGTCGAACGGGATCGGGAACGCCGGATCGGCGCGGCGGGCGAGGCGCCGCTGGATGTAGGGGTGCACGGCGCCGCCCTGGATCGGGCCGGGCCGCACCAGCGCGACCTCGACCACCAGGTCGTCGAGGTTCTGCGGCTGCGTGCGCAGCAGCATCTGCATCTGCGCGCGCGACTCGATCTGGAACACGCCGACGGTGTCGGCGGCCTGGATCTCGGCGTACACGCCCGCATCGTCGAGCGGGATCCGCGACAGGTCGACGTCGGCGCCCTGCTCGGCGAGCGAGACGACGCACTCCTCGACGGCGGACAGCATGCCGAGTCCGAGCAGGTCGATCTTCAGGAAGCCGGCGTCGCCGCAGGAGTCCTTGTCCCACTGGCAGATCGTGCGGCCCTCCATCGCCGCGGGCTGCAGCGGCACCATCGTCGACAGCGGCCGGTCGGAGATGATCATCCCGCCGGGGTGCTGGGAGAGGTGGCGCGGCAGCCCGGCGATCTCGCGGGCCAGCGATGCCAGCGCGCGGAAGCGGCGGTCGCCGGCGCGTTCCGCGAGGCCGGGCAGCTGGGCGATCTCGTCGCTGACGTTCGCGGCGCTCCAGCCATCGGATGCGGTGGCCAGCCGCGCGATGTCGGCCGGCGGCAGGCCGAGCACCTTGCCGAGCTCGCGGATCGCGCCGCGCGCCCGGTAGGTGGAGAGCGCGCCGACCAGCGCCGCGCGCCGCGAGCCGTAGCGCTCGTGGACGCGCAGGATCAGGCCGGCGCGGATGTCGCGCGGGAAGTCGAGGTCGATGTCGGGCACCGAGGCCAGCTCGCGGTTCAGGAACCGGCCCAGCGTCAGCCCCGACTCGATCGGGTCGACGTGGGAGAGGCCGGTCAGGTAGCAGACGATCGAGCCGACGCTCGAGCCGCGGCCGCGGCCGGGCGGCAGCAGCATCCGCGGCGAGCCGGCGCCGCGCACCTCGAGCGCCACCTCGCGAGCGATCTCGAGCACCTCGTGGTGCAGCAGGAAGAAGCCCGACAGGCTGTGGTGGCGGATCAGCTCGAGCTCCTCGTCGAGCCGTGCGCGCGCCTCGGCGTCGTGCTGCGAGCCGGGCGGGTACCGCTCGTCGAACACGTGCCGGCAGAGCCCGGCCAGCTCCCGGTCCGGATCAGGGCCGGTGGACGGCGGCCGGTAGCCGAGGTCGCGCGTCAGGTCGAAGGTGACGCGGTCGGCGATCTCGGCGGTGGCGGCGATCGCCTCGGGCACGTCGGCGAACAGCGCCGCCATCTCGGACGGCCGCTTCAGCACGTGCTCGCGGTTGCCGCGGCGCTCCCCCTCGCAGGCGTCGAGCGTAGCGTGCACGCGGATCGCGACCAGCGCGTCCTGCAGCGGCCCGCGGCGACGGCTGTGGACGTGCACGTCGTTGGTCGCCACGACCGGCAGCCCGAGGCGCCGGGCGAGCGCTCGCCGGGCACGCATGCGGGCCTGGTCGCCGCGCTGGAACGGGCGCTGCAGCTCGACCCACAGCCGCCCTTCGAAGGCCTCCGCCAGCTGCCGCACGGGCGCCTCCTCCGCGACGCCGTACCGGTTGCAGCCGGTCAGGCAGAGCAGCCCATCGGCCAGCTCGAGCACGTCGTCGAGCTGGGCGACGGGCTGCTCCGGCGAGCGGTTCGTCCCGTCCCGCGTGTGGGCGTGGGCGCGCGTGATCAGCTCGCAGAGGTGCTCGTAGCCGCGCCGGTCATCGACCAGCAGCGTCAGGTGCCGGTCGTCGCCGCCGACGCGGACCGTCAGCTCGCAGCCGGTGATCGGCTTCAGGCCCGCCGCCGCCGCGGCCTGTGCGAACACCAGCGCGCCGCACAGGTTGTCGTGGTCGGTCAGCGCGAGCGCGCGGTAGCCGTGCCGGGCGGCGCGATCGACCAGCTCCTCCGGGTGAGAGGCGCCGTCGAGAAACGAGAAGGCGGAGTGGGAGTGAAGCTCGGCGTAGCGGGCCACCCATCGAGTCTAGACGAACATACGTTCGGTAAGGAGCATGTTCCGAATCTCCTTTGCCATCCAGTGATCCATCGGACCGCTCCGTCGCGGTGCCGAACATGGTCGCCTGGTTCGAGAGGCGCTCGGAGCGCTCAGCGCACGACACGCTACGGCCGTTCACGCCGCTCGATCCGCTCGATCCGGGCTCGCCGCTCGGGTAGCTCAGGCGACGGGGTGGAGCCGCACGACCGGGATCTGCCGGGCGGTCTTCGTCGCGTAGCCGTCGTAGCTCCCGTAGCCGTCGTTCGCCTGCTTCCAGAGGCGCGCGCGCTCGGCGGGATCGGTGATGTCGGAGGCCCGCACCTGCTGCTTCACCCCGTGCATCTCGACCGTGGCGGTCGGAGTGTTCTGGAGGTTGAAGTACCAGGCCGGGTGCTGCTCGGCGCCGCCGTTGGAGGCGATCAGCACGTAGTCGCCGGCGTCGGGGAAGTACAGCAGCGGGATGCAGCGCTCCTTGCCGGAGCGGCGGCCGCGCGTGGTCAGCAGCAGGACGTCGTTCTTCCGGATCTTGGAGCCGAGCCGTCCGCCCGACAGCCGGATCAGTCCGCGGTGGAACCCGACGAGGGTGTTCTGCACGAGGCTCATGCAGGGAAGGTACTCGTCAACCGCCCGCTGACTGGACGAACCAGCGGCCCGGGCGACGACGGTCCTCGAACACCATCGCGATCCGGCCGCCCTCCAGCACCAGCTCGAGGTAGCGTCGGCGGATCGGGGCGTCGGTCCACCAGCCCTCCTCGACGCGCCACTCCTCGCGCACCGCCTCGACGGCCCTGCCGTCGACCGTCGCCGGGCGACCGTCGCCGTCGACCGCGATCTGCGCCGGCTGGGGAGCGTTCAGCGTGCGTAGCTGCCGTCGCCCGTTCACCGCGGCGCCAGCCCGAACCGCCGCTCCGGCAGGCGGCTCGTCTCGTCGACGGCGACGACGTGCAGCGCCGCGTTCTCCCCCAGCGCGGCCCGCACCTGGCCGACGGCGCTCTGCAGCCTCGCGGCGCGCGCCTCGCCCTCCTCGCGGAACAGCGGCGACTGCCGGTTGCCGGGTGCGAACCCCGCGATCTCGACCGTCAGCTCCTCGGCCGGAGCGGGCAGCTCGCGCAGCTTCGCGTGCAGCGCGAGCCGGATCCGGGCCGGGTCGGCGGTCGGCTCGCGCAATGCGGCCGTGGTGCTCCACGAACCGCCGCCCACCAGACGTGCGCCGATGCGCAGCGTGCGCGGCTCACGTGCTCCCCGGTCGGGTCGCTGGAGCAGCCGCTCGACCAGCACGCGCAACGCGTGTTCGAGCGTACCCTCGGTGACCGCCGCGTCGGCCAGCACGAGCGTCTCGCGCATCAGCTCCGGCACCGGTCTCGGCCGCAGCGGCGTGGGGTCGTCGCCGCTCGCGAGCCGCCAGGCGTGCTCGCCGGCCGGCCCGAACCGGTCGCGCACCTGCAACCGGCCGATCGCCTCCAGCCGTCCCAGCCGGTCGATGCCGAGCCGGCGCAGCGCCTCGACCAGCACCGGATCGGCCCCGCCGTCCTCGACCAGCGCCTCGATCGCCAGGGGAGCGAGGAACTCGCGCACGGCCGGCGCCGTCACCGATACCGGTCGGCCGGCCCGGGCGCGGCGCGTGGCGGCGAGCGCGGGAAACCGCCCTGGCGCGGCGCCGATGCGGGCGCCGGGAGCCGCGTCCTGCAGCCGCACCAGCACCGCTGCGCGGCCGCCATAGAGTTGCTCCACCGGGCCGGTGGCGAGCAGCGCGCGACCCGGTCCGGCCGGCTCCAGCGGGAGTCCGAGATCCTCGAGATGCGCGTACAGCAGCTCGGTGGCCTCCTCGACCGCGATCGGGTCGGGCGGCAGCAACGCCAGCTGCGGACACAGCGCGAGCGCCTCGGACAGGCGCATCCCGGCGCGCACGCCCGCAGCCACGGCGGCCGCTGACGGTTCTCCCACCCGTGGCTGGCCGCCGGGTTCGGGTGCCAGTGCCGCGGGGGTCGTCGCGTCCCGCAGCCCGAGCCGTCGGGAGACGACGGCGAAGGCGAAGCGGGGGATGGCCAGGGCAGCGAGCACTGGCTCAGACTAGGCGAACATATGTTCGTATACAAGGAGCATTGCGTGAACAGGCGACCGTGGGGCGCACACCTCGTCGGGTCGTTTACCTTGTCTCCGTGGCTGAGCTTGTTTGCGCCCGTTGCGGGGTGCGTTCCGCGCCCGATCCGTCTCGCTGGCGTTGCGCCTGCGGCGGCGTCGTCGACCTGGACGGGCCGGCCGACGTGACGCGAATCGACCTCGGCGCCGTTCGGACGCCGCTCGTCTCGCTGCCCGATCCCTCGCTCTCCGTCCTGCTCAAGCTGGAAGGGCTCTCCGCCACCGGGTCCTTCAAGGATCGCGGCGCCGCCACCCTGGTCGGGTTCCTGGCCGGGGCCGGCGTCGATCGTGCCGTGGCCGACTCTTCCGGCAACGCCGGGGCGGCGATCGCTGCGCACTGCGCGCGGGCCGGCATCGCGCTCGACCTGTACGTGCCCGCCGCCGCCGCTCCCGGCAAGCTCGTGCAGGCCCGCGCCCACGGTGCCAACGTGATCGCCGTCGACGGACCGCGCCAGGCCGCCGCCGACGCTGCTGCCACGGCCGTCGAGCGGGGCGCCGTCTACGCCACCCACGCCTGGTCGCCCTACTTCCTGGCCGGCACCGCCGGCTTCGCGACGGAGCTGCTCGAACAGCTCGGCGACGCGCCCGACGCGATCGTCCTGCCGACCGGATCCGGCACGCTGCTGCTCGGTATCTGGCCCCTGCTCGCGACCCTGCCGCGGCCGCCGCGCATCTACGCCGTCCAGAGCGCCGCCTGCGCGCCGCTCTTCTCCGCCACCGGCGACGGGCCGGCCGAGGTGATCCCGCAACCGTCCCTCGCGGAGGGAGTCCTCGTCGCCCGTCCGCCCCGCGGCGCACAGGCCATCGCCGCGGTTCGCGCGTCCGGCGGACGGTTCCTCGCGCTCGCCGACGACGCCCTCGGCCCGGCGCTTCGCCGGCTGGCCGGCGCGGGCGTGTTCGCCGAGCCGACCGCGGCCCTCGCGGTCGCCGCGCTGGACGTGCTGCGCGGCGCCGGCGACGTGCACCCGGGGGAGCGCGTGGTCTGCGCCATCACCGGCCACGGCCTGAAGGCGCCCGGCGCGGTGGAGACCCTGCTCGCCTGATCCGGCTCACGGTGCGCCCGTCGCCCGCCGATAAGCAAGCCGATGAACGACCCCCGGACGATCGCCTTTCCCGCCCTCATCGGTGCCGGTGTCGCGCTGACGGCGGCCGCCGTCTTCGTCGTGACATGGCTGCCCGACGTGTCGGCGACCTCGACCCAGGCGGCTGCGAAGATCTCCGCGCCGGCCGCGCCGAAGGTCCCGTACGGTCCGGCCGACGCCTCGCGTGCACCTGCTCCCGCCGCGCCCGTCTATCTGACGGGCGGCGCATCGGCCGCTGCCGTGTACGCGGCCGCCGACGGCACCACGGCCCCGGCGCTCGAGTGGCTGACCGGCGCCGGCGTGCCCGCCGCCGGCGTGCCGACCGCCGCTGCCGCCCTCGAGCACCGGCTCGTCGTCTGGTCGGGCAGCGTCGCCCCCGCCGACGCGACCCTCCTCGAGACCTTTGCGAAGTGCGGCGGCGTGGTCGTGATCGACGGAGTCTCCGCATCGGCCGAGACGCTCGCGGGCGTCAGCGAGCCGGCGCCGCTCACGCGTGACCGCCTGGCGACCCTGGCCGGCGGCGGCGTGCCCGCCGAGACGCTCGGCTTCCCGTCCGGCGCCACGACCGGATGGCACAAGGATGGCGGCGCGCTCGCGCGCTTCGCCGACGGCACTGCGGCGATCGCCGTGCGGCGCGTCGGCGACGGGCTGGTCGTCCTGCTGGGCGCGCCGCTCGATCGCCTGATCACCGCGCCCAGCGCGGGCCTCGCCGGGCCGGCCGATCTCAAGCCCGCGCAGCAGCACGTCCGCGACACGCTGTCGCTGGTCGCGCGCACCCTGTACACGCTCACGCCGTCCGGCGTGGTGCTCGGATCGGCGCCCTCCGGCCACGCCACGGCGCTCGTGCTCGTCCACGTGGTCGACGGCGCCCGGTCGTTCGCGACCGTGCCGCAGATCGCGGCGATCGAGCGCGACCGCGGCACCCGATCGACCTTCCTCGTCGTCACCCGCACCGTCGCATCCGGCGGAAACGGCCCGCTGGACGGTGCCCAGGTCACCGTGCTGACCGCGCTCTCCCGCGGCGGCTTCGACGTCGCGGCCGCCGGCGTCGCGCCCGAGGCGATCGACCGCGCGCCGGCCGGCAGCGGCACGGAGGCCTACCCGGGCTACGCGCCCTCCGTCGAGCGCGGCGGCACGACGCTGGCCGGAGAGGCACGCGTCTCGCGCCACATCCTCGGCTCGCTCACCACGCACCCACCGGTCGTGTTCGGGCCGCCGAAGCTGGTGCCCGCCGCCGGGGTGGGCGACGGCCTCGAGGACGCGGTCTCCGCGGCCGGGTACAGCGCTGACCTGGCCGTGGCCGGCGCCGCGGTCGGCGGCTCGCTGCCGTACCGTCCCGCCACGACCGGGGGCGCGCCGACGGAGCGGTCGCTGTTGCGCCTGCCGGTCGCGTTCGACGACGCATCGGGTGACGCCCGCGTCGACCAGCGCGGCGCCGAGCTGGACGCGCTCGTCGCGCACGCCGTCGCCACCGGCGCGCCCGCCACCGTGCGGATCGCACCGGCCGGCGGCACGACCGCCACGTTCGCGCTGCAGCAGCTGCTGGCCGGCGTCACGTCCGACGTCTGGACGGGTGACGCGACCACGTTCGCGCGTTTCTGGTCGGCGCGCTACGGCATGTCCGTCGACGTCGAGCCCGGCGAGGACGCCTACGTCGTCCGGCTCGCGGCCAAGGGCGACGTGCCGTCGCAGACACTGATCCTGCCGTTCGCCGCCAACCGTGCCGTGGTACGCGGAACGACCGCCCCCCTCGAGCTCCAGGGGGACGGTCGCCGGATTGCCGTGCCCGCGTTCAGCGACCGGATCGAGATCGAGATCCAGGCCGCGCCGTAGCGGTCAGCCCCAGCCTTCGTCGACCAGGCGGGACGAGCCGGCCGAGATGTCGGCGGCGATCTGAGTGAAGATCGTGTTCAGCTGGCCGGTGTCGGGGCGGACGTAGTAGTTGCCGGGGTTCGAGGCCATCGCGGAAAGTGCCTGGTCGGGTGTGATGAACGGCGACTCGGCGCCCGCCTGGCGGTCGGCCAGGCAGTCGTCGCCGCCGATCGAGTACCCGATCGTGTAGACCCAGGTACCCGTCGCCTTGGCGGCGGTGGCCGACGTGATGCCCGAGTGGCACGGCTGGGTGCGCTCGGCGTTGCCCGCCGCGAGGTAGTGCGGCCCGGTGTTCGCCGCGCCGTCCGTGAGGAACACGATGATGTCCTGCACGCCGGGCCGGCCGTGGAGGTTCAGCTCGGCCTGAGCGGCCTGGATCGCGAGCGAGTAGTGCGTCGAACCGTTCGGGACCTGGCAGTTCAGCGTCTGGATCAGGTTCGAGCCGGGGTTGATGGTGCCGTTCACCTTGAAGTCGTTCGACAGCGGGACGACGGTGTACACCGACGAGGCCGAGTCGTACCAGTTCGTCGACGTGCTCGGGTTCGAGCAGCGGTTCGCGAGGGTGTTCGACGGCGGCAGCACCGCCAGGCC
Source organism: Gaiellales bacterium (assembly GCA_038321545.1). Classification (GTDB taxonomy): domain Bacteria; phylum Actinomycetota; class Thermoleophilia; order Gaiellales; family F1-60-MAGs149; genus VFJZ01. The sequence continues at coordinate 8,751 of JBBQFB010000137.1, forward strand.
GACGAGGGCGGTGCCGGCGTCCAGGAAGTTCAGGAACGTCGCGATGCCGGTGCGGGCGTTCGCGAGCTTGTTCGGCGTGCCACCCTGGCCCATCGACCCCGTGCGGTCGAGCACGAGCATGATGTCGAGCGGCTTCGCACCACACGGCTGGCAGGCGGTCGCCTTGGCGCCGACCGTCATCGAGTTGATGCCGAAGACGCGTGCGAACGCCGTGTCGGCGTTCGCCCTGGCAGAGACCTGCACGGCGTTCACCGGAGCGCAGCCGGGCGCGGCGGTGATGCATTTCGTGATGATCGTGTCCTGGACGCCGTCGACGCCGCGCGTCGGGTTCTTCAGGATGTACTCATGAGCGCGGGAGACGGCGTTTGCGCTGGAGGGCAGCTCCTGCGCGCCGGCCAGGGCCGCGGCGTCGACCGACGCCTGCAGCTGGCGCTTGGCGTACCAGCCGAGACCGAGGTCGAGCACGAGGGCGGCCATCCCGAGCAGTACCGTCATCGAGAGGACGACGAGGACGAGACTCTGGCCCCGCTGTTCGCTTCGTCGCATCGCTCTACCACGTCCTTCAGACATTGTTGGATGAACCCCCTGGGCTCGCTAATGAGGAGGATCGACCCTGGGCCCGTCGGCCGTCCTCCCCCGGCGGAGGGGTTTTCACCAGGATCCGGGTTTTCGGGCCTCTGAGCCGTCAACTCGACCGCCTTCCGCGCCGATGGGAGAGGGACGTGAGCGAGCGAGATGTCCATTCCCGGCTGCAGAAGCTGTCCCAGCCCGCGGGCCCCCAGCGGAGCCTTCGCGGCGTCATCGACGACCGCCAGACGGCTGCCGACGAGGAAGAGATCCAGGTCCGCATCCGCGAGGAGTCGCAGAAGCTCCTGAAGCAGGCCGAGCACCTGCTGGCGCAGCGCGAGGCGCAGCTGGTGGCCCGGGAACGGTCGCTCGCCGCACACGAGGCCGGCATCGACCTGTCGACCATCAACGCCGAGACGATCGCCCGGGTCGGCGAGCTCGAGTCGCAGCTCTCCGAGCACGAGCAGCGCGTCTCCGAGCTGCTGAACGTGGTCGAGAACGAGCGCGCCCGGGTGGAGGAGCTCGAGGGGATGCTCAGCTACGCCGGCGGGTACGGCGAGCCCCAAGACGACGGTGTCGCCGCCGACCTGAAGGCCGAGCTCGAGGCGCTGCAGTCGCAGGTGCAGGAGCGCGAGGCGTCGATCACGGCGCTGCGCGAGTCGGCGGCTGGGGCCGACGAGCGGCGGGCCGAGCTCGAGCGCGTGCTGGCCGACCTGCGCGCCGAGGCCGCGCGCAAGATCGATCCGGCGGACATGAAGGCCCGCGTCGCGACGCTCGAGAAGCAGGCGCGCCAGGCGGAGGAGCTGGAGCGGCGCGCCGCGGATCTCGAGGCGGAGATCGCGGCGCTCAAGGATGGCGGCGCCGTGGGGGACGCCGACCGGGACGCGCTGGTGCACGAGATCGC
>JBBQFB010000138.1:0-10214 GCA_038321545.1 Gaiellales bacterium
CTGCGGGCCATCTCCGGCGACGGGACGATCCGCACGCGCTTCATCGAGGGGGAGCCGGTCGTGCTCGAGACCACGGTGCTGGCCGTCACGGGCGCCGAGAGCGTCCAGTTCACGTTCGCGTTCCGCGATCCCTCCGGGCAGCTCGTCGCCGCGCGCAGCCACCCGGCCGTGACGCTGCGCGCCGGCATTCCCGAGCCGCTGCGCTTCCACCTGGAGGCGCTGCCGTTCCGCGACGGCGTCTACCGCATCGACCTGAGCGTGGTCAGCCACGACGGTGACAAGATCCTGGCCGAGGAGGAGCGGGCGCTCGAGCTCTCCATCTTCTCGAACGAGCCCGGCGCCACCGGGCCGATCCGCCTGGTCGGGGCCTGGGAAGTCCCCGTCAGCGCGCCGACCGTCGAACGCTGAGCAAGGCCTCGAGCCAGGAGCGGCGCACGGCCTCCCAGCCGCCCGTGCCCGCCACGTAGCGCTGCCCCTGCGCGCCCAGCACGGCGGCCAGCGGCGGGTTGTCGAGCAGCAGCGCCAGCGCGGCGTGGAACTCGTACCGGTCCGCGTACCAGAGACCGCCGCCGGAACGGCGGGACTGGCCGACGAGCACGCCGGAGGTCGCGTTCGCGAGCGTCGGCCGTGCGTGGCTCCACGCCTCGAGCGCGACGATCGAGAGGCTCTCGTAGGCCGAGGGCAACAGCACCACCGCGGCGCCCGCGAGCGCGTCGTGCTTGGTCTGCTCGTCGACGTAGCCGGTCACGATCACGCCGTCCAGGTCGGCGGGCAACGCCATGTGCGGCCGTCCGACCAGCACCAGCCGCAGGTCGGGGCGTCGCCGGCGCAGCTCGGCGAACCGTGCCAGCACGACGTCGGACCCCTTCGCCGGCTCGATCCGGCCGAGCGCGAGCAGGTACGGCCCGCCGATGCCGAACCGCGCCCGAAACCGCGCCGGATCGGACACCGGCGGCTGGTCGACGGTCAGCGGGATCGTGAAGCGCGGCCGGTCGTCGACGCCGAACCTCCGCTCGACCACCGCGCGCTCCTCCGGCGTGTTGAAGACGAGCACGCCGGGCCGCGCGAACACCTCATCGAAGACCCGGAGGCGGAGCGGCGGCTCGTCGTGGGCGCGCGGCCCGACCACCGCGCGGTCGCCGGCGATCGCGATCGCCGGCGGCGCCGTGGCGTACAGGTACGGCAGCACGCAGACGGCGTCGTACGCGTCGCCCTCGCTGCGCAGGTGCTCGGCGATGCCGGGGACGTCGGGGCCTTGCGCCCGCATCCAGCGGCGGCCGAGCTCGAGGTCGTCGGGTTGCGCATACGCCGGCCCTGAGAGCGCGTCGAAGGCGGCCAGGTCGCGGGGCGCCGAGACCGGGAATCGCAGCACGCGGACGCCGCCGACCTGCTCCTCACCGGCTGGGTAGTGGTCGGCCCACGTGCGGTAGTCGAGCGCGCACGAGGTCAGCACCGTCACGTCGAGGTCGGCGGCGAGCAGCTCGGCGAGACGCCGGCACTCCTCCTCCGCGCCCCCGCCGATCTCGGCGCCGTAGCGGGGGACGACGAACGCGACCCGCCTCACGGCAGGCCGCCGACGAGGGCGAGCAGGCGCGCGCCGACGACATCGGGTGCCAGCGCGGCGAGCCGCTCGGCGCGTCCGGCGGCCATGGCGGCACCCAGCGCGGGATCGGTGACGGCCCGATCGAGCAGCTCGGCCAGCTCGGCCGGGCCGGCCTCCTCCGGCGCTGCGATGCCGGCGCTGCCGAGCGTCTCCGGCACGGCCCCGAACGCCCGCGCGACGATCGGCAGGTCGTGCCGCATCGCCTCGACCAGCGGGACGCAGAACCCCTCGTGCTCCGAGCAGACCAGGTACGCGGAGGCCCGCGCCAGCAGCTCGTGCTTGGTGGCGTCAGCGACCGAACCGAGGAACGGGTCGTCGATCCGGAGCGTCGCCGCGAGCCGCCGGCACGCCTTGCCGTACGGCTCGAACCCGTCGTCGCCGCCCACGATCGCGAGCCGCGAGCCCGGCGCGCAGGTCCGCTCGTAGCAGGCGAAGGTGCGCAGCACCTCGTCGATCCGCTTGTTCGGGACGAGCCGGCCGACCGTCACGATCAGGCCCTCGGCCGGCCGTGCCGCGACCGGCGCAGGGTCGTCGGGGAGCAGGATCGGCAGCACCTCGCGCGGGCCGATGCCGGCCTCCTCCAGGTCGATCGCGTTGAACGTCGAGTCGGCCACCGCGAGCGCCGTGCGCGGCCCCAGCTCGGGCAGCCGGGCGCGGGCCGTCCGGCAGAGCCCGGCCACGACCTCGTTCACGCCCTCGAACCAGTGGGCCGGCGTGACGTTGTGGTACCGGACGATCAGCTGCGCGTCGGCCTGCAGCGCCCGCTCGACCACGGCCGACCAGATGGAGTAGTGCAGCAGCAGCACGTCGCCGGGCCGCACGGTCAGCGCCGCCAGCGGCTCGGCCTCGTCCCGCATCGCCTCGTGGATGTTCTCGGCGTAGATGGACGACGTGGAGCCGGCGGCGCGGAGCACGTCACGCATCGCGCGCGTCTCGTTCGAGACCGCGTCGAACGGGGCCAGCGTCGCGATCAGCTGGTGCACGGTCCTCACGCGGCGTCCTCCAGCGCGGTCAGCAGGCCGGCCGCGGTGGCGTCCCACGTCAGCGTCGCGGCGTGCGCGCGCCCGCGCGCCCGCAGGTCGCTGCGGAGCAGCTCGTCCGTGACCAGCCGGGCCAGCGTCGCAGCCAGCTGCTCGGGGTCTCGGGCCGCGAACCGCAGCGCGGCGTCGCCGGCCGCCTCGTCCAGCGAGCGGTCGTCGGAGCAGGCCACCGGCACGCCCGCGGCCTGCGCCTCGACGACCGGGATACCGAAGCCCTCGAACAGCGCAGGCCAGCAGAACGCGCGCGCCGCAGCCAGCACGCCCGGCACCTCGGCATCGTCCAGGTAGCCCGTGATCAGCACGTCGTCCGCCAACCCGAGGCGCTGCACGGCGCCGGCCGCCGCGCCGCCGTCCCAGCCGGCGGAGCCGACGAGCACCAGCGCGAGCTCGGGATGCTGCTCGCGCAGCCGCGCGAAGGCCTCGACCAGCGTGACCAGGTTCTTGCGCGGCTCGTGCGTGCACAGGCTGGCGACGTACGGACGGCCGCCGAGCACGGGTGGCGGCACCGGCAAAGCGTCGCGGAAACGGTCGCCGACGCCGGGACGCGCGACGCGCACGCGGGCGGCCTCGATGCCGAGATGCTCGCGGACGTCGGCCGCGGTCGCCTCGCTGATGCAGACCACGACGTCGCAGCGCTTGACGTCGGCCAGCTTGCGACCGTGCAGCGCCGCCGTCTCGGGCGTCGTCCACTCCGGAAACCGCAGCGGCACGAGGTCGTAGACGATCGCGCCGCGAACGCCCGAGCGCTGACGCGGGTACAGCCACTCGGAGCCGACGAACGCACCGGCGCGGCCGGCGATCGGCTCGAGCAGGGGGATCGGCGCGGCGTTCACGAGCCGCCGCAGGACGAACGATCCCCGCACGCGCCGGTGCCGGCGCACCACGCCGGGCGGCGAGTCGAGGTGCTCCGCGAGGCCGGCCGTCTCGCTCCGTCCTCCCATCGACAGGGCGACGATCTCGTGCCCGCGCGGCGTACAACCGCAGGCCGAGATGGTGTCGCGCAGGTACGTGCCGATGCCCGTCGGCGGCAGCGCGAGCGGCGTGGCGTCGATGACTACCCGCACGCCAGCTCCTCCACCGCGGCGCGGAAGCGCACGCGGACGGCGTCCCAGCCGAACCGGTCGAGCACGTAGCTGCGGCCGGCCGCACCGAACTGCTCGCGGGCGCCGGGCGCCGCCAGCGTCCGCAGGCCCGCCGAGAACGCGCCGGCGTCGCGGTAGACGAGCCCGCCGCCGCCGTCCCGGGTGTGCTCGGCCATCGGGCCGCAGGCGGCGTCGGACAGCGTCGGCGTCCCCTCGCTCCAGGCCTCGAGCAGCACCAGCGAGAAGCTCTCCATGCGCGAGGCGGACACCGATGCGACAGCCCCCGCCACGACGGCCCGCTTTGCCTCGTCGTCGAGGAAGCCGAGCCGCCGCACCCAGCCCGGCGGGCGATACGGGCCGGAGCCGGCGAGCACCAGGTCGAGATCGCTGCCGTGCCGGCGCCGGTGCCGTGCCATCAGGTCGACGAGCGCGTCGACGCGCTTGCCCTCCTCGACCCGGCCGACCGAGATGACGTACGGGCGCTCGAGCCCGAGCGAGGCGCGGATGTCGGCCACTCGCTCGTCGCTCAGCGGCGGCGGCGTGTCGATGCCCACGCCGACCACGCGACCCGCGCGGACGGGCGCCAGCGTGCGGGCCAGCGCCTCCTCGGCGCGCGACAGAAAGATGCAGCCGCGCACGCGCGCCAGCAGGGCGCGCATGGGAGCCGTGCGGGCCTCGCGCTCGTCGTGCAGGCACGGCACGAGCACGGCCCGCGAGGGCTCCGATGCGGCCGACCAGAACGTGGTGCCGAACAGGTACGGGGCGAGCAGGATGGCGTCGAACCGCTCGGCCTCCTCGACCAGGAACCGCTGCATGGACTCCGACCACACCGACGCCGCCAGCGCGCGCACCTGACCGAGGTAGCTCGAGCCGACGTGGCCGGGCGCGTCACCACCGCGCTGCGTGATCGGGAACCGGCGGACGATCACGTCGCCGTCCCGCTCCACGCCGGCCGGCAGCTCGTTGCGCCACGTGTGGTGATCGACGGCGCAGGTTGTCGCGACCTCGACGTCGTAGCCGTCGCAGCACCGCGTCGCGAACCCGCGCATCGCGCGCTCCGCCCCGCCCGCGACATCGCCCCAGCGCGGCGTGACGAAGAGCAGCCTCACCGGTCCTCGAGCGCCCGGAGCCGGCTCTCGAGCTCGCGCACGCGCTGCTCGAGGTCGTCGGCGCGGTCATCGGCGCTCCGCAGGGTCGCGACGAGCTCGAAGTGGAACGCGTTGATCTGCAGCAGCAGGTCCTCGAGAAACGGGGCGACGGCCTTCACGGACGCCCGTCGCGCGACGGTCACGGCCGGCCCGATCCGCGGCGCCGACGAGATCAGCGCCTCCCTGCGGCCGCCGATCGGCGCCAGGCGGGCGAGCCGCTCCAGCGACTCCTCGAACAGCAGCTCGACGTCGGCCGGATCGTCGTCGTAGAGCCCGGCGGCGCGCTTGGCGGCGACGCGCTCGCGGACGTCGGCCATCAGGCGGTCGACGTCGATGACGTGGTCCGGGTCCACCGGCCGCGATCCTACCTTCTACAGTCCAGCTGTGCTCCGCGTCGCGCTCGACCTCGCGCACGCCCGCCAGTCAGCCGCGGGCACCACGCGGGTCGCACGGTCCCTGGCGCGAGCGCTCGCGATGCGCGGCGACGTGGTCGTCGTCCCGATCGGCGACGGCGCGCTGCTGGCGCGCGACGACCCGCGGCGCCGGGCGCTCGCGCTGTACCAGGATCTCGCCTGGTACCCGGTGCTCGGGCGCCGTGCCGCCCGCCGCGCCCGGGTCGACGTGCATCATCTGTCACTGGCTCGTGGGCCGCTGTGGCGCGGCCGGCCGCCGGTCTCCGTGACGGTCCACGACCTCGTCCCGCAGCAGCTGCCCGAGACCATGAGCGGCTGGAACCGCCGCTATTCGCGGGCCACGCACGACCGGCTGCTGCGGTCGGCCGATCTGGTGGTGACGTCGTCGGAGATGGTCGCGGCGCAGCTGACGGCGAGACGGATCGCGGTCGTGCCGCTGGGCGTGGCCGACGAGCTGCGTGGCCCGGCCCCGGCGGAGCGCCCGGCCGGCGAGGGCTACGTGCTGTTCGTCGGCACGCCCGAGCCGCGCAAGAACCTGGCCCGGCTGGCCGACGCGACCGCCCGGGCCGGACTGCGGCTCGTCGTCGCGGGGGCGGGCGGCTGGGGCGACGGCCGGCCGTCGGCAGGCGTCGAGTGGCTCGGCCGCGTCGACGACACCACGCTGCACGCGCTGTACGCCGGCGCGGCGTGTCTCGCGATCCCGTCGCTGGACGAGGGGTTCGGGCTGCCGGCGGTGGAGGCGATGGCGGTCGGCTGTCCCGTGGTCGCGGCCCGCGCCGGGGCGCTCCCCGAGATCTGTGGCGACGCGGTCGTGCTGGTCGATCCGCTCGACACCGAGGCGATCGAGGCCGGCCTGGTGGAGGCGCTGGCGCGAGCCGGCGAGCTGCGCGAGCGGGGCCGCGCACGGGCGGCGCAGTACACGTGGGAGCGCTCTGCGGAGCTGCTCGTCAGCGCCTGGCAGCTGCTGCGATGACGTCGCTGTAGACGCCCGCCAGCACCTCGGCCGACCTCGTCCACGAGAGCTTCGCGACTCGCGCCAGGCCGAGCTCGCGCAGCCGCGAACGCTCCGCCTGGTCGCTCAGCAGCCGGGTGATGGCGTCGGCGATGGCGGTCGGCGCGAGCGCGTCCACGAGCAGCGCGGCGCCGTCGGCTGTCTCGGGCAGCGACGTGGAGTCGGACGTGATCACGGGGCAGCCGGCGGCCATCGCCTCGACGACGGGCAGGCCGAAGCCCTCGTACAGGCTGGGGAACACGAGGCAGCGCGCGCCCGCCAGCAGCACGGGCAGGTCGTCGTCGGCGACGTAGCCCAGCCAGCGAACGGTGTCGGCGATGCCGAGCTGGTCGGCCAGATCCGCGTACGTGCCGGCCTCCTGCTTCGGCCGGCCGGCGATCGCGAGCACCGCGTCGCCGCCGTCGCCGCGCGCCTGCACGGTCGCCCACGCCTCCAGCAGCCGGGCGAGGTTCTTGCGCGGCTGCACGGCGCCGAGGCAGACCGCGTACGACTCCGGGAGGCCGAAGCGGCCGGGATCGGGCGGTACCGGCTGGAAGCGCGCGTCGACGGCCAGCGGCAGCACGGTCACGAGCGCTGGGTCGAGCCAGGCGAACAGGTCGAGGATGTCGGTGCGGGCGTGCTCCGAGATGGTCGTGATGTGCGCCGCCCGGCGGGCGGACCACGGCACGAAGCGGCGGAACGCGAAGCGGTCGGCGATCGGCATCGACTCGCCCAGTCGCGCCCACGAGCAGTCGGAGATGGTCAGCACGGCGGGGCACGGAAGCCGTGGCGGGAGCACGTAGTTGCCGTGGTGGAGCGCCGGCCGGTCGCGCCGCAGCTGCCGCGGCAGGGCGAAGGCCACGCGCGCGTAGTTGGACGAGATGGGCACCGCGACCGGGTGCACGCGGCCCCGCGCGGGGAACGCCGCCGGGTCGCGCATGTATGCGAGCACGCGGAACGGCAGGTCGAGCGTCGCGAGGCCGTCCAGGAGCCCGCGCACCATGGTCTCCTCGCCGCCGCGACGACGCCCGAGGACGTCGGCGTCGAACGTGACGGTGGGCTCGGGTTCCGCCATGCCGGTATCATCGCCCGCCGTGGGCAGCGTCGCCGTCATCACCGGCTCGGCAGGGCTGATCGGATCCGAGGCGGCGCGGTGGTTCGCCGGCCAGGGCCTCGACGTGATCGGGATCGACAACGACCTGCGCGCGTACTTCTTCGGCTCCGACGGAACCACGCTGCCGGTGCGCCGGCAGCTGGAGAAGGACCTGCCGGGCTACCGCCACGTCGAGCTCGACATCCGCGACCGCGACGGCGTCCTCGGGCTGTTCAAGAAGCGCGGGTCGAACATCGCGCTCGTGATCCACTGCGCCGGCCAGCCGTCGCACGACTGGGCCGCGACCGAGCCGTTCACCGACTTCGACGTCAACGCCGGCGGCACGCTCAACCTGCTCGAGGCGACGCGGCTGCACGCGCCCGACGCGCCGTTCATCTTCATGTCGACGAACAAGGTGTACGGCGACGCGCCGAACGCGCTGCCGCTGCACGAGCTGGAGACGCGGTACGAGATCGACACGGCGCACGCGTACCGCGACGGCATCGGCGAGGACCTCTCGATCGATGGCTGCCTGCACTCCGTGTTCGGGGCGTCGAAGGTGGCTGCCGACGTGATGGTGCAGGAGTACGGTCGGTACTTCGGGCTCCGCACGGCCTGCTTCCGGGGTGGCACGATCACCGGTCCGCAGCACGCCGCGGCCGAGCTGCACGGCTTCCTCGGCTACGTCATGCGGTGCGCGCTCGAGGGTCGCGAGTACACGGTGTTCGGCTACAAGGGCAAGCAGGTCCGCGACGCCATCCACTGCGCCGACCTGGTGCGCGCGTTCGACTGCGTGTTCCGCGCGCCCCGCGTGGCGGAGGTCTACAACATCGGCGGCGGGCGATTCTCGAACACGTCGGTGCTGGAGGCGATCGGGCAGGCCTCCGAGATCGCCGGCCGCGAGCTGCAGTGGCGCTACGACGAGCGCAACCGGATCGGCGACCACATCTGGTGGATCGGGTCGAACGCGCGGTTCGAGGGCCACTACCCGGACTGGCGCCAGGAGTACGACGTGCGCCGGATCCTGGAGGAGCTGCACGAGGCGAACACGGGGCGCTGGCACGCGTGATCGATGCCGGCAAGCGCCTCCTCCTCGGCGTCCAGATCGACGCGGTCGACTACGAGGGCGCGCTGGCTCGGATCCTCGCCGCCGCCCGCGCCGGGCAGCCGCTGGGCGTCTCTGCGCTGGCGGTGCACGGCGTCATGACGGGCGTCCAGAGCGCCGAGCAGCGCTGGCGGATCAACCAGCTCGACCTTGTCACACCCGACGGCCAGCCGGTGCGGTGGGGGCTGAACATGCTGCACGGCACGGAGCTGTCCGACCAGGTGCACGGCGCGGTGCTGACGGCGCGGCTGCTGCCGCACCTCGAGGACGAGAAGATCGCGGTCTACTGGTACGGCACCACGCCCGAGACGCTGGCGCTGCTGCGCGCCGAGCTCCAGCGGCGACATCCGGGCCTCGTGATCGCCGGCATGGAGCCGTCGCGGTTCGGCACGGCGACGCCGGCGGAACTCGACGCGATCGCGGCCCGGATCCGGGCCTGCGGTGCGCAGGTCTGCTTCGTCGGTCTCGGCTGTCCGCGTCAGGAGACGTTCGTGTCGGCGATGCGCGACCGTCTCGGCATGCCCGCGCTGGCGGTGGGTGCCGCGTTCACGTACCTGTCGGGAGAGCTGAGCGAGCCGCCGGCGTTCATGCGCCGCCACGGCTTCGAGTGGTTGTGGCGCCTGCTTCACGAGCCGCGCCGGCTGTGGAAGCGGTACGTGCTGCTGAACCCGGCGTACCTCGCCTTGCTGGCGGTGCAGCGCGTGACGGGGCGGACGGTGCGTCCGGCCGGCCGGGAGCCCGCCGCGGACGCCAGGGTTCCGGCGTAAGCCGGCGCGTCGCTCGCTCGCCAGAGGCTTGCCCGACTCGGAGCGCTCGTTCCGTGCCCTCGAGGCGGGCTCGAAGGCGTGCAGGCTGCGAATCGCAGACTCGGCCAGCGCCAGGCCAGCCGCAGCCACGCCCGGCGCAGCCCGAACCGGCGCCGCCTCGAAGCGTGCGATCCCCCACTTCGCATTCGGGTGGGGTATTGACGTGCCATTTGAGACGTCCCCCTGTCGCCTCCGCGCTTGCGGCTCTTGACGGCATCCGACGAGAGCTGCACGCAGCCACGGCCTACACCCGCGCTCGCCTGCATCTGCCATCCGACACGGCTGCTCGTTCGGCCAGAGGCGGACCGAGGGTCGGAGCGTTCGTTCCGTGCACTCGAGGCGGACTCGAAGGCGTGCAGCTCCTACGCAGAAGCCAGCTATCGCAAGCGCCGAAACGACTCATCTTCTACACCCACCTACCGCTGTTGACGGCATCCAAAATCCGGGACGAGGCGCGGTGCAGACTCCGCCGGCGCGGTGCCTGGCCAGGATCGGCCACCGCAACGGTTCCGCGCCTCCACGACAGAACTGCAACACCTCGTACCGAACAGCGCCAAACCTACCAACCAGGTGCACAGGCACCGGAATCGATGCGTCCTCGGCGTCAGCGATCGGCCACGTCCCGGATTCGGATGGGGTCATCACCTGGCATTTGAGGCGTCCCCCTGTCGCCTCCGCGCTTGCGGCTCTTGACGGCCACCGACGAAAGCTGCACGCCGCCGCCGCTGCACCCGCGCACGCCTTGCGTCAGCAATCCGAGACCGCTGCCCGTCCGACCTACGGCAGACAACCCCGGCCCGGCGCACCGCTCCGGGCTGCGGCGCGGACCCCACTCATCGCAAGCCGGCGAACGCCTCACCAGCGCTACTCCCAGTACCGAATACCCCACCCGAAATCCGCGGCACCAAGCGCAGACCTGCCCAGCGCGGCCCG
>JBBQFB010000139.1:0-10164 GCA_038321545.1 Gaiellales bacterium
CTCGGTGAGGGCGGTCGCGTCGGCGATCGCGAACGGGACGTTCAGGATCCGCGCCATCGTCTGCGCGAGCAGCGTCTTGCCGCAGCCGGTCGGGCCGAGCAGCAGGATGTTCGACTTCTGCAGCTCGACGTCGCCCTCGGCGTTGGCCATCTGGACGCGCTTGTAGTGGTTGTACACCGCGACCGAGAGGGTGCGCTTCGCCTCTTCCTGCCCGACCACGTAGTCGTTCAGGACGGAGTAGATCTCCTTCGGGCGGGGAAGGTTCTGCAGATCGAGCTGGGCCGGGGTCTGCAGTTCCTCATCGATGATCTCGTTGCAGAGGTCGATGCACTCGTCGCAGATGTAGACACCCGGGCCGGCGATCAGCTTCTTGACCTGCCGCTGGGACTTGCCACAGAACGAGCAGAGCAGCTGTTCGTTGGTTTCGGAAGCGCGCGCCATCTCTCTATCGATCTTAGCGGTGCGCGATGACCGCGTCGATGATGCCGTAGTCCTTGGCCTCTTCGGCCGACATGAAGTAGTCCCGCTCCGTGTCGTGCGAGATCTTCTCGATCGGCTGGCCGGTGTGCTTCGCGTAGACCAGGTCGAGGCGCGTGCGCATCTCGATGATCTCGCGGGCGTGGATCTCGATATCCGTGGCCTGGCCCTGGAAACCAGCCGACACCTGGTGGATCAGGATCTTCGAGTTGGGCAGCGACATGCGCTTGCCGGGCGCGCCTCCCGCGAGCAGCAGGGCGCCCATGCTCATCGCGATTCCGACGCAGATCGTGGACACGTCGGGCTTGATGAACTGCATCGTGTCGTAGATCGCCATGCCCGCGTACACCGACCCGCCGGGCGAGTTGATGTAGATCGAGATGTCCTTGTCCGGATCCTCGGACTCGAGGTGGATCAACTGGGCCACGATCAGATTCGCGATCTGATCGTCGACCTGGCTGCCGAGGAAGATGATCCGCTCGTTGAGCAGCCGCGAGTAGATGTCGAACGCGCGTTCACCACGCGATGTCTGTTCGACGACCATCGGGACTAGCGGCATCGGTTCTCCTCCAGCGGGTTCACGTCGGCGAGCCGCCTACTGCGGTTCGCCCGGGAGCCAGAGTCCCGACGTGGCAGACTCGGCATCGGCAATTGATCCGTCGTCCTCAACCGGCGCGGTCACCGTGATCGGCACCGGCTTGGCGATCTCGACCGCGCGGTCGAGGGCCATCTTCAGCCGGAGCTCCTCGCGGAGGGACTCCCGTGCAGACTCGGACTCCATGACTTTTCGGGTCGTCTCGGCCGGATCCTGCTCGCCTTCGGCGGTCGCCTGCTCGAGCACGAACGCCTCGACCTCCTCGTCCGTCGGCGCCACCTTCTCGCGGTCGGCGTAGGCCTTCAGCGCCAGCTCCTGGCGCGCGGAGGCCTCGGCGTCGGGCCGCAGGTCGGCGACGATCTCCTCGATCGACTGGCCAGTCATCTGCAGGTACTGCTCGAGCCGCATGCCGCGGCGCGCGAACGTGCGTGCGATCGTCTCGAGCCGGTCCTGGACGCGGCGCTCGATCATCACCGGCGGGATCTCGACCGCGGCGGCGTCACCCAGGGCGACCAGCACGGCGTTGCGGTACTCGCCGGCGACGGCCTCCTCGGCGCGCTCGCGGATCTGGCGCTCGATGTCGCCCTGCAGCTCGGCGAGCGTGTCGAACTCGGACACGTCCTTGGCGAACGAGTCGTCGAGCTCGGGCAGGATGCGGCGCTTCAGCTCCTTCAGCGTGATCGTGAAGAGCGCCTCCTTGCCGGCGAACTTCTTATCGGCCTCGGCGGGCAGCACGGTCGTCGCCTCGCGCGTCTCACCCTCCTGCATGCCGACGATGGCCGTCTCGAGACCGTCCAGCAGGCGCCCGGTGCCGAGCTCGACCTGGTAGTCGGTGGCCGAGCCGTCGCGCACCTTCTTGCCGTTCACGGTGGAGACGAAGTCGATCAGAGCGACCATGCCCATCTCGGCGCCCGCGTCGCTGACCGGCTCGAGCTGCACCGCCAGGTTGCGCATCCGCTCGAGGCGCTCCTCGACCGCTCCGGGCGGCAGCTCCACGTCGTGACGCGGTGCCTCCAGCACGAGCTTCTTCGGCAGCGTGGCGCTCGGCGCCACGTCAACCTCGGCCGTGAACGTCCACGGCTCGCCCTCGACCGGGGGGTCGTCGTAGTCGATGGTCGGACGGTCTACCGGCTCGACGCCGGCCTGGTCGAGCGCGCGGCCGTACCAGCGGCTGAGGTGTCCGTCGAGCGCCTCGGCGATGATCGCCTCGTTGCCGAGGCGTGCGCGGAGCGCGGTGGCCGGCGCCTTGCCGGGCCGGAAGCCGGGCACGCGCGTCGTCTTCGCGAGGTCGGCGATGGCATGCTCGAAGGCATGGTCGACATCGTGCGTGGAGACCTCGACCCGGATCCGGATGCGGTCGCCGTCGAGGCGTTCAAGGGTCGTCTGCATCACGGGGTAGCCTAGTGGGTCCCGCGGGCCTGTACCGCCGTCTCGCCGAGGCTGTCCCGGTACGGGTTGCGGAACGAGGCCGGGAACGCCTCCGTGGAAGGCGTGCAGTCGCGGAGGCGGTAGATCGTCACCTCGGTGCCCGGGCGCACGTACGCACGGGGGTAGTAGTCGAACGACCAGTCGAAGTGCAGCGGCACGCTCTCCCCGGCGTGGAAGGGCGAGAACGTGCGGACGCTGTCGGACTCGGATCGCAGGCGCGCGTAGTACGCGTCGGAGACGGCGCGGTCGCGCGCTTCCATGCGTTGCCGGTAGGTGTGCTGTGAGACGACGAAGCAGGCGCCGAGATCACGGTAGGTAGCGACGTCGGCGGGCTGCGGCTGCACGTCGAAGCCGCGCGCCAGCACCGAGAACGGCTTGGCGCCGCGGACGCCGGTGGTGAGTCGCGACGGCAGCGTCGGCTCGATCACGATCCGGGTGCCGGGCGCGGTCTGCGCCAGCAGGTATCGCCGCGCCTCGAGACGCGTGTCGGTGCGGGACAGCACGCGGTTCAGGTGGACGCTCGCGAGCACGCCGGGCACGCAGGCCAGGACGCCGGCCACGGCCGCCATCGCGGCCGGCCACCGCAGACGCGCGGCGCCGCGGGCCACGGCCAGCCCGGCCAGCGAGGCGACCAGCGGGTAGGCGGGCAGCGCCCAGCGGGCGAACGCGCGGTCGAACAGCGAGATCGCAATCAGCAGGACGACGGCGGGCAGCGCGGCCGCCAGCAGGCGGCGCGAGCCGGCGCGGGCGGCCAGCACGAGGCCGGCGACGGCGAGCAGCGCGGCGGGCAGGCCGAGGCCCCACGTGAAGGAGTCGAGGTAGAAGATCGGCGCCGCGGTCTCCGGGCCACCGACCTTGGCCACTGACGAGCGCTCGCCCTGCGAGTGCATGGCGTCGAAGATGCGGACGGGGTCGAGCACGAACCACGGGTTCAGCAGGACGGCGCCCGCCACCGCCGCCAGCCCGGCGCCGACCAGCGCCTTCCAGCGCGGCGTGCCGGCCACGATCACGGCCAGGAACGCGGCGCCGGCGGTGTACTTCGTGCCCGCGGCAAGCCCGGCCGCGAGCCCGGCGACCAGCAGATCGCGGCGCCGTCCCTCGTCCAGGTGGCGCAGCGAGAAGACGACGGCGACGGTGGCCGGCAGCACGGCCGGCATGTCGTTCAGGGCCAGCTTGGAGTACCAGACGGGGATGAAGCCGACGGCCATCAGCGCCGCCGCGACCAGACCGGCCGCGCGATCGCGCGCCAGCCGCGCGCCCAGCGCGTAGGTGGCCGCGACGACGCCGGTGCCGAGCACGGCGACGACCATCCTGCCGGTCAGGTACACGCCGCCCGGGTCGTTGTGGAACAGCGAGCGGACGTTCTCCCCCGCGTACCGCACCGCGAAGGCGACCCACAGCAGGTACGTCAGGCCGGGCGGATTCTCGAAGTAGCCGGGGTCGAGGTCGCCGCCGCTGAAGAACCGTGCCGCCTTGGAGACGAAGTGCTGCTCCTCGTCGACGTTGAACACGAACGGCAGCCCGTGTCGCAGCGACCAGAGGCGCAGGCCGAGCGCGACGACCAGGATCGCAGCGAGCACCAGGTGTGGGCCTTGAACGCGCCGCAGCACCCGGCAAGCCTATCCGGACGCCCCCTCAGGGCTCGTGGACGGCTCCGCGGCGGGGCCCGGTCGCGGTCTCGCGTGGCCGGCAGATCTCGGCGCTACGGGATCCAGCTGGAGCCGCTATCCGTTACGGCTCCAGCGGATGCGGGCGAGAGGACTTGAACCTCCACGGGTCGCCCCACCGGATCCTAAGTCCGGCGCGTCTACCAGTTCCGCCACGCCCGCGCGGAGCGGCTGATGCTACCAGCGGAGGCCACCATCGGCCCTACACTGGCGCCCGTGGCGATCGCGTTCCTTCACGCCCCGGCGCTGGCCCGCCGGATCGGTCCACTGACGGCCGGGCATGCGTCGGTCGACTTCGTGCAGGGCGCGCTACCCGTGCTCCTGCCCTACCTGCATCGCGAGTTCGGGCTCTCCTACCTGCAGGACGGCATCCTGTTCCTCGCGCTGACGGTCTCCTCGAGCGTCACGCAGCCGCTGTTCGGGCACCTGTCCGACCGCCGGTCGCACCGGCTACTGCTGCCGGGGGCGATCATCGTCGCCGGGCTCGGCCTCGCGGGCTGCGCGCTGGCGCCCAACTACTGGTTGTCGCTGGTCGCGATCTTCCTGTCCGGCCTCGGCGTCGCCGCCTATCACCCGGAGGCCTCGAGGCTCGCGAGCGTGCTGTCCGGCCCGCAGCGCGGCACCGGCATGTCGCTGTTCTCGGTCGGTGGCAACCTCGGCTTCGCGCTCGGCGCGGCCGTCGGCGGCGTCGTCGCCGCCGTGTTCGGGCTCGGCGGCGGCTGGCTGCTGGTGATCCCGGGCCTGATCGGCGCCACGCTGATCTACCTGCGCCTCCCGGACGCGCCGGCGCCGGTGCGCGAGCCCGGCACGACCGTCGACCGCTCCGGCGACGACCGCCGGTCGCTGTACCTGCTGCTCGGCGGCCTCTGCCTGCGCGGCTACGTGAACTTCGGGATGCTCGCGTTCATCCCGCTCTTCGAGGAGCGCGTGCGCGACCGCTCCGATGGCTACGGCGCCGTCCTGCTCGGCGTGCTGCTGCTGTGCGGCGCGATGATGACGCTGATCGCCGGCCCGCTCGCCGACCGCATCGGCCCGCGCCGGACGATGGTGCTCTTGACGGCGCCGTCCGGACCGCTGACGCTCGTCTACGTGCTCAACGACTCGCTGCTCGGCGCGGCGGCGATCGTCGTCGCGGGGGCGCTCGTGATCGGCACCTTCTCGGTCTCGATCGTGCTCTCGCAGATGTACCTGCGCAGTGCCCCCGCCCTCGCCGCGGGGCTGTCGATCGGGCTCTCGATCGGCATCGGCGGAGCGTTCACCGTCGTGATTGGCGGCATCGGCGATGCGCTCGGTCTCGACGTGGCGCTCGGCACGGTCTCCGCGGTCGCGCTGGTATCCGTCGGCGTGCTGATGCTGTTGCCACGCGACCACGTGACCACCAAGAGCTTCTCCGAGATCTAGGAGCGGGCCGAGACGCCGGGCGGGGCCACGAGGCCCTGCGCGTCGCCGGCGGCCAGCAGACCCTCGGCGGTGAGCGCACCGCCGATGCCGGTCGGCGTCCCGACCGCGCGGCTGGCGTACAGCACCGACCACTCGAGCGCGGCCTGCGGCGAGGCGCCGTGCAGGTCGGCCCAGACGTAGGCGGCCGCCAGCAGGTCGCCGGCGCCGGTCGTATCGACCGCGTCGACCGGATCGACCACGGGTGCGACGAACCGCTCGCCGCCGCTGATGGCGATCGCACCGTCGGCGCCGAGCGTGACCACGACGGTCTCGACCGTCTCACCGAGCCGCTCGGCGGCGCCCTCGACCGACTGCAGGCCGGTCAGGCCGAGCGCCTCGCGGTGGTTCACGAACAGGACGCAGGCGCGGCCCAGCAGCGCCGGCGGACGGCCGGCGTAGGCCCGGGCGTCGTCGTCGCCGACCGTCACGTACGCGGCCGCGCCCTCGGGCACGGCGTACAACTGGTCCAGGCTGAGCGCGACGGCGCGCGGCGCCAGGGCCGCGACGTCGGACGCGGCCGACCGGACACCCGGGTCGACCGTCACCATGGCGCGGTCGCCGTTCACGGGGAACACCACCGTCGTCGGCGTGCGCGCGGCGGAGCGCGCCACCATCGCGACGCCCTCCGCGATCATCACCTCGCGCACCGCAAGACCGGCGGCGTCGCGCCCGAGCGGGGCTGCGATTGCCGTCTTCAGGCCGAGACGGGCCGCGGCGATCGCCGTGATGGCACCGCCGCCGGGCGTCTGCACGAGGTCGGCGGCGAACCGCTCCTCGCCCGCCGCCGGCAGCATGTCGAGCCCCACGAAGGTGAGGTCGAGGAAGACGGGTGTTGCGACGACGAGATCCATGATCAGCGGAGCGTTCGGGAGAGAAGGTTCATGAGGCGACGAGCGCCCGGACAGCGTCGCCGGTGAGCTCGCCCTTGGGGACGAACCCCCGAGCGGGCGACTCGGCCACGAGCGTGCCGAAGTCGGCACCATCACGGCTCGAAGTGAGCACGATAGCGCTCAGCGACCCCCGCTCGCGGAGCCGTGCGGCGACCTCGAAGCCGTCGATGTCGGGAAGGCTCACGTCGAGCAGCACGACGTCGGGAGCGAGCCGGAGGATCTCGACGATCGCGGACGCGCCGTCCGTCGCCTCGCCCAGGACCGTGAAGCCCTCGATCTCGAGCAGGCGGCGAGCCGTCGCCCGGAAGGACGGATGGTCGTCGACGATGAGGATCGTCTGCGTCATCCGTCGGCCGTCACAAGCTCACTGTGGCAGGTGCAGGACCAGGATGCGGTACGGCTAGCCCCACCTCGTCGTTCGCCAGGAGCCGTGCTCCTCCGAACGTGAGACCCTCCCGGGCGAGGAAGACGAGACCCAGTCCGACACCCAGCAGGGCCTCGACGACCTGGAGCCCGACACCGAACGCGATCGCCGTCGAACCCGGCACGGCGCACAGTTGCACGAGCGGCGCGTAGACCCCGAGCTGGAACATGCCGACGTTTCCGGGCCAGAAGGGGGAACAGCTGCACGATGGTGGTGGCGACGAACACCAGCGCGGCGCCGGTCGGGCCCGCGTGGATGCCGAACGCGACCAGCGCGGCCCAGATGCCGGCGATCTGCGCGACCCACGAAACGGTGCCGGCGGCGACGGCCGCGACGACCGCGCCGGGCCGGTGCAGCACGGCGTTGCCGGCGACAACGCCGTCGATGACGGAGCGCAGACGGCCGCGGGCACCACGCGCCAGCAGACGCACCAGCAGGCCGCCGATCACGACGATCGCGATCAGGGCGATCGCGAGGCGCGTCGCTACCGGCGGCAGGTCGCAGACCGCTAGCAGGCCGAGCACGGTGACGGCCAGCGCGGCGCCCAGCAGCAGCTGCTCGGCGATCACCGTGCCGGCGACGGCCTTGACCGGCACCGGGCGGCCGACGAGACGCATCCTGCGCGCCAGCACCGCGACGCGGGCCACCTCGCCGACCCGCGCGAACAGCACGGTGTTCAGCAGGAAGCCGATGAACAGCGCGGGCACGACGTGGGCGTAGCGCGTCCTGCGTCCCTCGGGCAGCGCCTCGAGGGTGATCTTCCAGACCACGGCCTTGCCCACGATCGAGGCCAGGTTCAGCAGCAGCGAGGCCGCGATCCACGGCCACGCGATCTGCGCTGCGGACAGCGCGGAGAAGTCGATCCGGCGGCCGACCACGACCGCGCCGGCCGCCAGGGCGGCCACGCCGGCGGCTGCGCGCAGCCACGGACCGAACGACGGCGCGGCGGGAGCCGCCAGTGCGGGTGTGCAGATCGTGGACACACCTCAAGCATCGCGCTCGCACCGGGCCCAGCCGGAGCGGCAGGCAGGCGTCCTCGTGTGGGGGTACCCGCACCCGCGACGGCGGGTTACGCCGGCAGCGGGACGAGCGCGCGGATGGTCGTGCCGGCCCCCGGCGGGCTCGAGACGGCGAGCGATCCGCCCAGCGCCTCGATCCGGTCGGCCAGTCCCCGGACGCCCGTGCCGCGGCTCGGGTCGACGCCGCCGACGCCGTCGTCGCGGATCTCGATCGAGACCCGGTCGGCCTCGCGCGCGAGGTGCACCACCACCAGCGACGCCTCGGCGTGCTTGGCGACGTTCGCGATCGCCTCCGACGCCGTGAAGTACAGCGCCGCCTCGTGCGGGGCCGGCAGGCGCTCGTCGAACGTGCAGTGGATCTCGACCGGGGTGCCCGAGCGCTCGGCGATCGACTGCAGGGCGGGGCGCAGGCCGCGGTCGGCGAGCACCGCCGGATGGATCCCACGCGCCAGCTCGCGGAGCTCCTGCAGCGCCAGCGCGAGGTCGGTACCGCACGCCTCCAGCGCCTGCGCGGTGGCCTCGGCGTCGGCAACGCCCGCCCGGGCCAGCCGGATGCCGAGCGCGACGCTGATCAGGCGCTGCTGCGCGCCGTCGTGGAGGTCCCGCTCGATGCGCCGGCGCGACTCGTCGGAGGCCTGCACGATGCGAGCTCGGGACGCGACCAGCTCGCGCTGCGACTCGGTGTTGGCGATGGCCTGCGAGACGAGCTCGGCGAACGCGTCGATGCGTTGCTCGGCGTCGGCCGGCGGCGGCGGATCGTCGTCGATGGTCGACACGCTGAGGCCACCCCACAGCCGCCCGCCGAGCCGGATCGGCGCGGCGACGGCGGCCTTCACGCCGATCAGCTCGCGGAGCCGGATGGCGTAGGCGCCGGTCAGCACGGAGTAGTCGTCGACGTGCGCCGGCTGGCCCGTCCGCAGCACCAGCGCGAGCGCCGTGGGCGAGTCGAGCCGGATCTCGGCGCCGACGGGCACGAACCGGCCGGGAACGTCGCTCCAGCCGCCCACCACCGTCGCGATCGTGCCGCCCTCGAACCGCACCATGTTCGCGGTGCGGGCGCCCAGCAGCCGCCCGATCTCCTCGGTCACGGCCGCGAAGATGACATCGGGCGGACGCATCTGCGCGACCAGCGTGGCGACGCGCTGGAGCGCGGCCTGCTCCTCCAGCCGCGCTCGCACCTCGACCTGCAGCCGCGCGTTCTCGAGCGCCAGGGCGGCCGCCGCGACCACGGGGATGATGCGCTCCCGGTCGCTGACGCTGGACGGCGCGTGCATGAGCATCGCGACGGGACCGGACGCGCGCTCGATGACGCTGGCGCCGTCGCCGGGCTCCGGCACCTCCATCCGCCGGCCGCCGTCGTCGACCCAGGTGGCGTGCGTCGTCAGCCAGTACGCGATCTGCAGCTCGGAGTCACCCAGCGCACGGCCGAGCACCACCCGCAGCTCCTCGGAGGATGAGGCCTCGTTGAGCGCCACGATCAGGGCACCGATATCCATCGCGACGGGATGGTCGCAGGTCGGCGCCAGGCGCGCGAAACGCCGCGCAGCAGCAGAGGGTCAGCGGCCGACGGCGGCGCGCGTCTGCTCGACCAGCAGCGCGACGATCTCGGCCGCCGGCGCGGGCTCGCCAACCAGCGCGGCCGCCTGCCCGGCGAGCATCGGCAGCAGGTCGGCGTCGTTCTGCCGGCCGGCCTCCTTGCGGAGATCGGCGACGGACGCACCCTGTGCGCCCCAGCCCAGCGAACCCGCATCGGCCGCCACCAGCGCGGCCACGATGCGGTTGTTGATCCAGCGTGCCGGACGCCCCGTGACGACGTCGGTGACGACGGTGCCGTAGCGATCCGCGGCCGCCAGCGTCTGGCGGTAGACGTCGGCCGTGCCGGCCTCCCGGGCCACCAGGAAGCGCGTGCCGAGCGAGACGCCGGCGGCTCCCAGCGCGAGTGCGGCGGCGATACCTCGGCCGTCCATGATGCCGCCCGTCGCGATCACCGGCACCTCGGCTCCGACCGCGTCGACGACCTGCGGCACCAGCGCGAGCGTGCCGATCTCGGGCACGCTCCGGATGGGCGTATCGCCGGTGAATGCGCTGCGGTGCCCGCCGGCCTCGGTACCCTGCGCGAGCACGGCGTCGGCTCCCGCGGCCACCGCGCGGCGGGCGTCGGCGACCGACGTGACCATCGCGAGCAGCGGCACGCCGGCGGCCCGGGCGACCGGGATCGCCGGCG
>JBBQFB010000140.1:0-10073 GCA_038321545.1 Gaiellales bacterium
GTGCCCCGCTCGACGAGCGCGTCAACGAGGTCGGCGACGGCCCTCACTGCAGGGCGGCGGAGATGGCGGCGATCACGCGATCGGCGTCGGCCTCCGCCGGCACGCCGATGCGCACGCGTTCCGGCGCGCCGAACACCGCCGTCGGCCGGACGAGGATCCGATGCTCTGCCATCCTCGCGGCGAACGCGTCGGGATCGGGCGGCCGCGCGCAGACGAAGTTGGCGGCGGACGGCCAGCAGTCGACGCCGAGCCCGGCGAAGTGCGCCTCCAGCCGGTCGCGGACGCGGGCGTTCTCGGCCACCCGGCCCGCGATCACGGCGGCGTCGTCCAGCGATGCCCGCGCTGCCGCGAACGTCGCGGCCGAGACCTCGAACGTGTCCTGCGCGGAGCGCGCAACGGCCTGCAGCGCGGGCGCCATCACGGCGTACCCGATGCGCGCGCCGGCGAGCCCCCAGGCCTTCGAGAACGTGCGCAGCACGACCACCTCGTGCCCCGCGTGGAACAGGTCGAGGCCGGTTACCCGCGGCGGCGCGTACTCGTGGTACGCCTCGTCGAGCAGCACCAGCGCGTGCGGCGCGACCTCGGCGACGAAGTCCTCGAGGCCGTCGAGGATCACCCGGCCGGTCGGGTTGTTGGGGGTCGCGAGCACGACGACGGCAGCATCGCGCGCGGCCGCGGCGAGTGCGTCGAGGTCGTCGGTGCCGTCGGCGTGCGTGGGCACCGGCACCGGCTCGGCGCCGCACCGGGTGGCCGCCCAGCCGAACGTCGGGAAGCCAGGCCACGAGTAGACGACGCGCCGGCCGGGCCCGGCCGCGAGGCGGATCATCAGGCTCTGCAGCGAGTTCGATCCGGAGCCGAACAGCAGCGCGGCGGGCTCGACCGCCAGGCGCTCGGCCAGGGCGGCCCGCAGGCCGTGCCCGCCGATCGGGTCGGGATAGCGGTTCAGGCCAGGGCTCGCGGCCTCCAGCGCGGCCACCGCCTTCGGCGTCGGCCCGTACGCGCCCTCGTTCAGATCGAGGCGCAGCATGCCCTCCGCCGAGTCGCCGACGGCGAACACCGGCGCGTCGCGGAGCCACGAGTGGACGTGCCGAAGCGGGTCGCTCACGCCGTCAGTATGTCCCGAACCGGCCCCAGACACGCTCCGCATCGCCCCGGCGGCGCTCGGCGCGCTCCGGGTTGCGGGCGACCAGCGCGTTGGCCAGCACCTCGAGCAGGAACACGCCCGGCACCGCGGTCGGGAACGGCCCGGGCGTGTCGTCGCTGCAGACCAGCACCTCGGTCGCGCGAGCGGCGGCGGGTGCGGTGCGCGAGTCGGTCACGACGACGATCGGCGCGCCAGCGTCGGCGAAGTAGTCGACCACCTCGGTCGTGACCTTGGCGTAGCGCCGGAACGTGACCGCCAGCAGGCGATCCTCGGGGCCGATGTCGAGCAGGTGGTCGGCCAGCGCGCTCTCCCCCGCCTCCACCCGCAGCACGTTCGGGATGATCGGGTTGAGCAGGAAGTAGGCGTACTCGGCGACGGCCGCCGACGCCCGCTGGCCGAACACGTGCAGCCAGCCCTCGCCGGTGTCGAGGATCGCGGCGGCGCGGTCGATCGTCTCCGCGCCGGTCTCGGCGAGCGACTGCTCGAGGTCGTCGATCACCGCCCGGTGCCAGCGGGCCGGCAGCGAGTCCGGCCCCGACTCGTGCGGGTCGAGGCGGCGCCGCACGCCAGCCGCGGCAGCATCCTGGAGCCCCCCGAAGCCGCCCAGGCCGAGACGCGCGCCGAACCGCACGACGGCCGCTTTCGAGACGCCGATCACCGTCGCCAGGTCGTCGGCCGAGGCGAAGGCGACGTCGTCCAGGTGCGCCAGCACGTGCTCGGCGATGCGGCGGTCGTTCGGCGAGAAGTCGCCGTCGTGCCGGGCGATGATGCCTGCGAGGTCCGCCATTCGGGCGAATGTAGCTCAAGCCGTCCCGCGCGGCGGCCGAGAACGGAGGTGAGTGCCCGCAGTCGCGCCCGTCCGCGGTACCCCGCCGCCGCCCGAACCACCGCCGAAGCGGCGCGGCCCACAGCTGCCGCGGGTGAGCCTCCTGTGGGTGGCGCTGCTCGCCGCCGTGACGCTGTGCGGTCTCGGGCTGGTCGCCTGGTCGCTCGTGCCGAAGCAGTCGGGCGGGCATCTCAAGGCGCCGGTGGCGCTCGCGCTGGAAGGCGCGTGCGTCGACCAGCCGGCGCTCTGTCCAGGGCGCTGACAGTACGATCGCGCCATGGCGCGCGTTTTCTCCGGCATCCAGCCCACCGGTTCCAAGCACCTCGGCAACCTGCTCGGAGCGATCCGTAACTGGGTCACCGACCAGGACGACCACGAGTGCCTCTACTGCATCGTCGACCTGCACTCGCTGACGGTGCCGTACGACCCCGGCGACCTGCGCGACTCGACCGTCGGGCTCGCGACGCTCTTGCTGGCGGCGGGCATCGATCCGGCGCGCTCGACGCTGTTCGCGCAGTCGCACGTGCGCGAGCACTCGGAGCTCGCGTGGGTGCTGAGCTGCGTCGCCACGATGGGCGAGCTGGGCCGGATGACGCAGTTCAAGACGAAGTCCGACGGGCGCGACTCGGTGTCGGTCGGGCTCTTCACGTACCCGGTGCTGCAGGCCGCGGACGTGCTGCTCTACCAGGGCGAGCGCGTGCCCGTGGGTGACGACCAGCGTCAGCACCTGGAGCTGATGCGCGACGTCGCGATCCGGTTCAACAGCCGCTACGGACCGACGTTCAAGGTCCCCGACGCGTTCATCCCGCGGACCGGCGCGCGGATCATGGACCTGCAGCAGCCCGACCGGAAGATGTCGACGACCGGCGGCAGCGAGCTCGGCACGATCCTGATCCTCGACCCGCCCTCGCGGCTGAAGAAGAAGATCATGTCGGCCGTCACCGACTCCGGCTCGGACGTGCGCGCCGCCACCGACAAGCCCGGGGTGACGGCGCTGCTCGAGATCCTCTCCACCGTCACCGACACGCCCATCCCGGCGCTCGAAGATCGCTACGCGGGCGGCGGCTACGGCGCGTTCAAGAAGGACGTCCTGGACGCCGTCGTGGCGTACCTGGAGCCGATCCAGACCCGCTACGCCGAGCTGCAGTCGGATCCGGCGACCGTGCGCACGGCGCTCGCGCAGGGCGCCGACAAGGCCCGTGCGCTGGCGGTGCCGACCATGGCACGCGTCCGCGAGGCCATCGGCCTGCTGCCGACGGCCTAGCGGGTTCCCGACGCCTGTCCGGCGCGAGCCGCGAGCCGCGCGATCGTCTCCGGTGCGATGGCCTGCGCGATGCCGGCCAGCCGCCACCACTGCGGGACGAAGATCTCGCGCCTGCGGTTCTCGAGCCCGCGGATGATCGCCGCAGCGCACGCCTCGTCGGTGACGACGACCCGGCGGCCCCACCGGTGCTTGACGAGGTCGGTCTGCGGGAAGCCGGTGGTCGTGACCGGGCCCGGGTTGACCGTCAGGACGCGGACCCCCTGCGACGGCGCCGCCGCACCGAGCGCCCGCGACCAGGCGAGCGCGGCGTGCTTGGACGCCGAGTAGGGCGCCGAGCGGGCGAGAGCCACCGTGCCCGCCACGCTGCAGACGTTCACGACCCGGCCCTTCGCGGCCACCAGCCCGGGCCAGAGCTCGCGCGTCAGGCCGACCATGCCGTGGTAGTTGGTGTCCATCACGGTGCGGGCCACGGCCGGCTCGACGTCGAGCGCGCCGCTGCGGCCGGGGATGCCGGCGTTGCAGACGAGCATGTCGATGCGGCCGCCGCCGAGCGCCAGGAGGTCGGCCGCGAGCGCGTGGACGGCGGCCGGATCGCCGACATCACAGACGTGGACGGTGGTCTCGACCGGCAGCGAGACCGCTGCGGCCTCGAGCCGCTCCGCTCCCCGGGCGACGAGCGCCAGGCGCCAGTGGCGCGTGGCGAGGCGGTGGGCGAGCGCGAGGCCGATGCCGGAGGAGCCGCCGGTGATCACGGCGAGCGGTCGTGGATCCATCGCGCCACAGGGTACGTCAGGCGGGTCACGTAGGGTTCGCCCGTGATGGAGCCGCGGACCCGGGTCGAGCTCACCGTCTCCAATCGCACGCTCCTGCGGCTGCTGGCGGTCTCGGCGGCGTTCCTGCTGGTCGCGTGGCTGCTGTGGGCGATCCGCGACGTCCTGCAGATGCTGCTCGTGGCCGGGTTCCTGGCGCTCGCCCTGAACCCGGCGGTGACGTGGCTCGAGCTGCGCGGGTGGCGTCGCGGACGGGCCGTCGCCGTCGTGTTCGTCCTCACGCTGGTGGTCGTCGGCGCGATCCTGACCGTGGTCTTCGCGCCGCTGTACGAGGAGGTGCGGAGGTTCGTCAACGACGTACCGGGCTACATCGACGACCTGCGACGCTCGCGCCTGCTGCGCGAACTCGACAGGCGCTACGACATCCTCGCGAAGCTGCAGGACCAGGCGAAGACGCTGCCGGCCCGGTTGCCCGACACGGCCGGCGCCTTCCTCGGGTTCGCGGGCGCCATCTTCAACGCCGTGTTCAAGGCGCTCACGGTGATCTTCCTGACGGTGTTCCTGCTGCTCGAACTGCCGGCGATCGGACGCTCGATCCTCTCCCTGCTCGCTCCCGCCACGGCCGCGCGCACGCAGGCGCTGACGGGCGATATCAACGCGACGGTGGCCCGCTACGTGGCCGGTGCCCTGGTGATCGCGACGATGGCGGGCACGACGACGCTCGTCGCCTCGACGATCCTGGGCGTGCCGTTCCCGGTCGTGATGGCCGTGGTGGTGGCGCTGTTCGACCTGATCCCGCTGGTCGGAGCGTCGATCGGCGGAGCGCTGGTCGTGGCCGTCGCGTTCACGTCGGGCCTCGTTCCCGGGCTCGTGATGGCGGCGTTCCAGATCGGCTACCAGCAGGTCGAGAACAACCTGCTGCAGCCGCTCGTCCAGCGGCGCTCGGTGAACGTCTCGGGGTTCACGGTCCTGCTGGCCGTGCTGGTCGGCTCGTCGCTGCTCGGCGTGCTCGGCGCGCTGCTTGCGATCCCGGTCGCCGGCAGCGTGCAGATCGGCCTCCGCGAGGTGATCGAGAACCGCCGCGCCAAGGTCGGCTCGCTCCCGGATCCGGAACCGGAACCGGGCGGCACGTAGCGCACCGATCGCCCGAACTCGGCGCCGTCCCGTCGTCGACGTCACGGATCTCGGAGCGGAACCCGAAGATCCGGTCTCGGATTTGTGCTGATTGTCGCCTGGGGTCTGACCCCGAAACGCCCGGCCACGGGGGTCAGACCCCAGAACGCAACGTGCCGGAAGGCGCGCATCTTGACCGATCTGTCACGCGGCGTTCGGATCGGATGCAGAGCGTGCCGGTTGCATGCGCACTTGCCGTGATGGACTGGCGGGGTGCACTGCGTGCCGCTGCGGTCGTGGTAGCTCGGACTCGCTTCGGCGACCGCGAGGCGTCCCGACCCTGGTGGCAAGGCAGCCACGCGACGCCTCGGCGGGTGACAGCTGCGTGGAGCTAGCGCTGGCCGGCCGCCGAGTCGCGCGTCCAGAAGCGGAGGCGCTGCGTCGGGTCCTCGTCAGCGGGCAGCTTCGAGCGGGTGTGCTCGCCGATCGCGGCCTCCTCCGCGGTGTGCAGCGACTGCTGCAGCATCTCCGCGAACGCCGTCAGATCCGCTTCCTTGCGCGCCAGCGTGCCCTCCAGCGACCGCAGCCGCGACTCGAGCTCGCGCATCGAGTCCTCACGCCGGTCGAGATCCGCCTGGCGTGCCTCGAGCGACGCCTGCTTGCGGCGACGGCGGTCGAGCCAGGCCTGCACCGGGCTGCCGTCCTCGTCGTACTCGATCGCCGAGTCGTCGTGCGGGAGCTCGGCGCGGAGCATCGTGGAGCGCAGCTGCTCGACCTCCTCCTCGGCCTGGTCGATCTCGTCCTCGCGGCGCTTCACCTCGCCCGCGCGGCGCTCCAGATCGCCGGAGCGGCGGTCGAGCTGGCGCTCGCGCGTGCCGAGCGCCTCCTCGACGCGGCGCATCTCCTCGCGCCGACGGGCGAGCGACTCCGCGATCGTCGTCAGCTCGAGCTCGCGGCGCTCGAGCTCCGAGGCCCGGCCGCCGCCGTCGCGAACGCCCTCGGTGTCACGGTCAGCGAGCCGCCGCGACTGCTCGACCACCTCGGCGGCGGTGCGCTCCACCTCGCGCTCCCGCTCGTCCACCCGTGCGCGCTCCGCCTCGAGGCCCTCGAGCACGGCCCGCTGCTCGGCGACGAGCGTGCGCAGCTCCTGGTCGCGTGCGTCGACCCGCGTCAGCTCGGCCTGGATCTGCTCGGCCTTCTCCTCGATCTCGCGCTCACGGCGGCTCAGGTCGGAGACGGCGCCGAGGCGGAGCGAGTCCTCACCACGGAGCGCCTCGAGCTCGGCCCGGAGCGCGGCGATCTGCGCCTGACCCGCCGACTCGCGCTCCGTCAGCCGGGCGATGTGCGCCTCCAGCTCGGCGGCCTTCTGCCGCGACTCCTCCGACTCGCCCGCGGGCGCAGCGGACGTCCGCGCCGTCACGACCTCGAGCTCCAGCTCGCCGATGCGCTCCTCGGCGCGGCGGGCGCGCTCCTCCAGCGACACGGCGCGCTCGCGGGCGTCGCTGCGGGCAGCCGACAGCTCGGCCTCGACCTGCGCCAGCTGGGCGGCCCTTCGCGTCGCGTCGCTGCGTGACGTCTCCCGCGACTGGAGCGCCGACGTCAGCTCGGTCTGGAGCGCATCGATGCGTGCCCCGCGGGCTTCCGCCTCGGCCGCCGACGCCGTCAGCGTCTCGGTGCGCCTGACTGCCGCGGCGAGCGACGTCTCCACCTCGGCGAAGCGGGCCTCCGCGTCGACGCGCGACCGCTCGGCGGCCTGGACGGCGCCGCGCAGCTCACCGGCCTCGTGGTCGAGCTCGCCGATCCGGGCCTCGGCGGCGGCCTGCGCCGACCGCAGACCCGCGATCTCTCGCCCCAGCTCGACGGCCTCGGCCCGCAACGGCTCCAGCTCGGCCCGCACCAGGTCCAGCTCGCCGGACACCTGCGCGTGACGCGCCGCAGCGCCGTCCCTCGCCTCCTCTGCCGCCGTGACGGCGGCGCGGGCCGTGGCCAGATCGCGCTCCAGATCGGCCGTGCGCCCGAGCGTCTCGGCGTCGTGCGCCACGAGCGTCTGCTCCAGCTCGGCGACCCGCGCGGCAGCGGCTTCGATCTGGGCCTGCAGCACGGCTCGCGCGACCTCGACCGCCACCGGGTCAAGCCGGCGGGCAGCCTCGGCGCGGACGTCTTCGAGCACGCGCTCGAGCTCCCGCGAGCGGTTCTCCGAGTCGGCGACGAGGCGGTCGACCTCGGCTCGGCTGGCCTCGAGCTCCCGCGTCCGGGTCTCGCCCTCCACCGTCAGGCGCTCGACCTCGCCCCGCGCCTCGTCCCGCTCGCGGGCCAGGTCGTGCCGGACGCGCTCGCGCTCCTCGGAGTGCATCCGGGCCTCGATCACTGCGGCCTCGAGCTCGGCAACGCGCGCGCTGTGCGTCGTCTCGAGCTCCTCGGCCCGGCCGGCAAGTGCCTCGGCGGCCCCCCGGGCGGCTCGCTCGGCATCCTCGAGGGCCGTGATGCGCTCCCGGGCCGACGCAGCGCGATCGCGCTCCTCGGCCAGCGCCCGCTCGGTTCCGTCGACGCGAGCCGCGGCCTCCTCGACCAGCGCCCGCGCGGCCTGCTCGGCCTCCTCCAGTTCTGCGATCCGGGCGTGTGCGACCCGCGCCGCCTCGCGCTCCGTCGCGACCGCGCGCTCGCGGTCCTCGATCTGGCTGGCAGCCTCCTCGACGGACGCCCGGGCGACCTCTTCAGCCTGCTCCAGTGCGACGATCCGCCGCTGCGCGGCGACGAGGAGATCGCGTTCCTCCGCAAGGGCTCGCTCGCCGTCCGCGACGCGCTGCGCAGCCTCCTCGGCCGCCGTCCGAGCGGCCTGTTCAGCCTGCTCCAGCACCGCGAGCCGCTCGCTTGCGGCACCGCCGCGAGCACGCTCGTCGGCCAGCGCCTGCTCGGCCGCCTCGGCGCGCACCAGCACTTCGGACTGCGCCGCCACCAGCCGCTCGCCCTCGGCGCGCGCAGCGGCGATGTCGGCCTGGAGCCGGGCGCCGGCAGACTCGGACTCGGCCGTGCGCTGCTGGAACGCGGTCTGCAGCTCCTCCGCCCTGGCAACCGCCTCGCGACGGGACGCCTCGAGCCGCTGCGCATCGGCGCGAGCGGACTCCACGTCGGTCTCCAGGTCGGCGATGCGCCCCCGGAGATCGTCGCGCGTCGTGTCGAGCGCCCGGGCCAGCTCCTCGGCCTGGCTCTGCGCCTCCTCGCGCTCGGCTTGCACCCGCTCGAGCTCGACCCGCACCTCCTCGACCCGCCGCTCGGCAGCGGAGATCTGCGCGTGCGCCTCGTCGGCGTCGACCCGCGTCTCGACCTGCCGCAGCGCCTCCGCAGCCTCGGCCCGCGCGCGCTCCAGCTCGGCCTCCAGCGACGTCGCGCGATCGAGCGCCGCCTGCCCTGCCTCGGCGAGCGTCTGCTCCAGCTCGAGGCGCACCTCCTCCACGCGACGCTCGGCCGAGGCGATCTGCGCCTTCGCCTCGTCGGCGTCGATGCGCGTATCGGCCCTGCGCAGCGCCTCCGCGGCGTCGGCGCGCGCACCCGCCAGCTCGCCCTCCAGCGACGTCGCGCGATCGAGGGCCTCGCGCCGCGTCGCGGCCAGCTCTTGCTCGAGCTGCGCGCGGACCTCCTCGACCTGCCGCTCGGCGGCGGCGACCTGCAGGCGGACATCGTCGGCGTCGACTCGCGCCTCGGCACGACGTGCCGCTTCGGCCGCCTCGGCGCGCGACCGCTCGAGCTCTGCTTCCAGCGCCGTCGCGCGCTCCAGCGCTCCGTGCTCCGCAGCGGCAAGCTCTCCCTCGAGCTGCGCCATCCGGGCGCGGTCGGCGTCGGTCGCGGCGGCGACGCGCGCCAGCTCGGCCCGCGCCTCGCTCGCCGTGGCCTCGGCCGCGGCCACCCGCTGCTCCACCTCGGAAGCGTCGACCCGCGTACGGGCGATCTCCCGCTCCGCCGTCAGCGCCTGCTCGAGCTCGGCGAGCCGCAGCTCGGCCCGCTCCCGGTGCTCGACCAGCTCCTGCTCCAGCGCGGCCGCGCGCTGCTCGGCCGTGGCGTGCTCGCTGCGTACGAGCTCCACCTCGGCGCGGGCCTCGGCCACCCCCCGCTCCAGTTCCGCGACCCGGGCCGCGCCGTGGTCGGCACTCGCCCGGCGCTCGTCGGCGGCCAGCCGGGTCGTCTCCAGCTCGGCCTCGAGCGCCTGCAATCGGGTCGCCAGCTGCTCGGCCTCGCTGCGCGCCGCGTCGCCCACGTGGCGGGCCGTCTCGACCTCGCCGCGGAGCGCCGCCTGGTGCCGCTCGACCTCGGACGGATCGAGCCGGCGCCCGGCTTCGGCCCGTGCCTCGTCGAGGGCCGCGTTGGCCTCCTGCAACTGCGCTGACAGGTCGTGCGCCGCGTCGGCCGCGCGCCGCAGCTCGGCCAGCTGACCCTCAGCGGTCACGGCGGCGGCTCGCGCGACACCGAGCTCCTGCTCCAGCGCGGTCACCCGGTCGGCGTCGCCGGCGGCCGCAGCCGCGTCGGCAGGCGGCCGCATCTCGAGCTCCAGCTGAAGCTTGAAGAGCGCCTCCTCGAGAATTGCGATGCGGCCCTCGGCCGTCTCCGGATCAAGCCGCTCGGGCACGTCGGCGGCGATCTGCTCGGCCGCCAGCACCGCCGCGCGGGCCTCGGCGAGCTCGCGTTCCAGCTCCAGCACCCGCTCCTCGCCGGCGTCGACCCGCGTGCGGGCCCGCTCGCGCTCCGCGCTGAGGCCCTGCTCCAGTTCGGCGAGCCGGAGCGCGGCCCGCTCGCGGTGCGCGGCGAGATCGCGCTCCAGTGCGGCCGCGCGCTCGTCGGCCGCGACGTGCTCGGCCCGCACGCGTTCCACCTCGGCGCGGGCCTCGGCCACCCCCCGCTCCAGTTCCGCGACCCGGGCCGCGCCGTGGTCGGCACTCGCCCGGCGCTCGTCGGCGGCCAGCC
>JBBQFB010000141.1:0-10043 GCA_038321545.1 Gaiellales bacterium
CCGACGCCTCGTAGTACGCCTCCTGCCCAGGCGCCAACTTCGCCACGCTCAACACGCCGGCACCCGCCGCCGCTCGCGATCCGCGCCTCGCATCGAGCTACTCCAGCATCTGGATGCATATGTGTCCCTCTAAATTGCGCTCGTCTCTCGGACAGCAGAAGTCCACGAGCGCACGCGTAGTCCGTCGACCCCGTCATCGAATGGCGTCAGGTGGCGGCCTCGAACCGAGCTGAGCAATCGACTCGGTGGCGACACGAGCGTCAGCTATGGTCGACGACGAGGACGGTGTCGAGCGTCGGGTCGCCGCAGTACGCGACGCGGGTCCCGGCGCGGGCGTCGGCGCGGAGCGCTTGGAGGGTCGCGGCGGTGATCCGCTCGCCGGGCGCGATCGCGGGTATGCCGGGCGGGTACGGGGCACAGGTCTCGGCCGCGATGCGCCCGATCGCGTCGCGGGCGTTGACGCGGATGCTTGGTGCCCAGTGCGCCTCGTGCGGCGGCATCACGATCTCGGGCGCGGCCGTCCAGGCGGTCGACGGCGTCGGGTCGCGTGGCGCTCCGCGGACGCCGGGGTGCGCGAGCGCCCGCTCGATCGCGGTGCAGAGGTGGTCGATGCGTGCCGCGTCGTCGCCGACCGTGATCAGCGGCGCGAGGGTGTCGCGATCAACGAGCTCGATCCGGAAGCCGTGCTCGGCGAGGAGCGCGTCGATTGCGAACCCGGTCGCGCCGGTGGCGTTGATCGAGAGCACGAGGCGCGTCGGGTCGAAGGCATGCAGCGACGGGTGTCGTTCCGCCCACGCGTCGTCGGCGACGACGAGCCCGTCGATTTGCGCCAGCCGCCGGCGCGCGTCCGAGGCGAACTGGATGGTCTGGTCAAGCAGCTCCTCGCCGCGATCGGCCATTACGGCTCGGGCGTCGTCCATCGTTGCGAGGGCCATACCGATCGGGCTGGTGCTGGCGACGAGCTCGTAGGTCCGGCGGAGCCGGTCGAGGTCGACGCGGTCGGATCGGGCGAGGATCAGCGCGCTCGACGTGAGCGCCGGGAGCGTCTTGTGAGCGCCGGCGATACAGACGTCAGCGCCAGCCTGCGTGCCCGACTGCGGCAGGGCAGGGTGGAACCCGAAGTGCGCGCCCCAGGCCTGGTCGACGAGGAGGAGCATGCCGGCGGAATGCGTGTCGGCGGCGATTCCAGCAACGTCACTGACCGTGCCGATGTACGATGGCTCGACGAGGAGCACAGCGACGGCATCGGGGTGCTGCGCGATCGCCTGCCGGACGGCGGCACGGGGGACACCGACCGGCAAGCCGGTGGCAGTGTCGACGTCGGGTGCCACCCAGATCGGCATCGCGCGGGCGAGCACGAGGCCACCGAAGACGCTCTTGTGCAGCGACCGACACGCGATCACCTTGCTGCCGGGCGGCAGACAGGCGAGCAGCATCGTGAGGTTGCCGAGCGACGACCCGGCGAACGAGAACAGACAGTCGTCCGCGCCCCACAACTCGGCGGCGAGCCGTTCCGCCCGGCGCAGGTAGCCACCCGACAGGTGTATATCATCGATCCCGCCGCCAAGGGCGAGATCCTGCCCGAGCACCGACGCGCCGAACCGGGCCTGACGTTTGTGACCCGGCACCACGTAGGAGTCGGTAACCGCCTCGAGCGCGCGCCGGTAGGCGTCCCCGAGCGGTGCCTCCCGTTGATCGCCCAGCGAGCGGCAGCTTGGCGTGCGCGTCTGATCGTGGGACATTGGCGGCACGGTACTGCGCACCGCGGCGATCAGTCAGGATCCCCGTCATGTCGGCACCTGAGGGGCGGGTCCGTTCGGTCGATACTGCCGCCCAGCTTCTGCTGCTGTTTGGGCGCGAGCCGGTGGTGCGGGTTGGTGCCGCTGCCCGCCATCTCGGCGTGGCGCCGTCGACGGCGCATCGGCTGCTCTCGACGCTGGCGGCGCGCGGTCTCGTCGAGCGCGACCCGGTCGCTCACGTCTACTACCCGGGGCCAGCGCTCGTCGGGCTCGGCCTGGCGCTCGCGGCGCATCGCGACGTGCGCGTCGTTGGGCGGGAACGGCTCCGCGCACTGCGCGACACGGTCGGCGAGACGGTCCACCTGGTGGTGCTCGACGTCGCGTCGATCGTCGTGCTCGAAACGTTCGAGCCGCTGCGGGCGGTGTCAGGGGTTTCCGTCGCGGGCCATCGGTCGCCGGCGCACCTGAACGCCGCCGGCAAGGTGCTCCTGGCCGCGCTCGATCCTGGAGAGTTACTGCGGCTGCTCCCGGGCGAACGGCTCCCGGGCGCGACCGCGCGCTCGATCAGGCGCCGCGCCGTGCTCCTCGACGAGCTCGCGGCAGTCCGAACGGCCGGGTTCGCGGTGACGCTGGGCGAGCTTGAAGAGGGCCTTGCGGCCGTTGCCGCACCCGTCGTCGACGGCGCGGGGCGGGTGCGGGCTGCGGTGTCGGTATCGGGGAGCGCGCCTCGTCTCGCGGGCGTGGTGCTGGCCGCTGCCGCGGCGCGAGTGCGAGAGGTTGCGGCGGCGATCGGTAGCGACCTCTAATTCCCCAGGGCGGAATCGACTTCCGGAAGAGCCCGCCGCGACGGACGATCGCGTCATGTTTGAACGAACCACGACTGCGATGCGAGCTGACAGCGTGGCCGTGAACCGGGCGGCGCATCGTCTGGCGCACGACCTGCTCGCGCGGGTCGCGGGTCGCGGGACGCGCAACGCGGCCCTGCGGCGGCTCCGCCGAGACATTCCCTGCGAGGTGCCCGCTCCGTCCCCCCTCGACGGGGCCCTCGGCTCTGACGCAACGTCAGACCTCTCGCGCACCCCGCCCACGTTCCGAGATTCGCTGACGACCCGCAGCACGGACGTTCGCGGCACACGGATGCCGATGTGCAGCGACCATAACGAGAGGAGCGATCGATGAGCGACGCGAGCGTCCAGAGCGTCGCCGGTATGCAGCACGCGCTCCTGCATTTCACGAGCAACCATGAGGACTGGTCGCGCTTTCCGATAATCGTTTCCGGCCGTGGCGTTCGAGTTACCGACCAGCTGGGGCGGGAGTATCTTGATGGCATCGCGGGCCTCTACACGACGCAGGTCGGCCACGGCCGGGGTGAGCTCGCCGAGGTCGCCGCGGAGCAGATCCGTACCCTCGAGTACATGCCCAACTGGAGCCTTCACCACCCGCGCGTGCTTGAGCTCTCTGAGCGGCTCGCCAGTATCGCCCCGGTTGACGGCCCGGCATCTGCGTACTTCGTCAACTCCGGCTCCGAAGCGATCGAGGCGATGATCAAGCTCGTGCGGCAGTACCATGCCGCACGCGGCGAGGCCGGACGCTTCAAGTTCGTGGCGCGGCAGTTCGCCTACCACGGAGTGACCGCGGGCGCGCTCGCGCTGACAGGGATCCCGGCGTTACGCGCGCCGTTTGAGCCGCTGCCACCAATCGCGATCCACGTCCCGAACACGCAACAGGACCCGGATGGCGCAGCCGAAGCGATCGCCGCTGCGATCGAGTTCGGTCCGCCCGAGCAGGTCGCCGCGGTCGTCCTCGAGCCTGTTCAGAACGCGGGCGGCTGCCTCGTTCCGCCCGAGGGGTACTGGCGGCGCGTTCGCGAGATCTGCGACCGTCACGGCGTCCTGCTCGTCGCGGACGCGACGATCTGCGCTTTCGGACGGCTCGGGACATGGTTCGGCGTGGAGCGGTTCGACGTCCGGCCCGACATCGTGACGTTCGCGAAGGGGCTCACGAGTGGCTACATCCCGATGGGCGGTCTGCTCGTCTCCGACCGGATCCGAAAGATGCTCGACCGCGAGGCGATGTATCTACACGGCTCGACTTTCGGTGGGCACCCCGTAGCGGCTGCCGTCGCGCTTGCGAATCTCGACATCATCGAGCGCGAGGGTCTGCTCGAGCGCGCGTCGTCGCTCGAGACGCTGTTCGGCGAGCTGCTCTCGGCGATGGGCGCCGAACATCCGATGGTGCGTGACGTCCGCGGGCTCGGATTGTTCTGGGCGGTGGAGCTCGACACCTCCTACGCGGACGGCCGGCCACTGGTCGGCGAGGAGTACGACCGTCACTTCAAGCACAACTTGTTCCACAACCTGATCGACCTCGGGCTGCTCTGCCGGGTCGACGATCGCGACAGCCCGGTGCTCCAGTTCGCGCCGCCGCTCACCGTCACCGAGGACGACCTCCGGCACATCGTCGACATCACCGGGCGCGGAATCAGCGCCCTCGAGCGAGCCCTCGGGTACTGAGCCGTTCGGCTCTGCGGCATCGTCCTTTCTGTACGCGTCAGAGCATTGGAGTATCGCGTGATGTCCGATTTCTCGCCGATCGAGTCGATTCTCGTGCCGCGGTTCTCCGAGCCTGCGACGTTCATGCGAGCGCCCCTGATAGGCACGGGGGTCGCGCCGGAGATCGCCCTGTTGGGCGTGCCCTTCGATCTCGGGTCGACGAACCGCGCCGGCGCCCGGCACGGCCCCGCACAGGTCCGGGAGATGTCGCGAATGATCCGCCGGTTCCACCCGGTCACGAACCGCTCGCCGTTCGACGCGTGTCGGATCGCGGATGCCGGGGACGCGCCGGTCAATCCGCTCGACGCTGCGTGGAGCATCGATGCGATCGCCGATCGGGTCCGCGCGCTGCGCAGTGCCGGTGCGATCGTCGTCGCAGTGGGGGGCGATCACACCGTCACGCTGCCATTGATCCGCGGATGCCGGGATGCGGGTCCGGTCGGTCTCGTGCAGTTCGACTCGCACGCTGACGTGTTCGACGAGATCTACGGGTCGCGCGTGAACCACGGCACGATTGTCCGCCGCAGCGTCGAGGAGGGAGAGGTCGATCCGCGGCGGTCGATCCAGATCGGCCTGCGCGGGACGCGCTTCGGCGCCGACGACATCGACTGGGGTCGGGACGCCGGCATCCGCCAGATCTCGATCGACGAGTTCGAGGAGCTGGGCCGCGCGGCGACGCTCGCCGAGATCCACCGCGTCACGGCGGGCGGGCCGGTATACGCGACGTTCGACATGGACGGGCTCGATCCGGTGCACGCGCCCGGCACCGGCGCGCCGGAGCCGGGCGGTCTTTCGATGCGTGATGCGCAGGTGATGATCCGTGGGCTAGCCGGGCTCGACGTCGTCGGTGCGGACGTGAACGAGGTGGCGCCGCCGCTCGATCCGAGTGGTCACACGGCGTTGAACGCCGCGAACATCCTGTTCGAGCTGATCTGCATCGTGGCGGTCGCCGTCGGCGGACGGCGCGGGTCGGCGGCATGAACGTGACGCTGGCCTCGGCCGCGGGTGAGGTGGTCGGGCCGGTCGGCCGGTGCGCCGTGCAGAGCGCGGCCTCGTCGCCCTCGCCGCCGCTGGGTCGGATCCGTCCGCATACCGTCACGACCATTGATCTCGAGCAACTCGTGATCATTCAGCGAGCATTCATCGAACAGCACCGCGGCAGCAAATTCGTCGTCGACGCTGCCGGTGCATCATCGTGAGCGGACGGCCGGATCGCGGCGGTCCGCAGAGCCTGTTCTACGCTCGATCGACGACGCGTGACCTGCCGCACATCGTCCGCGGCGACGGCGTCTGGCTCGAGGACGATACGGGCGCCCGATACCTCGACGTCGCCGCGGGCGCGTTCCTGTCGAACCTCGGACAGGGCGATGAGCGGCCGATCCGGGCGATGTCCGAGCAGGCGCGACGGCTCACGTTCTCGTACGTCCGCAACACGGTCCACGATCCCAACGTCGCCCTGGCGGGACGGATCGCGGCGCTCGCCGGGGACGGGTTCGAGCGGGTTCACCTCTCGAGCGGCGGCTCGGAGGCGAACGAGATGGCGATCAAGTTCCTCCGCCAGCGCGCTGTCGCCTGCGGGGAAGCGGCGCGGACGCGCGTCATCACCTGCATGCCGTCCTACCACGGCGCGACGCTTGCGGCGATCGGGATGAACGGCGACCTCGACGCCGAGGCCGTCTACGGTCCGATGGCGGTCTTCAGCGAGAAGATCCCGGCACCACTCACCTATCGCGCCGAGAGCCCGGCGGCCGCCGCCGGCGTCACCGTCGCCGCGCTCGACGCGGCGATCGAGCGAATCGGATCGGAGCGCGTGCTCGCGTTCGTCGTCGAACCGGTCGGCGGCCAGTCGACGGGGGCGAACGTGCCCGACCCGTCGTTCTTCGTCGGTGTTCGTCGCGTCTGCGACCGGCACGGCGTCGCGCTCGTGTTCGACGAAGTGATGAGTTCCGTGCGCTGCGGGCGGTTCCTCGCCGCGCACCGGCATCCGGCCGCCCGCCCCGATCTCGTGGTGCTCGCGAAGGGCCTCGGCGCCGGATTCGCGCCACTCGGAGCGCTGCTCGCGCCGGCGGCATGGGTCGACAGACTCGCCGACGGTGTCGGCTTCAACGTCTCGCACACCTACAACGCGAACCCGATCGCCTGCGCCGCCGGCTGCGCCGTCCTCGATGCCGTCGTCGACGACGACCTGATCGCGGCGGCCGAGGCGCGCGGAGCCTATCTCCAGTCCCGGCTCGAGACCATCCGAGCACGGTCGCCGCTCGTTGGCGACGTCCGCGGCCAGGGACTCCTGCTCGCGATTGAGCTCGTCCGTGACGCCGCGGGCAGCCGCTTCAGCGCCGACATCGACCCCGCTGACGCGCTCCGCCGACACGGCGCCAGGCACGGACTGCTGCTCTACGCCCGGCGCCAAAACCGGGGACGATACGGCGACTGGAGCGTGATCGCGCCACCGCTGACAATCACCGCCGAGGAGTGCGACGAGCTGGTCGACCGGCTCGACCGCGCGCTCGACGACGCCGCACAGGAGCTCCTCCGATGACCGACTACGACCGCTTCGAGGGCTTGCGCTGCGAACGCCGCCCGAACGGCGTGCTGCTGATCACGATCGACCGGCCGACGAAGTTGAACGCTACCGACGAGACGCTGCACCGCGAGCTCGCCGAGATCTGGCCGCTGGTCGGCGCCGACCCCGACACGCGGGTCGCGGTGATCACCGGCGCCGGCCGCGCGTTCTCGGCCGGCGGCGACCTCGAGATGGTGCAGCGCAACCTCGACGACGTCGAGCGGGTGCTGCGTACAGGCCGCGAGGCGATCGCGATCGTCGAGAACCTGCTCGCGCTCGACAAACCCGTCGTGTCCGCGATCAACGGTCCGGCCGTCGGCGCCGGGCTCGCGGTCGCGCTCGCCGCGGACGTCTCCGTTATCGCAGAGGAAGCCTTCCTCTGCGACGGTCACGCCCGCCTCGGCGTCGCGAGCGGCGACCACGCGTTGATGCTCTGGCCG
This sequence comes from Gaiellales bacterium, assembly GCA_038321545.1. Classification (GTDB taxonomy): domain Bacteria; phylum Actinomycetota; class Thermoleophilia; order Gaiellales; family F1-60-MAGs149; genus VFJZ01. The sequence goes on from JBBQFB010000141.1 coordinate 7,295, forward strand.
CTGCTGTGCGGGATGGCGAAGGCCAAGTACTACCTCCTCACCGCCGAGCGGATCGACGGCCGCGAGGCCGAGCGGATCGGCCTCGTCTCACTCTGCGTTCCCGGTGTGGAACTGCTCGACCGAGCGTTCTCGGTCGCCGATCGGCTCGCGCTCGGCCCGCAACGCGCGACGCAGTTCACCAAGCGCGCGCTCAACCACTGGTACCGCCGCGAGGCATCCGTGTTCGAGCTGTCCGTCGCCCTCGAGATGCTGAACTTCCTCGAGCCGGACGCGCGCGAAGGCGTCCGGGCCTTCCTCGAGAAGCGCCAGCCGACATTCCCCTCGGCCCCTCCGGTCCCGTAACGCAGTGCACGTCCCACATCTCCTCTTCCGCTCGGCAGCCCGGACGCCACACGCGCCGCTCTGGCTCGACGGCGACCGGCGCATCGCCTACCGCGAAGGCGCCGTCCGCGTCGCCCGCCTCGCGCACGCTCTGCTCGAAGTCGCTGGCGGCCAGCGCCGGCACGTCGCGATCCTCTCCGCGAACCGCTTCGAGGCACTCGAAGCGTGGCTCGCGTGCGGTGCCGCCGGCCTCGCCGCGGTACCACTGAACCCGCGCCTACACGTCGACGAGTACGCCTTCATGCTCAACGACGCCGAGGCCTGCGCGGTCATCTCCTCGCCGGACTTCGCCAACGTCGTCGAACCGCTGCGCCGCCGGCTCCCCGCCGTCACCGCATGGATCGAGATCGGGGCAGGCTACGAGAGCCTGCTCGCCAGCCGTCCCGACGCGCCACCCGAGATCGACATCGAGCCGGACGACGTCGCGTGGCTCTTCTACACCTCCGGCACCACGGGGCGTCCCAAGGGCGCGATGGAGACGCACCGCAACTTGCTCACGATGACGCAGCAGTTCCTGCTCGGCCTGATCCCCGACGCGGCACCCGGCGACGTGATGCTGCACGCGGCGCCGACCAGCCACGGCACGTGCTCCTGCATGCTCCCGCACCTCGCCGTCGGCGCCGCGAATGCCTTCCCGCCGCCCGGCGCGTTCGACGCCGACACGATCCTCTCGACCATCGAGCAGCAACGAGTCACGACGACCTTCCTCGCACCGACGATGATCCAGATCCTCGTCCGCAGCGGCCGCGTCCCGGCGCACGACACGAGCAGCCTGAAAAGCATCATCTACGGTGGCGGCCCGATGCACGTCGAGACGCTCCATGCCGCCCTCGCGACATTCGGGCCTGTACTGGTGCAGATCTACGGCCAGGGTGAGGCGCCGATGACGTGCACCGCCTTACCAAAGGCCGAGCACGACCGCGCCGACCCGGAGCGCGCTGCGCGCCTGATGTCCGCCGGACGCGAGCTGCCCGCCGTCCGTGTCCGCATCGTCGACGACGCCGACCGACCCCTCCCCAACGGCGAGACCGGAGAGATCGTCGTGCGCTCCGACCTCGTCATGCGCGGCTACTGGCGGCGACCCGACGAGACCGCCGAAGCGCTCCGCGGCGGCTGGCTCCACACCGGCGACGTCGGCCACCTCGACGACGCCGGCTACCTGTTCGTCACCGACCGCAAGAAGGACCTGATCATCAGCGGTGGTTCCAACATCTACCCGCGCGAGGTCGAGGAGGTCCTACTGCGCCACCCCGCGGTCGCCGAGTGCGCCGTCCTCGGCATCCCGGACGAAAGGTGGGGCGAGAGCGTCCTCGCCGTCGTCGTGCGCGAGCTGGGAAGCGATGTCACCTCGACCGAGCTGATCGCGCACTGCCAGACTGGCCTCGCCTCCTATAAGAAACCGCGCCGTGTCGAGTTCGCCGACGCCCTCCCGAAAAACGCCACCGGCAAGGTGCTCCGCCGCGAGCTCCGCGCCCGCTGGTGGGCCGAGCGGGAGCGACAGATCTAGCAGCGTCGGAGATACAGCCCCCGCACGAAGACCTTCGGATCGCCCGTCCGCGCGTACGGTGCGCGTACGAGCTTGGCTCCGATAGCCTCGATTAACGTAGTTTGCTTCAGCCATGAAGTGCTCAATTTGCAGGTAGTTTCCATTTCTTGTCACTGCCGACGACACGCCTGGACGGACTCTTAGTCCCAAGGTCGTAGGTTCGATCCCTACACGGCCCATACCGCGGTTGCAGGGGCTCCCAGGCGCGACCCGACGCCAGACGGAGGCCCAACCGGGCGGATGTCAATGAAGGTGCCGACTCCCGACGGGTGTCCGACACCGCCTCGCGGGATGCCTCACAAGCGAGACGCTGCCGCGCTCGCGTAAGACCGGCCCGTTTGAAGTCAGCGAAGTCACGGGCATCACCCAGACGGCTCGCAACTTCGGCGCCAGCCTCGGCCTGGCGGTACTGGGAGCGTTGCTGATCCGGGAGAACACGTCGAACGTGACGGCGGCGCTGGTGCGCGACGGCGTCTCGCGGAGCGTCGCGCCCGCGGTGGGCGCCTCGCTCGGATCTGGCTCGTCCTCGGCCTACCGCGCGGGCGCCTCGAGGAGGCCGCGGTTACCGAGGGAAGGGCCGTGCCTGGACGCTGTTGCGCAGTGGCCGGCTGACGGCCCGCCGAACTGCCCGCCGTCATCGCCCAGCAGGAGGACGCGGGTCGACCTCGCTCAGCGCCCGCAACCCAGCGGCCCGTCGGCGTGCAGGATCAGCCCGCGGTAGACAGCGGTGTGCGCCGGAGTCGCAACGCCGTGCTCGAGGCCGAGGTCGTGCATGCGGCCCGATAGCCAGGCCAGCTCCAGCGGCTTGCCGCGCTCGAGATC
>JBBQFB010000142.1:0-9998 GCA_038321545.1 Gaiellales bacterium
GAGGGAACCGCGAACGACAGCAGCCGGTCGAGTGCTGTCGCGAAGTTCTCCAGGTGGTAGAGGACGCCGCAGAAGAGGACCAGGTCGAACGGGCGGTCCGGCTCCAGATCGAAGAACGACTGCTCTCGGAACTCGACGTCCAGGCCGAGCACCGACCGGCAGAACTCGGCCTGCTCGATGAACGAGGTCGTCGCACCGAGGTTGGCGTCGATGCCGAGCACGTAGTCGGCCCCGAGCCGCTTCGCCGCGAACGACATGGAGCCGGCGTTGCAGCCGATGTCGAGCACGCGCCGGCCCTTCAGCTTGCGGGGCAGCTGACGCGCGATCGTCTGCCACAGCACCGCGGGGTGGTCGTGGCCCGCATCCGTGGTCGAGATGCCGCCGCCGAGGTCGATGTGGTGGAACCAGGGAGCGAGCTCGTCTCTCCGCCGGCGGATCTCGTCGGGCGCTGGCACGCGCGGCAGTATGGAGGCGTGGTCAGAAGGGAGCGCTGGTGATGGCGAGGAACCGCGGTAGCCTGCGAGCATGGCCGAGATCGTCATCTCTCTTCCCGTCGCACTCCTGGAGCGGATTGACGAGGCCGCAAGCACGCGCGGGATCTCACGCAGCGAGCTGCTCCAACTTGCAGCCGAACGGGAGGTCCGGCGCTGGCCGGCGCTTGACGCCGCAGCGGTCATTCGAGCCGACCGCGACGCTCGCTAGCAGACGACGCGCAGCCAGGACTCGCCCAGCGCGAGCGCCTCTGCCTCCAGCTCGACCAATCGCGCCGCGGCCATGTCGTTCCACGGCCGCAGCAGCGGATCGAACGGCGGCTCCTCCACGCGGAAGACGCCGGCGCCCGGCCGGCCGCCGCCGCGCCAGGAGCGCACCGGCGCGCGGTACGCCCACACGCTCGACACGATCACGACCTGGCAGCCGGCGGCCGCCAGCCGCCGTGTCAGCTCGGCGATCGGCAGCACGCCGGAGCCGATCGGGACGCCCAGCACCCACGGCTGCCCGTCGTCGCCCTGCACGCACGCATGGTCCTTGAGGTGCGCGGAGCGGGCGTGGGGGAGGATCGCGTCCAGCGCGACGCCCGGGTCCTCACCGACCATCATCGAGTTGCCGAAGTCGAACAGCGCGGCGATGGCCGGGTGGTCGACGGCGTCGAGGATGGTCGCCAGCTCGGCGCCCGTGAAGTCCTCGTGGTTCTCGAGCAGCAACTCGATGCCGTGCCCGGCGCAGGTCGGCGCGATCTCGCGGAGATCGGCGACCGTCCGCGCGATCGCCTCGTCGATGCTGCCGTCGTGCCGCATGTACGTCCGCAGCCGGCGCGCGCCGAGGGCATCGCAGACGCCGAGGATCTCCTCCAGGTGCGCGCGGCCGGTGCCGCTCGTCTCGAGATCGCACTCCAGGCCGAGCTCCTCGAGCCGCTCGCGAACCCGCGCCACGTGCTCCGGCGACGTGCCCGACAGCTGCCGGTACCCGGGGCCGTTGATGTTGATCGACACGCCGTCGTACTTGTCGGCCGCGGCACGGCCGAGGACGTCGAACACGCCGAACCCGGGCGCGTGGGCGTAGTGATGGCGGAGGGAGTAGCTCTGCAGGTAGCGCTTCACAGCCGCGCGAGCAGCGCGTCCAGCGCGCGCGTGTACGTCGCGCTCGCGGCAGGGTCGGACTCCGCGAGCCGCTCGGCCCGCCAGCCGCAGTACGCCGCCATGCGCCAGTCGTAGCTCGGTCGCATCCGCCGCAGGCGGCGCACCACCAGCGGGGTGGGGTAGGCGTCGAGGAACGCCTGCTCCTCGTCGGCCGTCAGCGGTGAGCGGCCGTACAGCAGCTGGAAGCCGGGCGAGAGGAACGCGGCCAGATCCTCGACCGGGTCGCCGGCGCCGGGGCACTGCCAGTCGATCAGCACGAGGTTGGTGCCGTCGTCGATCAGATTTCCCGGGCCGGCGTCGCGATGCACGAGTCTGCGCGCGACCGGACCGCAGCGCACCGACGGCGGACGCACGCGCTGGATCTCGCTGCCGCGATCGGTCGCCAGGAAGCGGTCGCCGTCGGCGAGGATCGCGCCGCCGTCCACCGGCAACGCCCGGAAGCCATGCCCCGGCTGCGCGTGGACGCCACCCAGCAGCCTGGCGACGCGCTCGACGCCGCCGTTCCACGTCGTGCCGGCGGCGAAGCGGTAGACGAGCACGCCGGCCGCCTCGTCGAAGTGCACCGGCGCCGGCGCGGCGCCGGTCGGCGCGAGCAGCACCAGCGCCCGCGCCTCGGCCAGCGGATCGTTGCCGAACAGGGCCGGCCGCGCAGCCCGGTCGTAGCGCTTCACCACGAGGTCGCCGACGCGCCACACCTCGTTGCTGTAGCCGCCCGCGAGCCGCTCCGCAGGGGCGTCCGTGGCCCTACCGACCCGGGCCAGGTGCTCGGATGGATCGAAGGTCACCCGCCGAGTCGACCCGAGTACCGGTGACCTTCGGGGCAGTCGGCCGTGTAGCCGATCGAGCCGTCGTCGGACAGCGTGTGGACCTCGTCGGGGTCGTACGTCGCGCCGCAGATCGGGCAGAACCTGGGAGCCTCGACGAACGTCGTGCAGTCGGGACACACCACCGGCGTGGCGCCGAGGCGCACGCGGATGCCGCCGACGAACTCGTCGCGCTCGGTGGCGTGGGGCTCGAGCGACGTGCCGCAGCTCAGGCACCAGCGGGGATCCTGCGACTGCGCGACCGTCGCGCGCACGTCGGACTCCAGCTCGGAGCGCGCGTCGGAGCCGGGATCCATGTCCTCGATGGTGCCGTCGATGGACGCCACCGCCGAGGTCGCCTTCACCCGCCCGAACCGGATCACCGCGAGCGAGAACATGCGCCCGTCGGCCGCGCAGTCGGTGCCGGGCGACTGGATCGAGATCACCTGGCCGGAAAGATCGCTGATCTTCTCGCCGGGCGCCCAGCCCGCGACGTGCAGCACGTGCCGCCCACCGTGGCCGGTGATCTGGAAGATGAAGCCGGCGCGGCCACCCGAGGACGCCCGGCGCCACACCATCCGGGCACCGACGAGGTCGACGCCCTCGCCGTCGATGCGAACGTACGACGTCACGCGAACCTAGAAGGTCGGACCCTGGGTGGACACCGGCAGCACCGCGTCGAGCGACGAGACGATGCGCAGCCTGCCGCCGATCTCTGCCTTGTCGAGCCGGCCCAGCAGGCCGCGGACGAGCTGCGCGCTCGCGCCGTACCCGAACGTGCGGGCCACGCGGAACCGCAGCAGGCCGGTGCGCCACGTCTCGCCGTGCCACGGGTTGGCGGCGCAGATCAGCAGCGCTGCCTCCTCCATGCGCTCGGCATCGTCGAGCGCGAGCTCGACGGTGGCGTGCGACCAGTCGTCGGGCTCATCCGCGATCGCGGCGTCCCAGGCGTCAACCAGCGTCAGCATGACTCCGATTGTACTCGGAGGCCCGCAGGGCCGATCCGCGTCCGGCGGTAGACTCCGCCCAGCCCGTTTCCCCGGGCGCAACATCACCCAAGGAGAACCCTTTCTCATGGACGTCGACGTCGCCGTTCTCGGCGGCGGACCGGGCGGATACCCGGCCGCGATCCGTGCCAGCCAGCTCGGCCTGTCCGTTGCCGTGATCGAGCAGGGGCGCCTCGGCGGCACCTGCCTGAACGTCGGCTGCATCCCCACCAAGGCGCTGGTGCAGAGCGCGCACGCGGTCAAGGACGCGCACACCACGTTCGCCCAGCTGGGCGTCAAGGTGTCCGGCGTCGAGGTCGACTGGGCGCAGATGCAGGCCAACAAGCAGCAGGTGGTGGACGGCTCCGTGTCGGGCCTCGGCGGCCTGCTGAAGGCGAACGGGATCGCGGTCGTCCAGGGCCGCGGCCGGTTCACGAGCTCCAACGTGATCCAGGTGGAGGGCGGCGAGGCCGTCACCTTCAAGCACGCCGTGATCGCTTCCGGCTCGCGTCCGCTGCGCCCGCCGATCGAGGGCATCGACCACGAGCGCTGCCTCGACTCGACCGGTCTGCTGGCGATCGACCACGTGCCGGCGCGCCTCGTCGTCATCGGCGGCGGCGTGATCGGCTGCGAGTTCGCGTCGATCTTCTCGCACCTCGGCTCCGAGGTCACCATCGTCGAGTTCCTCGACCACCTGATCGCCGCCGAGGACGCCGACGCCGTCGCCGCGCTCGAGCGCGCGTTCAAGAAGCAGAAGATCGCGCTGCACCTCGGGGCGAAGGGCACGCGGGTCGAGGAGACCGCCGAGGGCATGACGCTGTCGTTCGAGAAGGGCGGCGAGACGCAGTCCGTCACCGGCGACGTGATCCTCGTCGCCACCGGTCGCGGCGCGGTCGTCGACGACCTCGGGCTCGAGGACATCGGCGTGAAGTTCACCCCCAAGGGCATCGAGACCGACGGCACCCGCCGCACGTCCGTGCAGAACATCTACGCCGTCGGCGACGTGGCCGGCTACTGGCAGCTCGCGCACACCGCGTTCCGCGAGGGGGAGGTCGCAGCCGAGAACATCGCCGGCCACCACGCCGAGATGTCGGGCGCCGTCCCGCGCTGCATCTACACCGACCCGGAAGTCGCCGCCGTCGGCCTCACCGAGGCGCAGGCCCGCGAGCAGTACGGCGACGAGAACGTCGTCACCGGCCAGTTTCCGTACGCGGCGATCGCGCGCGCAGCCATGTACGCCGACCGCACCGGCTTCGTGAAGACCATCCACGAGTCCACCTACGGCGAGCTGCTCGGCCTCGTCGTGGTCGGCATCAACGCCACCGAGCTGGTCAACGCCGGCGTCATCGGCATCGACTCCGAGACCACCGTCGAGACGGTCGGCGACTCGATCGCGGCCCACCCGACCCTCGCCGAGGGCATCAAGGAGGCGGCCCTCGTGGCGCTCGGCCGGCCGATCCACTTCCCGCCGGCCCGCAAGAAGGTCGCTGGCTGATGCGGGCCACGCGCTTCCTGATGCCGACGCTGCGCGACGCGCCGGCCGACGCCCAGGCGATCTCCCACCAGCTGCTCGTCCGGGCCGGGTTCGTGCGCCAGATCGGGGCCGGGCTGTACTCGTACCTGCCGCTCGGCTGGCGCGTGCACCGCCGCGTCGAGCAGATCATCCGCGAGGAGATGGATGCGATCGGCGGGCAGGAGATGCTGATGCCCGTGCTGCATCCGGCCGAGCTCTGGAAGCGCACCGGCCGCTACGGGATCCCCGAGCTGTTCAAGCTCAAGGACCGCGTCGGCCGCGACCTCGTGCTCTCGATGACGCACGAGGAGATCATCGCGCTGCACGCCGCCGAGTCGCTGCGCTCGTACCGCGACGTGCCGCAGATCTGGTACCACATCCAGATCAAGGAGCGGGACGAGTTGCGTCCGCAGGCCGGCGTCCTGCGCACGCGCGAGTTCATCATGAAGGACTCCTACACGCTCGACCGGGACCGCGCCGGGCTCGACGCGGGCTACGCCAGCCACGAGATCGCGTACGACCGCATCTTCCGGCGGTCGGGCATCCAGTTCTACAAGGTCGACTCCGACGTCGGCATGATGGGCGGCTTCGGCGCGCACGAGTACATGGCCCCGTCCCCGGCCGGCGAGGACCGGGTCGTGTTGTGCGACGGCTGCGACTACGCCTCGAACGTCGAGATGGCCGTCTCCGTCCCGCGCCCGGTCGAGGCGCCGGTCGGCCTGCCGCTGGAAGAGGTGCACACGCCCGGCGTCGGCACCATCGCGGCGCTGGCCGAGTTCCTCGGCAGCGAAGAGGGCCTGACCGCGAAATCGGTGATCGTCGTGCCGGAGGACGAGCAGGGCGGGGTGGTGCTGGCGGTCGTGCGCGGCGACCACCGGCTGCACGAGCTCAAGCTCGGCAAGGCGCTCGGCGCGTCGCACCGGCCGGCCCAGGCGGACGAGATCCGGGCGGCGTTCGGCGCCGACCCGGGCTCGATCGGCGCCGTCAACGTGCCGGACGGCGCGCTCCGCGAGATCCTGATCGACCCGACCATCGCCGAGGGCGGCTACGTCGTGGGCGCCAACCGCACCGACTACCACCTCCGCAACGCCGAGCATGGCCGCGACTACACCGCGCGCGTCGTCGACATCCGGCACGTCGAGGCGGGCGACACGTGCGTCCACTGCGGCGGCACGCTGCGCATCGAACCGATGATCGAGGTCGGCAACATCTTCAAGCTCGGCACCCGCTACTCGGAGCCGATGGGCGCGATGTTCCTCGACGAGGACGGCAAGGAGCAGCCGGTCTGGATGGGCTCGTACGGCATCGGGCCGGCGCGCATCCTGGCATCGGCCGTCGAGCAGTTCGCCGACGACAAGGGCATCGTGTGGCCCGCGGCGCTCGCGCCGTTCGACGTCTGGGTGGTGCCGATCGGCGACGACGCAAAGGTGGCCGCCGACAGCCTCGAGAAGTGCCTCGCGGCCGTCGGCCTCGACGTCATGGTCGACGACCGCGACCTGTCGCCGGGCGTCCGCTTCGCCGACGCCGAGCTGGTCGGCGTGCCGCTGCGCATCACGATCGGCAAGAAGCTCGCGGAGGGGCTGATCGAGCTCAAGCACCGCGCGACCGGTGAGCAGGAGACGATGACGCCGGCCGAGGCGCCCGCACGCCTGCGGCAGCTGGTGGACGAGGCGGTGTGGCGGTGAGCGACGCCGGCCCACCCCTCGAGGGGCTCGACTTCGGCGCGGCGCTGGCACGGCTGATGGCCGACCGCGGGCTGTCCTACCGCCAGCTCGCGAACCGCACCGGGCTGTCCGGCGGCTACCTCAACCACCTCGTGCACGGCAACCGGCCGGTGCCCGCCAACGACGTGATCGCCAACGTCGCGGCGGCCCTCGACGTGGAACCGGAGACCTTCCGCGACTACCGCATGCGGGTCGTGTGGGAGGCGCTGCGCGCGCGTCCCGAGATGGTCGAGCGCCTGTACCGCGAGCTCGGCACCGGCTGACACTCAGTCGTCGGGCCAGACCAGGCACGGCGCGTCGCGGCGAAACTTCGCGGCGTGCCGGCGAAACCGGAACCGGCCGTAGCGCTTGCGGTCGGGGCCGAACACCAGCAGGCCGACGCCCTGGTCGCGAAGCAGGTCGAATGCCGCGCCCAGCGGGCGGGGGTGGGAGAACACGATCCGGCGCACGCGCAGGCCCTGTTCCGCCGCCTGCTTGACGAGCTCGATCTGGGTCGAGACGACGTACGGGTCGCCGAACGAGCGGATGTTCGCGGACGACGGCACCCGCATCGCCGGCACGATGTCGGTGATCAGGAGGTCGGCCTGCGTCTCGGCGGCCGTCTCGAACGCGAACGCGACGGCCGTCGCGTCGTAGGGCACGTCGAACGTCAGCAGCACGACCGGCCGGGTTGCGACCTGGGCGCCGACGGCCACCCCCGTGGTCGCCCGCGGCCGTGCCGCCACGCTCATTTCTGCGCCTTGATCTGCACCGTGTCGCCGGCCAGGATGCGCGCGGTCTCCCGCGTCCGCAGCCGCCGCATCACGACCCCGAACCAGAGCCCCGCCGAGATCACGAACGTGATCAGGAGCCCGGCCACGCCGAACGAGTACAGCCCGCCGACCGTGAGCAGGCCGACCAGGCCGATGCCCAGCCGGGTCATGATCTTGTGGCGCACCGCCGCCGCGCCCGCCGCTCCGAGCTGCTCGGAGCCGACGCCGGCGGTCTCGTACTTCCGGCCGCAGGACGCGCAGACCAGCGTGTCGCCGGCATTGCCGTGCGTCTCTCCGCCGCAGTCGCAGCGCACCACCACGGGGATCCCCATGCCGACATGTTCCTCGGCCGGTCTTGCATGCGCAAGCTGCAGAGGCGATCATGGCGTCAATTCACCGGTGCTTTGGTGAAGATCCTTCTGGGGAGGAGGCACTATGGCGGAACTTGCAGTCGATCAACCGCGTCTGCTGAAGACGATGCGGTGGTGGGACGGGTTCATCATCGGGCTGGCGAATCCGGGCTTCCTGCTCGCCGGACTCGCGGGGTCGGTCGTGACGCTCGGCCCCAAGTGGGCAGCGATCATCTGGTTCTCTTCTGCAATCGTCGGCGCGCTCCAGGCCTACGTGTACGCCGAGCCCGCCGCCATGTTCCCGGACAAGTCCGGCGGACTCTCGATGTACGCGAAGGAGGGCTGGCGCAAGCACTTCTCGCTGGCCGGCCCGATCGCAACCTTCGGGTACTGGTTCGCGTGGTCGTCCGTGCTCGCCATCTACGGCGGCATCATCGGCACGCTGCTGCTGGCCCGCTTCTGGCCCGACACGCTCGCCGACCCGGTGGTCGGGCACCTCGCCTTCATCGACATCACGTGGCCGCGCCTGATCGGCGGCGTCTGCATCGCGTCGTGCTTCCTCTTCAACATCCGCGGCATGCGGCCGGCCGTGTGGTTCAGCTACGTGACCGGCGCGATGATGATCATCCCGGTGCTGGCACTGGCGATCATCCCGCTGATCAACGGGGACATCACGTCGCACGCGCTCGGCACCAGCCTGATCGAGCCGAGCGTCCTCTTCTACGACCAGTCGACCGCCGCGACGGCGTCCGGCTTCAGCCAGCTCGCCATGATCATCGTCTGGTTCTGGGTGATCGCCTGGTCGACGTACGGGCCGGAGGCCCCGGCCACGTTCGCGCCCGAGTTCGTCGACACCCGCAACGACACGCGGCTCGCGATCGCCACCACCGGCGCGCTCAACGTGGTGCTGTCGCTGCTGTTGCCGCTGACGATCGTGGGCGTGCTCGGCACCGGCAAGATCGCCGAGGACACGACGTTCATCGCCTACATCACGGACGCTCTCGACCAGACCGTCGGCAACGCTCTCGGCGGCGTCTTCGTCGTGTTCGTGTGCGCCGGGCTGCTGCTGTCGATGAACACGGCCACGATGGACGGCTCGCGCGCCCTGTACGGCATGGCGCGGGAGGGACTCACGTTCCGGCAGCTCGACCGCCTGAACGCCCACAGCGTGCCGAGCCGCGCGATGACGGTGGACATGGTGCTGAACCTGCTGCTGCTGTTCATCGCACCGACGCTGCTGTTCACCCTCGTGGCCGGCAACATCGGCTACGTGCTGTCGCACGTGTTCGCCCTGTCCGGCTTCCTGCTCCTGCGTCGCGACCGGCCCGACTGGCCGCGGCCGCTGCGGCACGGCCCGATCTGGATCGCGATCGCGTGGGTGTGCCTCGCCGTGAACGTGGTCGGCACCGTCTTCGGTGTGATCTGGATCCACTACACGGGCTACCTGTACAAGGCCGTCGACACCACGCTCGGCTACGACCCGAAGTTCTACGCGCCGGCCGCGATCATCACCGGCGTCCTCGTGCTGGTGGTCGGCGTGATCGGCTACATCGTGGGCCAGGCTCAGCACGGCAAGAAGTTCACCTGGAAGGACACCACCGAGGAACAGCCCTCGCCCGAGGTGTACGCCCTCATGAGTGCACCCGGCGCCTCCGCCGCTCCGGCAGCTGCGGGCGACTGATCGTGACGTGACGCGAGGGGTGTCCGTCGCGTGACGGGCACCCCTCGCCGATCAATCGGGGCGGTCAGATTCGAACTGACGACCTCGTGCTCCCAAAGCACGTGCGCTACCAGGCTACGCTACGCCCCGCGGCGGCCTGAGTGTACCGGTCAGGTGCGCCGGCGTTGCCGCGTGAGCACGAACGCGAACGTCGCCAGCAGGCACAGCGCGAACGACACCATCAGGCCGACCGGCCCGCCGATCCCGAGACCGATCGGCAGCGCGGCGGCGGTGCCGGGCCCCAGCACGAACAGGCGCTCGCGGAGGTGCCGGTCGTTCGTCGCCCACGCGAAGAACGACACCAGGAAGGCGATCAGGCCGAGCGCGATCGCGGCGACCCTGCCGTCTCGACCGATCACGTCGAGCCGCCACAGCGTCATCGCCGCCACTGCCGCCACCAGCGAGGTGCCGGCCACGACGAACGCCCGCACGTCGCGGCGCACGAGATCGGCGTAGCCCGGGTCGCTCACGGGCCGCAGTATCCGCGAGGACGCAGAAGGGGCGCGGCAGCGT
>JBBQFB010000143.1:0-9992 GCA_038321545.1 Gaiellales bacterium
TCGGCAACTGGGGCCACGTCGAGAGTTTCCTGCCGGCGTTCAACTGCAGCGGACAGCCGGCCATCTCGCTGCCGTTGCACCAGGCGGCGTCGGGCCTGCCGATCGGCATGCAGCTGGTCGGGCGGCTGGGCGACGAGGCGACGCTGTTCCGGGTCGCCGCGCAGCTCGAGGAGGCGCTGCCCTGGCGCGACCGCATGCCGCCGATCCACGTCAGCCGGTAGGCACCATCCCGATCACCTCGATCTCGATCATCATCCCGGCCTCGCTGTACGCCAGGAACGGCAGCGAGATGCCCGTCGTGGCCGGTCCGGGCTCGGTGAAGTACGACGACCGGATCGACAGGTTCTCGTGGAGGTCGGCACCGCCGCCGTCGCCCTTGTAGAACGTCGTCACCTTCACGACGTCGTCCATCGAGACGCCGAGCTCGTCGAGCACCTTGCGGATGTTGTCCATCGACGTGCGCGTCTGGGCCTGCATGTCGAACGGATCGATCGAGTCGCCCGAGGGCGTCAGCGACACCTGGCCGCCGACGAAGAACATGCCGCCACCGAGGTTGCCGTGCTTGTACGGCAGGTGGATCGGCCAGTCCCAGTGGCCCGCGGGCCACGAGTAGGTGCGTTCGGTGCGGGCGCCGCCGGGTGCGCGCATGGCCCAGACGTCCATCTTGATCAGCGCCTCGGAGTCCTGCAGGCGCGGCACCGGGATGCCGGTCGCCGCCGGACCCGGCTCGTCGAAGTAGCTCGCGCGGACGCGGGCGGCGACGGCCCAGTCCTCCGCGCTGCCGGTCCCGACGTAGAAGATATTGAACTTCACGACGTCGCCGAAGTCGGCGTCGAGCTCGGCGAGGATCCCCTGCAGGCGCTCCATCACCTCCTCGGACTGCGCGACGATGTCGCCCTTCGTCCCGCCGCCGATGGCCGATGTCCACACCAGGTCGCCGCACCGGATCCCGTCGGGGAACGCGCCGCTGCCGACGCGCGTCTTGTCGCCGATCGCGGCGACCCCCTCGATCTCGATCTGCATGCCGGGGTAGGCGAGGTAGGGCACCGGCACGGTGCAGAACGCGGGCCGCTCGTCGGGCAGAGCGGCGGCGAGGCCGGCGATCAGACCCTGCTCGTCGAGCGAGCCGTCGTCAACGTGGTAGACGACGATCTTGACGAGGTCGGAGAGGCCGGAGCCGAGATCGGACAGCACCGTTCCGAGCGCGGCGATCGCGACCGGGGTCTGTGCCGCGATGTCGCCGGCGTGCTGGACGTTGCCGTCCGAGTCGAGGTCGACCTGCCCGCCGACGAAGCAGAGGTCGCCCTGCCGGACGCCGTGCTTGTGGGTGACAGCGATCGGCCAGTTCCAGTGTCCCTCGGGCCACGAGTGGGTGCGCGTCATGGGCCGCGACGGTAGCGCCGCGAGCGCACGGGCGCAAACGGCCGATCCCGAGCGCCCCGGTTTCCGTGTCCGATTTGGTGCCTGGCACCAGAACGGACATTCGGGCGCACTTCTGCGCGGGGTTTTGTCGCTTTGGGCACGGACCGCGCGTCGGGCGTGCGCGGCGGCGCTCCGACGCTGGGTCCGCCGCAGGCCGAACGAGCAGCTGTCTCGGATCGCAGACGCCAGACGATCGCGGGTGTAGGCGCGGCTGCGTGCGGCTTTCGTCGGTGGCCATGAACAGCCGCAAGCGCGGAGGCGACAGGTAGACGCCTCAGGTCGCAGGTGATGACCCCATCCGGACCCGGGGCGATGCGCATTTCAGACCTGACGGCTCAGCAGCTGCGTGCTGCGCGTCCAAGGCGAACTACCAGGAGCCGGTGCGGTCGGAGGGCGAATCGATGCCCTCCTCGATCACGAACGCGCTCGCGAGCAGCTCGCCAGTGCCCCAACCCGCCAGGTCGCGGACGACGGCCGCCTCGGCCCTGTCGTTCGGGATCGTCACGCGCAGCGCGGCGCCGTGACGCTGCGACGGTTCGCGGCCCTCGTCCGCGTCTCGGGCGAGCCCCTCGATGACCGTCAGCCGGTCGTGCAGCAACTGGCGAGCGTCGGGGTCGAGAGCGGCCTGCGCCCGCAGCTTGGCGCGTCGCGATGCGGCGAGCCAGCGGGCATCGCAGCAGCGGTCGATCAGGGCGTGCGCGGCGGCGAAGGAGCCGTCGAACACGAGGGTCACGCTACCGGCAGCCATGCAGCGCACTACGACGTGCTCGGCGAGTCTCCTGCAAGGTTCCGGCGCGACCTACGCCGGGCAGCCCGCCTCGTCAGGCAGCAACGGCCGGACGACAACCTGGAAGGTCGCGTTGCGATCGGCGGCGGCGATCCACTGCGCGCCCGCCGGCGCCTTCATGACGGCGTCCGTCAGGAGCGCGACATCGGCACCCTCGACGACGCTGCACTGATAGTTGGCGCCCTCCGCGCCGGCGGACTTCGCGAGCGGGGGAGCGGTCGCGAGCGGCCAGACGACGGGCTCGGAGACGTCCGTGGGCTGTGCCAGCGCCGGGGCGATGAACACCGCCAGGCGGGTCGGCGCGTAGGCGGTCGCGGCCGGGCTCGGCTGCTCGGTCAGCGCCACGAAGCCGCGCAGGGCCGCCCGCGCGTCCTTCTGCACCTGTGTCATCGAGCCGGCCGGCGGCTCGCCGGGCGCAAACGTGAGGGCGTACGCGTCGTGCGCCACGGTGGCGCCGCCGGCGTGCAGCGTGACGCTCGTCGTCGGCATGTCGGAGACGCCGATCGCGCCCATGTCGCCGTAGTCGATCGTGCGCGCCTCCAGCAGGCCGGCGGCCTTCGCCTGGCCGAGCAGGCTCTGGATCGCAGCCTCGTCGAGCTGCTCCGTCTCGAGCGGCGTGATCGGTGGCACCTGCGTGGCGTCGACCGCCGGCACGACCTCGCGGATGACGGTGCCATCGCCGTAGAGCGTGTACGACGGCACGGCGCGGAGGTTGAACTCGATCGGCACGAAGCCGCCTCCCGACGCGACCCGCAGGATCACGTCCGTGGGGCCGGTGGCGTGCACGATGCCGCCCGCCGCGGTGGCCGAGGGGGTCGTCGTTGAGCCGCCCGGCGAGGCCGTGTCGGCTCCGCCGCACCCGGCGGCGACGAGCAGTCCGGCTGCGGCGGCAACGAGGGAGAGGCGGGAGACGAGGGTGCGCATGTCGGTGTGACGTCGTCAATGCCCGGCGGGTTCCCGGACATGGTCACGTTGTATCGCGTTCTCCCGACTTGCTCCGAGTATTCACTCAGTGTATAGTCGCCTTCATGAGCGTTCCCTACTCGATCCTCGGGCTGCTCGAACCCGGCGCGCGGCACGGCTACGACCTCAAGCGGGAGTACGACGCGGTCTTCGCGCACGCCCGGCCCCTCAAGTTCGGCCAGCTGTACGCGACCCTGACGCGGCTCGAGCGCGACGGGCTCGTCAGCCCGGCCGGTGACGAGCCGGGCAACGGCCCGGACCGGAAGCGGTTCGCGATTACCGCTGACGGCGTGGTCGGTCTCGACCACTGGATCGCCGAGCCGGAGACGCCGGAGCCGTACCTGCAGCCGACGCTGTTCATCAAGGTGGTGCTCGCACTGCAGAGCGGGCGGGACGCGGCGGGCATTCTCGACCGCCAGCGGTCGGCGCACCTGAACCGGATGCGCGAGCTGACGACCATGAAGTCGGGCGGCACGTTCACCGAGCGCCTGCTCGCCGACCACGCGCTGTTCCACCTCGAGGCCGACCTCCGCTGGATCGACCTCTCGCAGGCCCGGCTCGAGCAGCTGGCGTCGGAGGTCGGACGATGACCGGCGCGATCATCGAGGCGCACGACCTGTTGAAGCGGTTCGGACAGTCGACCGCGCTCGACGGCGCGTCGTTTGCGGCCGCGCCCGGCGAGATGATCGCCGTGATGGGCCCCAGCGGCTCCGGCAAGTCGACGCTCCTCCACTGCCTGGCCGGCGTGCTCGTGCCCGATGCGGGCCGGGTCTTCTTCGACGGCCGCCGGCTGGACGACCTGTCGAGCAGCGACCGCGCGGCGATCCGCCGGACGAGCCTCGGCTTCGTGTTCCAGTTCGGGCAGCTCGTTCCCGAGCTGCCGGCCCGCGAGAACGTGATGCTGCCGCTGCTGCTGACGGGCATGCGACGCCGGGCGGCGCGCGCGGAGGCCGACGCCTGGCTCGACCGCGTCGGCCTGCCCGACCTCGGCGACCGGCTGCCGGGCGAGCTGTCCGGCGGACAGGGACAGCGCGTCGCGGTCGCCCGTGCCCTGGTGCACCGGCCGGTGGTGGTGTTCGCCGATGAGCCGACCGGCGCTCTCGACTCGCTGGCCGGCGAGGCCGTGATGGAGCTGCTGACGGAATCCGCCCGCGAGTACGGCGCCGCGCTGGTGATCGTGACGCACGAGCCGCGCGTGGCCGCGTATGCCGACCGCGAGGTGTTCGTCCGCGACGGTGCGACCACCACCACGGCCGGGCTGGTCGCGTGATCCACCTCGGCCTCCGGCTCGCGGTCGGGCGCGGCGGTGCCCGCATCCGGCTGGTCCTGATGACGGTCGGCATCGCGATCGGCACGGCCGGCTTCCTGGGCGCGCTCGGCTATCAGCACGCCCGCTCCGAGATGGCACACCGCGCCCAGGTGCGCACGATCCAGACCGACGTGGAGTCGGTGGATCCCGGCGCGCTGCTGTGGAACGTCGCCTACGTCTCGGATCCGGCGAAGGCGCAGTTCACGTCCGGCTACATGCTGATCCGCACCGCCCCCGGCTCGAACGGCCTGCTGCCGCTGGGCGCGCCGGCCGCGCCTCGGCCCGGCACCGCCTACGTCTCGCCCGCGGTCGCACGGCTGCTGCGGGCGGACGGCCCGGCCGGCGATCGCTGGCGCGCGCTGGTGCCCTGGCGCGTCGTCGGCACCCTCGGGCGCCCCGTGCTGGTCGATCCCGGCGAGCGCGTCGTCGTGGCCGGCGCCGACGCGGCGCAGGTCGCGGCGGGGCAGGGCACGCGGCGGGTCGACGACTGGGCGGCCGTCAGCGCGGCGACGCCGCCGGCCCGCATCGGGCCGACCGAGCTGATCGCCTTCGCGGTGATCGCTGCCATCGCCTTGGCGCCGATCGTGATCTTCGTGGCCTCGGTGGCCCGGGTCGGGCAGCGCCGCCGGGATGAGCGTGCCGCCGCGCTGCGTCTGCTCGGTGCCGGCTCGCGACAGCTCGCCGTGCTGGCCGCGGCCGAGGCCGGTCTCGCCGGCATCGTCGGCGCCGGCCTCGGAGTGCTCGCCATCGAAGGGCTGGCAGTGCGCCCCGCGATCGAGTTCTGGAGCGTGTCGGTGTTCACGGCCGACCTGTTGCCGTCCGTCGGCCACATCGTCCTGGCGCTGGTACTGGTGCCGCTGCTGGCGATCGGCACGGCGTGGGTATCGCTCGTCCGGGCGCTGGCCGTGCCGCTGCAGACCCGCCGCCGTGCCGACCGGCGCGCCCCCGGCGTCTGGCGGCTCGCGCCGGTCGCCGCGGGCTGGGCCGCGATGGCGTACCTGCTGCACTCCGCGCCCAGCGGCAGCACCACGGCGGCGGTCGCCATCGGGCTCGCGGTGGCCCTCATGATCGTCGGCATCGTCCTGTCCGGAGGCTACGTGCTGCACCACGTCTCGCGGGTCGTCCGCCGTGCTCCCGGTGCGGCGGCGACGATCGCCGGCCGGCGCCTCGAGGCGGACGCCGTCGGCGGATTCCGCGCGATCTCCGGGCTGGCGGTGGCCTTCGCCGTCGCGACTGCGGGACTCGTCGTCGGTGCCTCCCTGCGGCTGCACGACTCGTTCGCTGTGCCGATCGGCGTGCAGGCCCTCGGTCCCACCGCCGATGCGTGGCTCAGCCTGCCGTCAGACGACGCGCCGGCTGCGCGTGTCACGACTGCGGCGAAGGGGACGCCCGGTGTCGTCGCTACCGCCGAGGTGTGGATCGGGTCAGGATCATCCGCCGGACAGACTGTCGGGGCAGATTGCCGGCCGCTGGCCGCGCTGCTCGCCGGCGCGATCCGCTGTCCGGCCCAGGCCGGCGCGCTGGTGCCGGCTTCGGCCGGCCCGGTCGGTGGCTCGATATCGGTCGACCACCTGGATCCGACCGGAAACGCGCTGGAGGCGATCGACGTGCCGATCGCCGGGCACGTGCCGGACGGGCTCTCGATCGCCGGCATTTCGCCGGTCGTGATCGTCCCGCCCGACATCGTGGAACGGTCGGGCGGCGATGCCGGCGCCTGGCTGCTCCTGACGATCGACCGCGACCCGCTGACGCTGGCCCGGCTGGCCGGCAACATCTCGCGGGACGCGGTCGTCGACCTGGCCGTCTCCAGCCCCGGCCGGCCGTCCTCGACCAGCTCGTCGACCGTCCCGCGCGTCCAGCGGATCCTCACCGGCATCACGCTGCTCGCCCTCATGGTGGCCGCGATCGGCCTCGCGATCGGTGCCATCGACGCGCTGGTCGCACGCCGCCGCACGCTCGCGCACCTGGCCGCAACCGGCGTGTCCGGCCGCACGCTGCGCGCGGCGACGACGATCGAGCTCGCCGTACCGATGGTGACCGCCGTCTGCCTGGCGTTCGTGCTCGGCGTGGGGATCGGAGCGACGTTCTACCGCCTCTACTACGGCGATGGCGCGATCGTGCTGCCATGGGGCCGGGCGGGCCTGTTGCTGGCCCTCGCGTTCCTGGCCACGGCGGCCGTCGCCGCCGCAACGCTGCCGGTGGTCGCCCGCGCCAGCCGGCCCGACCAGCTGCGGACGGAGTAGCCGTGCACGCCACGACTCGCCCGGCCGCGGTGCGGCGGGGCAGAATCCGGCTGGCCCTGCTGGTTCTCGCCGTGGGCGTCGTGACCGTTGCGTTCGTCGCGCCTGCGGTCGAGAGCGCAATGCGCGGCGGTGCCACAGTCAACCCCGCCGGCCCGGCGGACGTCTTCACCGGGGCCACGGGTGGCGCCGTCGCTGCCGGCCCGCTGCCCGACGTGTCCGCCCGCGCGTTCGCGGTGTACGACGCCACCTCGCGGCGCATCCTCGCTGGACGCGAGCTGGACACCGAGCTACCCGTCGCGAGCATCACGAAGCTGATGACGGCGTCGATCGTGCTCGCGCACGGCGGCCTCGACCAGCCGATCGCCGTGCCGGCGGTGGAGACGGCGCGCGGCGAGTCGGTGGCGGGCCTCGAGCCGGGCGAGCTGCTGACGCGGCGGCAGCTGCTCGCGTTGCTGCTGATCCCCAGCGCCGGCGACGCGGCCGAGGCGCTGGCGGTCACGTCGGGCATGTCGCGCGCCGGCTTCGTCGACCGCATGAACGGCCGTGCGCGCGAGCTCGGCCTCCGGCACACGCGGTACGTGAACCCGACCGGCCTGGACGCGCCCGGGCAGCACTCGACGGCACGAGAGACCGCGACGCTGGCGGCGCTGATGATGCGCAGCCCGACCGTGCGGACGATCGTGCGGCGAACCGAGGCCCGGCTGCACGGCCGGGTGCTGCCGGCCACCAACCACCTGCTCGATGCCGGCCTTGGGATCGACGGCGTCAAGACCGGCCACACGGACGATGCGGACTGGTGCATTGTCGTCTCCGTCATGGACCGGGGGCACCGCCTCGTGATCGCCGTGCTGGGAGCGCCCGGCGAGTCGCGGCGGGACGACGACGTGCGCGGGCTGCTGTCGTGGGCGCAGGCGGCGGACAGGTAGGTTTTCGGGAGCCACGCTCCAGGAGGATCGCCGTCGTGCCGCGTCCCGTCACCCTGTTCACCGGCCAGTGGGCCGACCTGCCGCTCGCCGAACTTGCGCCGCTCGCGCGCGGAATGGGTTACGACGGGCTCGAGCTGGCCTGCTGGGGAGACCACTTCGATGTCACCGCCGCCATCGAGGAGCCCGGCTACGTCGCCGGCAAGCGGGCGCTGCTCGAGCAGCACGGCCTGCAGTGCCACGCCATCTCGACGCACCTCGTCGGCCAGGCCGTGTGCGACCGCATCGACGAGCGCCACCAGGCGATCCTGCCGCCGCACGTGTGGGGCGACGGCGACCCGGAGGGCGTGCGCCGGCGCGCCGCGACCGAGGTCGGACGCGCCGCCGAGGCGGCCCGCGCGTTCGGGGTCGACGTCGTGAACGGGTTCACGGGCTCGAGTATCTGGCACTCCATCTACGCCTTCCCGCCGACCGGCCAGGACTACTGGGACGCCGGCTTCCGCGACTTCGCCGACCGCTGGACGCCGATCATGGACACCTTCGCGAAGCACGGCGTGCGGTTCGCGCTCGAGGTGCACCCGACCGAGATCGCGTTCGACATCGTCTCGGCCGAGCGCGCGCTGGAGGCGATCGGCGGACACCCGCAGTTCGGATTCAACTACGACCCGTCGCACCTCGCCTACCAGGGCGTCGACTACGTGGCGTTCATCCGGCGCTTCGCCGACCGCATCTTCCACGCCCATATGAAGGACGTCTGGTGGGGGCACGGGGACGGCTCCGTCGGCACCTTCGGCGGGCACACGAGCTTCGGCGACGCGCGCCGCGCCTGGGACTTCCGCTCCGTCGGCCGGGGCGACGTGCGCTTCGAGGACATCATCGTGGCGCTGAACGACATCGACTACCAGGGGCCGCTCAGCATCGAGTGGGAGGACGCGCGCATGGATCGCGTGCACGGCGCCACCGAGTCGGCCGCGTTCGTGAAGCGCCTCGACTTCGCACCGTCCGCCGTCGCGTTCGACGCGGCCTTCGACCGGGACGAGCCGTGATCCGGCCGCTCAGGTACGGCATGGTGGGCGGTGGCCGGAACGCCTTCATCGGCGCCGTGCACCGCGCCGCGGCCGCACTCGACCAGCAGGGCGTGCTGGCTGCGGGCGCACTGTCGTCGGAGCCGACGCGGGCCCGTGAGTCGGCGCGCGACCTCGGTATCGCCGACGACCGCGGGTACGGCTCGTGGCAGGAGCTGCTCGACGGCGAGCGCGCGCGTCCGGAGGACGACCGCATCGACCTGGTCATCATCGTGACGCCGAACGACGTCCACTTCCCGGTCGCAAAGGCCGCCCTCGAGGCCGGCTTCCACGTCGTCTGCGACAAGCCGCTGGTGCACACCTCGGCCCAGGCACAGGAGCTCGTCGACCTGGTCACGAGCACCGGCCTCGTGTTCGGCGTGACCTACAACTACACCGGCTACCCGCTCGTACGGCACTCCCGCGACATGGTCTCGAACGGCGAGCTCGTCGAGCTGCGCAAGGTCGTCGTGCAGTACAGCCAGGGATGGCTCGCGACGCTGGTCGAGGCGACCGGCAACAAGCAGGCCGAGTGGCGCACCGATCCGGCGCGCTCCGGCGTGGCGGGCGCGATGGGCGACATCGGATCGCACGCCGAGAACCTGATGGCGACGATCACCGGGCGGCACGCCACCCACGTCAACGCCGATGTCGCGACCGTCGTCGAGGGCCGGCTGCTGGACGACGACGCCGCGGTGTTGCTGCGGCTCGACGGCGGCGTCCGCGGCCTGCTCGTCGCGTCGCAGATCGAGACGGGTTCCGAGAACCACCTGCGGATCCGCGTGCATGGCAGCGAGGGGTCGCTGCACTGGGCGCAGGAGGAGCCGAACCTGCTCGTGCACACGCCGGCGAGCGGCCCGAGCCGCAACCTGCGCCGTGGCAACGACTACCTGTCGCCGTCCGCACAGAAGGCGACGCGCATCCCGCCGGGCCACCCGGAGGGCTACATCGAGGCGTTCGCGAACGTCTACCTGGGCGTGTTCGAGGCCATTCGTGCGCACGGGGCGGGCAGCCGGCTGGGCGCCCTCGAGGGGCAGTTTCCGACGGTGGAGGACGGCGCCCGCGGCGTGCGCTTCATCGAGCGAGTGATCGAGTCGGGTGCGTCGAATCAGAAGTGGATCGAGGTCTAGATGTCCGAGCACCCGTACAGGGCGACGCCGGCGGACAAGTTCACGTTCGGCCTGTGGACCGTCGGCAACGTCGGCCGCGATCCGTTCGGCGAGCCGACCCGTCCGCCGCTCGATCCGGTCGAGGCGGTGGAGAGGCTCGCAGAGCTGGGCG
>JBBQFB010000144.1:0-9991 GCA_038321545.1 Gaiellales bacterium
CTGATCGCGCCCGGCCGGTCCGGCACGTGGACGCGGACGACGTGGAGGTCGCCCTGGACGCCCTCGAACGCGGCCTCCAGAGTTCGCTTGCGGGCGCCCGCGGCCTCGCCGATGAACCGCGCGAGGTACCCGGCGTCGCCCTGCTCGAGGGCGCCGATGACGCCGTCCAGGCGCCGCCGGTGCTCGTGCGCCGCCGCCAGCAGCGCCTCACGGTTGTCGAGGAAGATGTCGATCCAGATGCGCGGGTTGGCGCCGGCCACGCGCGTCATGTCACGGAACGAGCCGCCGGCCGCGGCGAGCGGGTCGTGGCCGTCGATGGTGCCCGCGCCGGCCTGCGACGCGAGCAGGTTCGCGACGACGTGCGGCAGGTGGCTCGTGAGCGCCACCAGGCGGTCGTGGGCACCGGGGTCGATCGCGACCGGGCGGGCGCCGATGGCGGTCACCATGCCGTGGACCTGGGCGAACCGCTGCGGGTCGGTGTCGTGCACCGGCGTCAGGAAGTAGTTGGCACCCTCGAACAGCTCTGCTCGGGCGGCGCCGGCTCCGCGCGCCTCGGAGCCGCAGACCGGGTGTCCACCGACGAAGCGGGAGCGGTCGGCCCCCTCCACGCTGCGCACGACGTTCGCCTTCGTCGAGCCGATATCCGTCACGGTCGCCGTCGGCGGCGCAGCGGCGACGGTCGCGGCGACGGCGGCCGGCAGCTGGGCGACCGGCGCGCACACGACGACCAGATCGGCTCCACGGCACGCGCTCTCGAGGTCGGACTCGGCGGCCTCGACGCAGCCGCGCTCCAGTGCGACGGCGCGGGCGGCCGGGTCGGGGTCGTATCCGCGCACGCTGGCGCCGGCCCGCCCGGCGAGCGCCAGGCCGAGCGATCCACCCATCAGCCCGAGACCGACGATCGCGACACGCACCGGCCCATGATGCCAGCGGTGCCCGCGTCGAGCGCCGGGGTGCCCGATCCCTCAGCGCGCCTTGAGGGCGTCCCGGATCTCGCGGAGCAGCACGACCTCCTCGGTCGGCTCGGCCGGCGCCACGATCTCGTCGCGCTTGCGCCGCGCGAGGATCGCGCCGATCGGCTTCACGACGAAGAAGAACACCGCGGCGGCCGTCAGCACGAAGCCGATCAGGTCGGTCAGGAACGCGCCGTACCGAAACTGCGCACCGTTGATGGTGAAGAACAGCGCGCTGAAGTCGGGCTTGCCGCCGATCATCGCGATGATCGGCATCAGCAGGTTGTCGTTGAGCGACTTGACGACCAGCGCGAACGCCGCGCCGATCACGAATGCCACGGCCAACTCGACGATGTTCCCTCGCAAGAGGAACTCGCGGAACTCCTTGATCATCGATCCTTCTTCCCTGGTCGCTTCACCGGTCGGCCCCCCGGCCGCTTCGAGCGTACGCTCTCACCGGGGTCGAGGCCAGCGAGCCGCAGCAGCGCCGAGCGCTCGGTCGGTGTCAGATTCCGCGAAGCGCCGGGCTCCATATCGCCGAGCCGCAGCGGCCCGTAACCCGTGCGACGCAGCGCGCGCACGTGGTAGCCGACCACGTCGCACATGCGCCGGATCTGACGGTTGCGCCCCTCCTTGAGGATGAACTCGAGCACGCTGCCGCCGGCATCGCGGCCGACGATCTTGACGCCGGCGGGCTGCGTCGGACCGTCGTCCAGCTCGACGCCGGCCGCGAGCTGCGCCGCGACCTCCTCCGGCACGAGGCCCTTCACGAGGGCGTGGTAGATCTTCTCGACGCCGTAGCGCGGGTGCATCAACCGCTCGGCGAGCGCGCCGTCGTTGGTCATCAGCAACAGGCCGGTGGTGCCGCTGTCGAGGCGCCCGACCGGAAACACGCGCTGGCGCACCTTGACGTGGTCGAGCACGGTGGGCCGGCCCTCGGGGTCGTTCGCGGTCGTGACCACGCCGCCCGGCTTGTTCAGGAGCAGGTAGACCTTGCGCTCTGCGTACACCGGGCTGCCGTCCAGCGTCACCTTCTGGCCTGGCTGCACCTGAGATCCGGTCTCGGCGACGACGCCGTCGATGCGCACCCGTCCGGCCTCCACCATCGTGTCGGCAGCGCGGCGCGAGGCGACCCCGGCCGCGGCGAGGAACCGGTTGATGCGGGTGGCGTCGGGGGTCTCCACCCGCGTATGGTGGCGTCCTCGTGTCGGTTACCGCGCACACACCCGTTGCAGTCCTCACCCCGGAGGTGCTCGCGGCCCGCTGGCCGAACCTCGTCGCGAACGTCCTCGGGGTGCCGCTGGCGCTGCAGGCCTTCGCGCTCGGGATCGGCTCCGACGTGGCCGCGTGGTGGGCACCGTGGGCGCTCGCGGCCGCCGTCCCGTACCTGTTCGGCGTCCGCGCCGGACGCGCCGGCACGCTCGTGATCGCGTGCGTGGCCCTGGTCGCCGGGCCTGCCCCGCTGGCCGGCGCGGCGGCGGGCGCCCTGGCCGCCGACATCGCCAGCCGCGGCGTGCGCCCGCGCTACGCGATGCCCGCCGCGCTCGCGGTGGCGATCGCCACCTCCGCGCTGCTGGCCGTCTCGATCGCCTGAGCTACGGCCTGCGTGCCGTCATCAGGTACCGGCCGACCGCGGCGTCGTAGGTCGACAGCTCCGCATCGAGGCCGACAGCCTGCAGGTCGTCGATCAGCTCGGCGTGCCGGTACGGCCACAGCGTCAGCCGCTCGCCGTGCGACGTCACGGTGCCGTCGGCGGCCAGGAGCGCGACGGCGACGTCCTGGTAGTGCGGCTCGTCCCAGCCGTCCGGAACGGTCCACGCCTGCACGACGAGCCCGGCCTGGCCGCGGCGCTCGACCACCCGGTCGCCGACGCGGAGCCCGGAGCCGAGATCGCGCTGCTTCTCCCAGTTGCGCGACGTCACCGTCAGCAGCCCGCCCGGGGCGAGCACGTCGGCCATCTCGCCGAGCGCCGACCGACGGGCGTCGCGACCCGGCGCGTGCCCGAGCGAGTTGCCGACGCAGAACACCGCCGCGAACCGCGACTCCCAGCCCTGCCGTCCGAGCTCCTCCCATGCACAGCGCACGATCTCCAGATCGGCGCCGTGCTCGGCGGCCAGCAGCCGGGCGCGCTCGAGCATTGTCTCGCTGGCATCGGACGCCGTCACGGCGAACCCGTGCAGCGCGAGCCCGACCGCCAGGATGCCGGTGCCCGCCGAGCAGTCGAGCACCGGCGCTCCGTCCGGCAGGTCGGCGACGTGCCCGGCAAAGGCGGCGAAGCTGCCTTCCGGGGTCAGCAGCTCCTCCGGGTGGACCCACTCGTAGACCCCGGCGAGCGCGTCGTACTGCGGTTCGTCCATCGTCGGGCCACTATGCCACGGGCCTCACGCCGAAGAGGAAAACCGCCGCATGCGCGGTATTCTGGCGAGACTGATGGCCTCGACTGGGCTGCGTCCGCCGCGTCCGCGGCATCCCTCGCAGCCGCCGACCGACCTGCCGCCCCGGCGTGGTCCGCTCGCGGCACGCTGTGCCCTGCTCTCGTTCGTCTGGCCGGGGCTGGGGCAGATCAGGGCCGGCGCGCGCCATCGAGGCATCGTGCTGGTCGCCTTCACTGCGGCGCTCCTCGCCGGCCTCGTGGCCGTGGTCGCGATGCAGGGCCGCGCCACCCTGATCGGCGACGCGGTCGACACGCGCGTGCTGACCGGCGTGCTGGTGGTCAACCTGCTGGTCGCGCTGTACCGCCTGGGCGCGATCGCCGATGCCGCCAGGCTCGGGCGCCGCACCAGCGGCACCGTCGCCACCCTCGGGATCCTCGCGACGCTCGTTCTTCTCCCCCACGCCGCCGCCGGCTGGTACGTCTACACGGCCTACGACACCGTCACCGAGGTGTTCGAGCCGGCCGAGCCGACCGATGTGCTCGAGCCCGTGCCGGACGAGTTCGACGTGCCGGGCACCGCGACGGCCGGTGCCCTGGCGGCCGACCCGACCTCGGTCTCGGCGGTCAACCGGACGCCGGCGGAGAAGGCAAAGGCGCTGGTGGCGGCGACCAGCAAGAACCTCCCGGCCTGGCAGAAGCGCGGCCGGCTGAACATCGTGCTGCTCGGCGCAGACGCCGGCCCCGGCCGCTCCGGCCTGCGCACCGACACCATGATGGTCGCGACGATCGACCTGAAGACGCATCGCGCGGCGCTGTTCTCGGTGCCGCGGAACATGGGCGGCGTGCCGCTGCCGCCGCGCGCGGCACGAGCCGCGGGCGCCCGCTTCCCCGGCATCCTGAACGCGCTGCACGGGTTCGGCACCGCGCACCCCGACCTGTTCCCGGGCGGCAAGGATCCCGGCGCGACGGCACTCAAGCAGACGCTCGGCCAGCTGACCGGGCTACCGATCGACTACTACGTGATGGTCGACTTCCGCGGGTTCCACGGCCTCGTCGACGCGCTCGGCGGCGTCACGCTCGAGATCCCCCACGCCGTGCTCGACCGCGTGTCGCCGTACGAGCAGGGCGGCCAGTGGATCCGGATCGACCTCGCGCCGGGCCGGCAGCACCTGACCGCCGACCAGGCCTTCGCGTACGTCCGGGCCCGCTCGACGACGTCGGACTGGGCGCGCATCAAGCGGCAGCGCTGCGTGATCGCCGCGCTGGCCGACGCGACCGGGCCGATCACCGTGCTGCGCTCCTTCCGCGCCCTCGCAAAGACGTTCCGGGACAACTTCAGCACCGATATCCCCGCCAAGCACCTGCCCGAGCTAGCCAGGCTCGCAACCTCGATCCACATGGGCCAGGTGGTCTCGATCGGCTTCACGCCGCCCGAGTTCACGTCCGGCGGCACGGCGACCGGCGCTGCGATGCCCGACATCCCGGCGATCCGCAAAGCCGTGCGCGACGCGCTCAAGAAGGCCCCGGCGAAGAGCGATCCGCGCACCATCGGCGGCGGTGCGTGCTTCTGATGCGTCTCGTCTCCGTCAACGTCGCGCTCCCTCCCACCGGGGGAACGGCGATCAACAAGCAGCCCGCTTCGGGCCCCGTCGCCGTGACGTCCGACGGCCTGGAGGGCGACGGCGTCGGCGACACGAAGCACCACGGCGGCCCCGACCAGGCGGCCTACGCGTACGGCACGACCGACTACGCGTGGTGGGAGCAGGAGCTCGGACGCCCGCTCAGGCCCGGCACGTTCGGCGAGAACCTGACCATCGAGGGGCTCGAGAGCGCGACGCTCGAAGTCGGCGACCGGATCGTGGTCGGCAAGGTCGTGTTCGAGGTGACGTCGCCGCGGATCCCGTGCGCAACGCTCGCGAGGCGGATGGACGACCCCACCTTCATCCGGCGGTTTCGTGGCGCTCGCCGGCCGGGGCTCTACCTCCGCGTGCTGATGCCGGGCGCGATCGCCGCGGGCGACACCGTCACGGTCGAGCGCGCGCCGTCGGGGAGCCTGCCGGTGCTCGAGCTGTTCGACCTGCACTACGACAAGCAGGCCGAGCGTGGCCGCATCGAGCGAGCGCTGAACGCGCCCATCGACGTCCGCTCGCGAAAGGTGCTCGAGGCACGCCTGGCGTGACGCTCCGGCGTGCTTTTGGCGCGGGTCGGATGCGCGGGGACTGACCCCAGAACTCGCAGTTCTGGGGTCAGACCCCAGAACGTTTCTTGCCGAAGACACGCCGAACGACACGTCTCGTGCGGTCCGCGCGGGGAGTGGACGGAGCGCGCGCGGGGCGGCACGACGTTCGCGCTAGTGCGCCGGAGCGCTACACGCGCTCGGAGGCGACCGCGTACAGGCGGTCGCGGAGCACCTCGGGACGGGCATCCTGCGGCGCGAGGTCGACGAGCGACGGCAGCGAGCGCAGGCCATCCTCCAGCGAGAACACCCGCTCGAAGACGACGGTCGTGCGGTACAGCACCGGTGCGCCGGGCGTGTCGCCCCGGCCGGCCTCCTCGATCAAGCCGCGCTCCAGCAGCCCGGCCACCGCGCCGTCGGCCGACACGCCGCGGACGCGAGCGATCTCGGGACGCGACACCGGGCCGGCGTAGGCGATCACGGCCAGCGTCTCGAGCGCGGCCGGCGACAGTGCCCGGTCGGGCGCGCGCTCGAACAGGCGCGCGCACGCCACGGCGGTGGCGGTGGCGGCCCGGAAGCCGTAGCCGCCCGCGACGCGCTCCAGCACGACCCCGCTGCGGCCCTCGCAGTGGCGATCGGCGAGCCCGTCCAGCGCGCGCTCCACTCGCTCGGGGGCAGCGCCGGCGGCCTCGGCCAGCTGGTCGACCGTGAGCGGCTCGGCAGCAACGAACAGCAGCGCCTCGACGACGTGGGTCAGCTCGCTCATGCCACGGCCTCCTCGGCGTCGTCCGCATCCTGCTCGACGATCAGACCGGCGGAACGGGCGATGCGGATGGGCGCGAACGGCTCGGACTGCACCATCCGCACCTCGCCGCGCTTGTACAGGTCGAGCAGCGCCCAGAACGCGACCGCCACGCCCATCCGGTCGAGGCCGCCGACGGCGTCGTCGAACGTGAACGTGCCGCGCTCGTCCAGCAGCGCGCGGAACCGGTCGAGGAAGCTGCGTACGGGCAGCAGGCGCTTCGGAAGGTGCGAGATATCGATCTCGGCCGGCGGCTCGAGCAGGCGAGCGATGGCATCGGCCAGGCCCTGCGGGTCCTCATCCGGCAGCGGGCGCTCGGCGATGCGCGGCGGGGCGAGCGGCGCCCGCGTGGCGCGGAAGACGCGCCGGCCGTCCTGCTCGCGGCGCGCGCCCAGCCACTCGGCGGCGGCGCGGATGCGCGCGTACTCGGCGAGGCGCGCCGCCAGCTCGTCGGCGGCCTCTTCGACGGTCTCGATGTCGGCCGCGTCCTCGTCGGGTAGCAGCAGGCGCGACTTCAGCTCGACCAGGGCCGAGACGAGCACGAGGAACTCGCTGGCCGCTTCGAGGTCGAGCTCAGACACCTCGGCGACGCGCTCCAGGTAGGTCACGCAGACCTCCGCGACCGGCACCTCGGCGAGATCGACCTCGTCGCGCAGGATCAGCGCGAGCAGCAGATCGAACGGCCCGGCGAACAGGTCGAGATCGAGGTCGAGCGAGAAGACCGAGGGCGCCGCCACGTGCCGGAAACGTACCGGCAACATCGGACGACGCCCTCGGAACAGCGAGCAGTCGGGAAACGCGCTCCCGGCTCAGACGGTGACGAGCTCCTCGCGAATCTCGGCGACGGCCGCCTTGGCCGCCTCGGGGTTGCGATAGAACAGGGGCGAGCCGGCACCGTCGGAGAGCAGCTCCTTGAGGGAGCTGAGCGCCTTGGTGTTGACGGGCTCGGCGGAGTCGAGACGCTTCACGATCGCAACGAGGTCGGTCTTCGCAGCAAGGACGGACTCGGGGTTGTGCACGATGCGGAAGGGCCTGAGAGTCGCGTAGTAGGTCTCGGAACGGTCGATCAGACGATCGATTGAGCGGGCATAGGAGTGGCGGTTCATGATGTCTCTAATGGTACGGGCACCATGCCTTCTAATGTGTTAAGGCACGGTGACAATACCTTTAAGGAGACCCGCCCCCGCAGGCCCCGATCAGGCCAGGGTGGCATCGCCGAGGCGGGCCCGGACCTCGGCGAAGAACGCCGACTCCGGCCGCACCCGGAAGCTCGCCCCGAGGCGCAGCCGCTTCGGGCCGCGCGAAGTGAGCAGCTCGACGATGACCGGGCTCTCGCCCGGGAACTCGCGCACCAGCGCCTTCAGCTCGTCGATCGCGCTGCGGGCCACGGTGCGGGCATCGATGAAGACGCGCACGATGCCGACCTCGGCGACCGCCTCGAACGGCAGCACCTCGTCGCCGACCAGCTTGACCTCGCCCGAGCCGCGACCGTCGATGCGACCGCGGACGATCACGATGCGGTCCTGCACGAGCAGCTCCCGCGCCGCCCCGTACGCCTTCGTGAAGATGGTCACCTCGGTCGAGCCGGTCAGATCTTCGAGCATCACGAAGGCCATCGGGTCGCCCTTCTTCGTCATGTGCTGACGCACCGACGAGACGAGGCCGCCCACGATCACGCGGTCGCCCTCGCGGCGGCCGGCGAGCTCGCGGATGCCGCAGTCGACCTTGCGCCGCAGCTGCTCGCGCACGTCGGCCAGCGGGTGGCTCGAGACGAACAGCCCCAACGTGTCGCGCTCGGCCTGCAACAGCTCGCGCTTGTCGAACTCGATGTCCGGGATGGCCGGGTACGACGTGGTCGCGGGCAGGTCGGAGGACGGCTCCAGGTCGAAGATCGAGCCCTGGCCGGCGAGCCGGTCGGCCTGCGACTTGCGACCCGACGCGATCGCCTGGTCGGCGACCTCGACCAGCCCCTTGCGCGGCGCGCCGGTGGAGTCGAACGCGCCGGCCCGCACCAGGCTGTCGAGCACGCGCGAGGACACCTGCTGCATGTCGACCCGCTCGCAGAACTCCCACACCGAGCCGAACGGCCCGTCGGCGCCCCGCGCCTCCAGGATCGCACGAACCGCGTTCTCCCCCACGTTCTTGACCGCCGACAGCCCGAACCGGACCTTTCCCTCCACCACGGCGAAGTCGCGCTGGGACGAGTTCACGTCCGGCGGCAGCACCTCGATGCCCATGTCGGAGCATTCGGCGACGTAGTACGGGACCTTGTCCTTCGTGTCCATCACGGACGAGATCAGCGCCGCCATGTACTCGGCCGGGTAGTTCGCCTTCAGGTAGGCGGTGCGGTACGAGATGAGCGCGTAGCAGGCGGCGTGCGACTTGTTGAAGGAGTAGTCGGCCGAGCGCTCGTTCTCGCCCCACAGCAGCTCGGCGGTGGGCTTCGGGACGGCGTTCGCGACGCAGCCCTCGATGAACCGGTCCTTCAGCGACGCCATCAGCTCGACGCTCTTCTTGCCGATCGCCTTGCGGAGATCGTCGGCCTCGGCGGGCGAGAATCCGGCCAGCGACTTCGCGATCTGCATGCTCTGCTCCTGGTACACCGTCACGCCGTACGTGCGCGAGAGGATGTCCTTGAGCCGGTCGTCGAGGTAGGAGACGGGCTCCTTGCCGTTCTTGCGGCGCGCGTACACCGGGATGTTCTGCATCGGGCCCGGCCGGTACAGCGCGACGAGGGCGATGATGTCGTCGAACTCGGTCGGCTTGACCTGCCGGAGGGCGTCGCGCATGCCGCTCGACTCGAACTGGAACACGCCGGTCGCGTCGCCCTTTGCCAGCAGTGCGAACGTCTTCTTGTCGTCCAGCGGCAGCGCCTCAAGGTCGATCTCGGTGCCCGACGACTCGTGCACGAGACGCACGGCCTCGTCGATCACGTCGAGGTTGCGGAGGCCGAGAAAGTCCATCTTCAGCAGGCCGAGGGCGTCGACGTCGCCCATCGCGTACTGCGTCACGATCGGCTCGTCGGCACCCTTGCGCTGCAGCGGCAGGTACTCGGACAGGTCGCGGTCGCCGATCACGACGGCGGCGGCGTGGATGGAGTCTTGCCGGACGAGGCCCTCGAGCGGCCGGGCCATGTCGATCAGCTGGCGGGTGGTGACCGCGCGGCCCTGCGAGTCCTGGCCGATGGATGCCGGATCGTCGTAGGCCGTCTGCAGGTCCTGGCCCGGCTTCAGGCAGTCGTCGAAGCCGACCTTCGGGCCTTCCGGGATCATCTTCGCGATCCGGTCGACGACGCCGAACGGCAGGCCCAGCACGCGGCCCGTGTCGCGCGTGGCGGCCTTCGCGGCCAGCTTGCCGAACGTGATGATCTGCGCGACCCGCTCGCGGCCGTACTTGTCGACCACGTAATTCATGACGCGCTCGCGGCCCGCGACCGAGAAGTCGATGTCGATGTCGGGCATGGACTTGCGGCCGGGGTTCAGGAAGCGCTCGAACAGCAGCTCGTACCGGATCGGGTCGACGTCGGTGATGCGCAGCGCGTACGCCACCAGCGAGCCGGCCGCCGAGCCGCGGCCCGGCCCGACGCCGATGCCGTTCGACTTCGAGAACTGGACGAAGTCCCAGACGATCAGGAAGTAGTCGGCGAAGCCCATCTCGCGGATGGTCTGCAGCTCGAACTGCAGCCG
>JBBQFB010000145.1:0-9979 GCA_038321545.1 Gaiellales bacterium
GCGTCGCCGCGGCAGCCGAGCTGCCGGATCCGTGCACGGCGAGCGTGGCGAGGCGCGCCGGACGTGGTGGAAGGGGGGCCACGCTCGGGAGCCTACCCCCGGCTGGGCCGGAGCGGGCGTCCAGCAGACGAAGTGGCTGACTCGGATCGAGGTCCTGTGAGCACCGACGTCGACGACGACCCGATCGACCGCCGGATCTTCTACCCGCTGCTCGCAGTCGGAGCGGCCTGCGTGATCTGGGGCCTCCACGCGCTCCAGTCCCGGCACGTGCCGCTGCGAGACTTCGGCACCTGGTTCATCGGCGGGCTCGTGCTGCACGATGCCGTGCTGGCGCCCGCGCTGGTGATCGGCGGGTGGCTGGTCGTGCGTCGGGTCAGCGACCCCTGGCGGCGGGCCGTGCAGGTGGCCGCGATCGTCGGCGGCGCGGTGCTGCTGTTCGGCATCCCGGGCCTGTTCGGCGACGGCCGCGATGCCCGCGACCCGTCGCGGCTGCCGAACGACTACCCGCGCAACGTCGCGCTGGTGCTTGCGCTGGTCGCCGTCGTCGCCCTGTCAGTCGCGCTCGCGGGGCGTCGGCGGCGCCGCCCGTAGCGGCGCGTGCGCGAACTCCCGCATCCCGTCCGCGAACGACACGCGGGCGATGAACCCGAGCTCGTCGCGGGCCCGTGCCGGGGACGCGAACACGTGCCGGACGTCGCCCAGCCGGTACGCGCCGGTGACCTGCGGTGCGAGCGCCGGATCGAGCGCAGCTGCCAGCGCGGTCGCCATCTCGCCAATGGTGTGGGGCTCGCCGCTCGCGACGTTGAACGGGCCGGTCGGGGCGTCGGCGGCGAGGGCATGCACGTTCGCGCGGGCCACATCGGCGACGTGCACGAAGTCGCGACGCTGCCCGCCGTCCTCGAACACCTGCGGGGGCCGGCCATCCTCGAGCGCGCTCCGGAAGATGCTGGCCACGCCGGCGTACGGCGTGTCACGGGGCATGCCTGGGCCATACACGTTGTGGTACCGCAGGCGCACCACGGGGACGCCGAGCTCACGGCCGAACACCGTCGCGAGATGCTCCTGGTGGAGCTTCGTCGCGGCGTAGACGTTGCGCGGGTCGCCCGGCGCGTTCTCCGGCACCACCTCGGGGGCGAGCGGCGAGCCGCACACCGGGCAGACCGGCTCGAAGCGGCCCTCGTCGAGGTCGGCGCGCGAGCGCGGCGGCGGCGCCACCGGCCCGTGCCGCGCACACCGGTAGCGGCCCTCGCCGTAGACGACCATCGAGCTCGCCACGACCAGGCGGCCCCGGAACCGGTCGGCCGCGAGAGCCCGCAGCAGCACCGCCGTGCCGAGGTCGTTGTGCGAGACGTACCGCGCGACGTCGTCGAAGTCGACGCCCAGGCCGACCATCGCCGCGTGATGCGACACCGCGCCGGCACCGCGGACGGCGCGCGCGACGGCGTCCGGATCGCGGACGTCGCCGGCCAGCACCTCGACGCCGGCGGGCACCACGCCGGGCGCCGGAGCGCGGTCGTGGTCGAGAACCCGCACCGGGCGACCGGCCGCCACCAGCGCGGCGACGACGTGCGAGCCGATGAAGCCGAGGCCGCCGGTGACCAGAACGGGCGCGTTGTCGGCGGATGCCATCCACCGAGCGTAGGCCAGGACCGCACCGCGCCGGGAACGGAACGGTGAACGAGGGTCGCCCGACGCCTCTCGCTCCCCCGTCCCGCCGGCAATCGCACCGTACGATGCCGTGGTGATCGATCCGCATGCCGCCAGGACACGACCTGCTCGTGTGATGCTGGCAGCGTGACGAATCTGGTCGAGGTCCGGCAGCTGCGCCGCCTGTACGGGCGCGGCACCGCTGCGCGGGCCGTGCTCGACGGCGTCAGCTTCGACGTCGCCGCAGGCGAGCTGGTCGCGATCCTCGGGCCTTCGGGATCCGGCAAGTCGACGCTGCTGAACCTGCTTGGCGGGCTCGACCGCCCGACGTCCGGCGAGGTCGTGATCGCCGGCCAGTCGCTGGGGGCGCTACGGGAGTCGGCGCTGGCCCGGTTCCGGCGGACGAGCGTCGGCTTCGTGTTCCAGTCGTTCCACCTGATACCGGAGCTGTCGGCCTGGGAGAACGTGCTGCTGCCGGCGCGCCTGGCGGGCGACCGTGACGGCGGACGCCGGCGCGCCGGCCACCTGGTCGAGAGCCTTGGACTGGCCGGGGTGATCGGACAGCTGCCGATCGACCTGTCCGGCGGCGAGTGCCAGCGGGTCGCGCTGGCCCGGGCGCTCGTGATGGATCCGCCGCTGCTGCTGGCCGACGAGCCGACCGGCAACCTCGACGCCGCCGCCGGCGCTACCGTGATCGCCGAGCTCGGGCGCATCACCGCCGCCGGGCGGACGGTGATTCTCGTGACGCATGACGACCGGCTGGCGGCGGCGTCGCACCGCGTCATCGGTCTGCGCGACGGACGGCTCGCGTGAGCGCGATCGTCCGGCGTGCGCTGGCCGCGCTCCGGGCGCGCCCGGCGTCGACGATCGCGACGATCCTCGGCCTGTTCTTCGCCGGCGCCATCCTCGGCAGCGCCGTGACGACCCGCGACGCGCTGGGCGGCGGGCTCGATCGCGCGCAGGTGGCGGCAGGCACCGCCGACATCGAGGCACGGTTCAACCCGGTGCCGCTGACCACCGTGCAGGCGCGGCTCGATCCGATCGCCAACATCGCCGGCTGGTCGGCACGTCTGACCGTTCGTCCCGTCGACATCGGCACGCGACGCGGCGACGGTCAGCGGCGCACCGGCACCGCGGAGGCGAACGGGATCCTGTCCTCCACGCTGCCGCCCGGGATCCTGATGGTGGCCGGGCACTGGCTGACGGGCGGTGACGACGAGGTCGTGATCGAGCGCGGTCTGTTCGACAGCTGGCACCTCCGGCTCGGGCAGGGAATCGTCGTGCGCGGCCGGCGTGGGCCGCTGTTCCTGCGCGTCGTCGGTGCGTCGGTGGAGCCCGACACGCTCGCCTTCCCGCTGGCGTCCCGACCGCGGAT
Organism: Gaiellales bacterium; assembly: GCA_038321545.1. Lineage (GTDB taxonomy): Bacteria > Actinomycetota > Thermoleophilia > Gaiellales > F1-60-MAGs149 > VFJZ01. The sequence goes on from JBBQFB010000145.1 coordinate 3,023, forward strand.
CTACCTGCCGTACCTGACCGTGCGCCGGGCGCTCTCGAACGCCCCGGGCCGGCGGCCCGTGACGGCCGTGAACATCGACGTCCGCGACCCGTCGCGGCTGCCGGTGACGCTGGCGCAGCTGCGCGCCGCCAGCTTCGGGCTGGAGAAGGCCACGCTCCAGACGCGGACCGGGATCCGGCTGGCGATCGACCAGGCCGCCGGGCTGATCTCGTCGGTGATCGCGGCGTTCGCCCTGGTCGCGCTGGCGGCCGCGCTGGTGATGATCGCGGCCGCCGCCCACGCCCGCGTCACGCGCGACCTGGCGACCATCGGCGCGCTGCGCGCGATCGGGTTCCCGGCCACCGCGATCGCCGGCACCTACGCGCTCGAGGTCGGACTGCTCGCCGTGGTGGCCGGCGGCGCCGGGATCGTGGTCGGGTCGGTCGCCGTGGCCGGATCGGCGGCTGAGCTGTTGAAGAGCTTCAACTCGCTCCCACCCCCGCACACGCTGGCGGTCGACCACCTGCTCGTGGCCGTCCTCGCGGTGGCCGGCGCGGCCGTCGCGGCGGGCACGCCGGCGCTGCTGGCGGCACGCCGGCCGGTGGCCGAGCTGCTGCGCGGCGCGGCCGTCGTCCGCACGTCACGGGCCGGCGTCGTGGGGTCGCCGCTGCTGCTCGGCGCACGGCTCGCCGTCTCCCGGCCGGTGCGCCTGGCGGCGTCGGTTGTCGCGGTCGCGGGCGGCGTTGCCGTCGTGCTCGTGATGAGCTCGCTGGCGCGCACGCTGCAGGCCGCGCAGGACAATCCGCAGTCGCTCGGAGTGCGCTACTCGGTCCTCGTGCAGGCCACGCCGGGCGCGCTCGCGACGGTGCGGGCGACGCCGGGCATCGCGGCCGCCGCGACGCGGTACGACACGCTCGCCGTCGACGCCTTCGACCTCGGGCAACCGCTCCGCGTGGTGGCGTTCGGCGATGGTGCGGCGGGCGTGTTCGACGGCCGTCCGATCCTGACCGGCCGGCGAGCGGCGGCACCGGGCGAGGCGGAGGTCGGCGAGGGTCTTGCGAGCAGCCTCGGCCTGTCGCCCGGCCAGACGCTGATCGCCGATCCGCAGGATGGCGGCGAGGTGCGGCTGCGGGTGGTCGCCGTCGTCCGCGAGCCCCTCAACGACGGCCGGATCGCGTACACGGACGAGGCCACGCTGCTCGCGGCGCAGCCGGCGATCACCCCGCAGATCGCCGTGCGGCCCGCTCCGGGGACGACGCCGGCGGAGGCGACACGCCGCCTCGCCGCCCTCGGCATCCGGGCCGTTCCGACCGACGGCCTGCTCCCGTCCGGCTCGTCGTTCGTCGCCGCCGTGGTCGCGCTGCTGCGCGCCGTCGCGGTCGTGAACGGCGCCGGCTCGATTGCGCTCGCCGTGCTGGCCCTGGTCGGCCTGGCCCGCGAACGGGCGGAGACCGTGGCGGTGGTCCGGGTCGTCGGCGGCGGGCGGCTCCACGTGGCGATGCTGCTGGCCGGTGCGGCGATCACCCTGATCGGCCTGGCGGTGGTGCTGGCGGCGGTGCTGGAGGTGCTGGTGCTCGACCCGATCGTGACCGGCCTGCTCGGCACCTACGGCGCGCTCGAACTCTCGCTCGCCCGGGGCGACCTGCTGCTGGTCGCGATCGGCGGGTTGCTCGCGGCGGTCGCGGCGAGCGTGGCGGTGGCGATCCGCTACTCCCGCGTCACCGTCCTGGCCGCGCTCCGCGCCGAGTAGGCTCAGCCCGGCAGGTACAGGCGGACGTTGCGGTCCTGACGTCGTCCGGCGTCGCCCTTCGGGCGGCCGCCCTGGAAGTCGAGCTCGGCCAGCGAGCGCGAGATGCCGGCGAGGCCGAGGTAGCCCTTCGCGCCGGGCACGCCGGCGTGGTCGATCAGCCACGTGTCGAGCGCGACCCGGCCGTCCGTGAGCTGCACCAGCCGGAAGGCGCGCGCCTGTTGCGGGTAGTCGACGAGGGACGGCGTGCGCACCAGCCAGTAGCCACCGGCCGCCGTTCGCCGGGCATCGATCAGGCTGCGGTGGGTGTCCCCGCTCAGCACCGCCACCACGCCGGGCGTCGCGTCGATCGCCGCGAGGGCCTCCTCGCCGCCGGTGGTATCGCCGAGCGCGGTGGGCGAGACGATCAGGATGCGGTGGCCGCGGCTCGCGGCGAGCGCCTGCCGCAACCACTCCAGCTCGACCGGTGGCAGCACGCCATCGGCGCCGCCGGCGCGATTCGCGGTGTCGAGCGCGATCACGTCGACGCCCGGGGCGACCGCGCGCCGGTACGCGAGCAGCCCCGCCCGCTGCATGGCGGGGTCGGCCGACACCCCGGAGGCGGCCTCGATGGCAGCGATCACGGCCGCCGGCGCGAGCGGCTCGCGGGCCGGATCGGCGGCGACGGGCTGGAACCGGCCCGCGGCGTCATCCTGCAGCAGGGCGGCGATGTCGGCGCGGTCGAACCTGCCGCGGCGGGCCTGGTCGATCGCCGCCGCCGAGGGCGCAACGAGCTTCTCGGCACCGGTCGCGACCTCACGCAGGCCGGCGTCGGCCGGCACGTTTCCCTGCACCAGGATGTCGTGGTTGGAGATCAGCGGCAGCCACGGCGCCGCCAGGCCGGGCGCGGTGAAGGGCGTCACCGCGTCGTCGAGCAGACCGGGATGCTGCGGCTGGTCGACGTCGGGGCGGTAGAGGAACGGGTCGGGTGCCGTCGCGGCCTGCACGCCCTCGTATCCGCGCGCCCCGGAGTCAGGGCGGACCGGGCCGCCCTTCAGGATGCCGAGCGCCCACGCGAGCTCGTTGCGCTGCGCGTTGTCGATCAGGTCGCCGGTCTCCAGCACGAACGCCGGCCGCAGCACGTTGATGCTCGCCACGGCCGCCGCCAGCACCTGGGTGGTGAGCGCCTCCTGGGGCCGGAACGCCGACGTGACCGAGCCTCCGACCGGATCGACCGCCTCGATCCGCAGCGGCGACTGCGAGTCGGTGACGTGCGCGTCGGACAGCTGTGCGAACACCACCAGCGGCCGGGCGACCGGGGCAGCCGGCGCCAGGTCACGGCGCTGCACGAGCGGTTCTCCGGGCGCCGGATCGAGCGTCCCGACGTCATGCGGGTCGGCGAGCGTACAGCGCAGCGTGGAGCCGGGACAGCCGGCCGGCAGCGCGCCGGCGCCGTCGTCACCACAGGCCGCCGCGAGCGCCGGGAGGGCGCAGGCCAGAGCGATCCCCGTCAGCGAGCGCCACGTCATCGCCGCATCGAAGCACGTTCCCGGCTCCGGGAGCGGACGGGATGCGAAACGTGGGTCGACCGCCGACCGATCACACAGCCGACTGGCTCGTGTTGACGCGGCCGGACGGGCGGCGTAGTGTCGAGGCCCCGACGAGAAGGGAGTTCCCGATGTCCCTCGTTCGCGCCGTCACCTTCGAAGGCGTATCCGCGGAGCGCGTCGCCAACATCGTGAGCCAGATCGCGAGTGGTGAGCGCCCGGAGGACGTGCCGGTGACCGAGATGATCATGCTTCACGACGAGGCGAACGCGCGGGCGGTGGTGCTGCAGTTCTTCGACAACGACGCGGACTACGCGCGGGGCGAGGCGGTCTTCGCGGCAATGCCCGCCGACGAGACGCCCGGGACGCGCGCCTCGGTCGATCGATACACGCTGGCGGGGCGCGCCACAACGTAGCGAAGGCGCCGACGTGTTCCGGTCGCGACGTCACCGACGCCGTCCGGACGATCGAGCCCGCGCCGGAACGGCACGCTCGGGAACCCGGCCAGGCGACGATGCCTGTTACGAGGCCTGCGACCGCGGATCGGTGCCGAAGCGGGCCCGGATCGAGATGAAGCGCTGATCGACCCCACCGGGCGTCCGGTGGGTTTCTTGCCGCACTTCTTCGATCCGGAAGCCCGGGCCGAGCTCCGACGTGAGCCCCGGCGCGTCGTAGCGCGCCACGGACTGCCCGGAGCACCGCTCGGGACCGTCGGCCGCGAACGTCGACAGCACCAGTTGGCCGCCGGGTTCGAGCCGGTCGCGGAGCCGTGCCACGTAGGCGTTGCGGTCGGCCGGATCGGTCAGGAAGTGGAAGACAGCGCGATCGTGCACGAGCCGGAACCGGCCGGGCGCGGCCCACGTCAGCACGTCCGCGACCACCCACTCGATCGCGCCCGCGTCGCACCGTGCCCGCCGGCGAGCCTGGTCGATCGCGGAGGCCGACACGTCCAGCGCCGTGACCCGGAATCCCCGCTGGCTCAGGAGTTGCGCGAGGGCCGACGTGCCTGCACCGACATCGAGGACGGCATCGCCGGGATCGAGAGCGGCGCGGCCGATCATCGCCAGCGACGTCTCCGGCACGGCCTCGAACCACGAGTGCAGCTCGGGGCCACGGCTGCGGTACACCTCGTCCCAGTACACATCCCGGTCCAGCTCGACCACCGTCCTCGCCGTCCGCGTGCCGAGACCATACCTCTGTCGAATCGGAGCGGCGATCAACGCCTCGGTGGCGCGCCGGCCGCGCTCCCGGTGCCGCTCAGAACGTCGTGTCCCAGCGCAGCTCGATCAGGTAGGCCTGGACGAGGCCGGCTGCAAGGCCGAGGATGAGCCAGCGGCGCGTTGTCGCGTACGGCGCCGCCGCGACAGCGGCGAGCGGGACGAGGAACTGCCAGATCCGTTCGACCTCTGCCTCGATCACGCCGGTCGCGGCCGCCAGCACCACGCAGACCACCAGCGCCCGGGCGGCCGCACCGCCCCGCTCGACACCGCAGAGCAAGCGCTCGGCCAGCAGTGGCCCGAGCACGATCAGGAACGCCGCCGGTCCGGCGATGACCCAGAACCAGAACGGCCGGCGGCCACCGATCCCGCGCTCGTACGCGTCGCGCGTGGCCAGGACCGCGTGCACGGGGTCGTAGCCGAACCCGATCGCGATTACCGCCAGGACTGCAACCGATGTCGCGGCCGCGACCACGGCGATGCGGATGCCGCCGCGCCGCCCCGCCACCAGCGCTGCGAACACCGCGACGATCGCCAGCGCGTAGCTGAGGAGAAACGCGGCCGCCACGACGAGGGAGCCCGTGACGACGCGCCGGCTGACGAGGAGCCAGACCGCAAGGGTCGTCAGCGGCACGAACGCGGCATCGTAGGAGGTGGTGCCGTAGAGGAGCGTCTGCGGCGCCAGCGCGAACAGGATCACCGCCCTGCGAGCGGCTGCCTCGCCGCCCAGCGTGCGTCCCAGGAGGAGCGTCGGGACGACCGCGCTCGCGCCCAGCAGGCTGAGCGCGATCGCCGTTCCCTGCGGACTGCCGGTAGCCTGGTCGAGCACGTAGAACGCCAGCGTCGCTCCGACCGGGTGCCCCGAGGGATGGACCGGGAGCCGCGGCACCAGCTCGGCGAAATGATCGATGAACGCCAGCACGTGCCCGGACACGACGTGGTACGCGGCCGGGTACTCCGTCTCCACGGAGTTGGGCCGGGTCAATGGCCACGTCCACTCGTCGCGGCCGAACTGGGCCGTGTTGAGCCCGAGGCGAGCCGCGAGCGCCACTGCGAAGGCACCGGCGAGGAACAGCGGTGCCGGCAGCTCGAGGTGGCGCAGCAGCGCGATCGCGGCGACCAGCGCCGCGGCCAGAACCGGCAGCGGCCACCACGGGTGCATCGGCCCGAACCCGTACTTGTCGTAGAAGTCGACCCAGAACATCGGCGCGGTCGCCGCGCCGAGGTCGACGCCGGCGCGGCGCAGCACCACGCCGCCGACCACTGCCGCCACCACCGCGGCGACGCCGATCAGCCGCGCCCGGGCGGCGACTGCGGTCAGGGCCGAGCCGAGCAGACGGCCGGCCGGGACAGCGGTCAATTGTGTCGCGCCCCCTCGCGGATCCAGCGCACCAGCGTGTCGCGGTCGCTCGCGGTCAGGAGCGTCGCGTTCGACGGGTCGGGCGGGTGGGTGATCAGGTACGACAGCTCGGGCCGTCCCGGAAGCACCCGCTCGAAGGCCGGATCGGTGGCGGCCGGGACGCTCACCAGCTGCGCCCAGGACCGTCCGGGCCGGAGATCGAGATACGGATAGGCGCTGGGATGGCAGCTGATGCACGAGCGGTCGAAGATCGGCTGCACGTCCCTGGCGTACGAGACGACGGCCGCGTCGCCGCGGCCGGACACCGCGAGTACCGCAGCGGCGAGGGCGACGGCGATCACCGAGACGACGACGACGCGCACCGGCTCAGGCGGCCGGGACCGTGATCATGTTCGAGACGTTGCAGTCGTGGCTGACGGCGAGGAAGATCCACCCTCCGTCGAGTCCGGCGGCGGGGATCGTGCGCGACCAGGGACCTGGCTTCTCACTGCCGTCCGGCGTCGCCCGCAGCTCGAACACGCGCCCCGAGCCCGGATTCACCGCCAGCGTGTAGTTGCGGTCGAGCCGCGAGCCCTGCACGTCCATCGACAGCACCAGCTGATCCCCTTGCTTCTGCACGCTGGCCTTGGAGATGGTCGGGGTCTCGGTCGCCTCGGCCGGAAGGCCGACGTCGGCGACGGCGGTCTGGCCGGCGGTGGTAGTGACCAGGTGCGAGACGTACACCGTCCCGGTGCTGTACGCCTTGATCTCGACCCGTCCGACCGGCGCACCGCGGATGGCGTAGCGACCGTCGGCGCCGGTGACGGCAGCGAGGTAGTGCTCCTCACCGCCCGGCAGGTCGGGCCGGATCACCAGCATCGCGACCACTGCGCCCGGCAGCGGCTGGTGCCGGACGTCGTAGATGGTGCCGGCGATCGTTGCGTCACCCGTGGACACCTGGGGCGCGTTCGCCTGCGCCAGCGCCGTGACGTTACCGGGCGTCGCGACCTGCCCGGCCGATACGGTCTTTCCGCCGGCGTTCCGCGCACCGGCGGTGATCCAGTCGCGGATCGTCGCGAGGTCGGCAGCCGGCAACGGCGGCTGGCCGAACGGCATCCGGCCGCCGACGATCGGGTTCGGGCCGTTCCC
>JBBQFB010000146.1:0-9935 GCA_038321545.1 Gaiellales bacterium
TGGGGAAGAACCGCAAGCAGGCCGAGCGGGCGCTGCGGAAGATCGGTACTCAGGTCGACGACGGCGCCTATCAGCCCCAGCTCCACGCGAAGTTCGCCGACTGGGCTGCTCGGTGGCTGTCGACGCTCGAGACGAAGCCGACGACCCGCGCCTCCTACGCCTCCACCATCGCGTACGCGACGCGCGGCGTACCGCAGGACCGCGCCGGTCTCGTTCGGCTCGCCGGGCTGGGCGAGCATGACGTCCGCCAGATCCGAGCGGCCTCGATCGGCGACTTCAACGCCGCGCTGCGCAGCGCCGGCCTGTCCGACTCGACCCGAGCAAAACACCTGCGCGTTCTGAACGCCTGCTTCGAGGCGGCACAGGCGCACGGTTACATCGCGGACAACCCGGTCAAGCGCCTCCCGAGGGCGCAACGACCGCGACCGGCCAAGAAGGAGGCGGCCTACTTCGAGGACGCCGAGCTCGCCCGGCTCGTCGTGGAGGTCACGCCCGGTGTGTTCCGCACGCTGATCTTGACGGCGCTCAAAACCGGGATGCGGCAGGGTGAGCTCGCCGCGCTCACCTGGCGCGACGTCGACCTCGCCGCCGCCGTGACGCGCGTCCGACGGTCGATCACCGACGGCCATCTCGGCATCCCCAAGAACCATGAACGCCGCGACGTCGATATCACCCGCGACCTGGTCGACCTGCTCGGCGCGTGGTGGGGCGAAAGGACACCACCGCCGACAGCGAGCTCGTCTTCCCCGGCGACGGTCGCGACGGGTTCCTGGTGTCGTCGACGATCCTGAAACGCGAGCTCTATCCCGCGATGCGCCGCGCCGGCGTTCCACGTCCAGGCCCGACCGGTGCCCTGCGCACGTTCCACTCCCTCCGCCACACCTATGCCCGCATCGCCCTCGAGCACGGAGCTGAGCTCACCTGTTTGCAACGCCAGCCCGGCCACTCGAGCCTCGCGGTCACCGTCGGCATCTACGGCCACTGGAGCCGCGAGCAGCGGAAGGTGCACGCAGAGCGGATGGAAGGCGCTTTCTCGATCTAGGGCCGCGGCGTGCGCAGAGGCTGTCTCCGGCCCGGGCTGCGCGGGCCCTTTTTCGGAGTTCGTACTACCACGGTACCCGCACCGGCTTGGCGTGAGTGAGGCGAAGCGCTCGATTTGGCTCTATCAAACGCCTCGCGGCATGGGCCGTGTAGGGATCGAACCTACGACCTTGGGATTAAGAGTCCCCTGCTCTACCAGCTGAGCTAACGGCCCGAAGACCCGAGTGTACCCGGGCTCAGCCGTCGAGGTCGAGGTCGTCCAGGGCCGCGCGACGCGAGTCGTAGAGCGTGAACGCCTGCGTCACGCCGGTCGCGCTGAGGATGCCGCGAAGCACATGCTTGCGGGGTACGACGATCGCGACCAGGCCGTCACGGGCGCGCATCAGCCGGGCCAGGTCGTACATGCCGGAGACGGCATCCGGGTCGTCGATCTCGGCGTCCGTCACGTCGACCACGACGCGGCGGGCGCCGTTGCGGCCCGCCGCCTCCAGCGCCTCCGTCAGGTCCCGAGCCGCGAGCGCCCCGACCGTGCCCGTGACGACGACCAGTTCCGCCTGGTCACCGGCCTCGAACCGCTCGAGCCCGAACTCGCTCACGGGGTCGTGGAGGTAGTGCCCGCCGCGGTCGTTGCAGCCGCCGTCGTTGCGGCGCCGGTGCTCGTGGTCGCCGTCGTGGCGGTCTTGCCCTCCAGCTGGTCGACCGCGGACTGCACCTGTGCCGCCAGCGGATCGCCGGGCGCGAGCAGCAGGAACTGCTTGTAGCCCTTGATGGCATCGGCCTTGACCGCGTCGAGCTTCTTGGTGTCGGTCGTGCTGACGCCATTGGCTGCCGACACGGCGGCACCAGCGAACTCGAACCAGATCGCCGGATCGTCCTTGCGCAGGACGGTCAGCTTCCGCCACGTCTCGTACGCGGCCAGCGTCGACTTGTCGGCCGAGGCCTGCAGCGGCGTCGCCTTCTCCTGGAGCGCGGTGACGCGCTCGGTGATCTGCGTGTTCGCCGCCGCCGACACGGCGTCGGGCGTGTTCAGGCCCGACGGCAGCAGCGTCGACTCGGGCGACGCGCCGGCCTGCACGAGGGCGGCCTCGTTCTGCAGGGCCGTAATCTGCGTCTGCAGCGCCGAGCCCTGCGCCACGTATGCGGCAGCGAGGCCCTGCAGCACATCGACGTTGGCCTTGTCCAGCGTCGAGGCCTTCACCCACGCCGCCACGGACTTGTCGTAGTTGGCCGCTGCCTGCACGTCGCGCTTCGCGCTCGACTCCTCGGCCGCCGTCGCCTGGTACGCCTTGCCGAGCGTGACCCACGCCTGGGCATCGGCCGGCTTCGCCTTCGTCGCGGCGAGCGCGGCCGTCAGATCGCCCGACGACACCTCGGTGGTGGCGGCGTTACCACCGCCGCCCGACTGAAGGATGTCCTGCAGGCCGACGGAGCCGCTCGAGCCGACGCCGAACAGCACGAAGGAGCTCGCGAAGATGATGGCCAGCAGCAGGAAGACCCACTTGCCGCTGCCCTTCAGGCGCTCGGTGAAGAGCTTCTTCTCCTGCGGCGCTTTCGCGGAGCCCTTCCCGCGGCTATTGCGCTTGCCGCTCTTCTTGGCTCCTACCGAGTACCCCTGGGTACCCCTGGTGCTCTTCTGCTCGGCGATTTCGGTCCCGGCCCTTTGGAAAACGACGACGTGTCTTCGTGCGCGGCGACGCCACGCGGCTCTCTCAGGCTAGCGTACGAATTGCGGTCAGGGACCCGTCACGGCGTCGAGGTCGTCGTCGACCGTGCTCTTGCGCTCCACCAGCTTGGAGAGGATGACCGACAACTCGTACAGCACGAGTAGCGGGATGAACTCCATGATCATCGATACCGGGTCGACGCCGGGCAGCGCTGCGGCGAGGACCGCGAGTGCCACGACGGCGTGCCTGCGGTAGCGGCGCAGCAGCTTGGAGTTCACGATCCCGATCTTGGTCAGCAGCAGCACGGCGGCCGGGAGCTCGAAGATCAGCCCCATCGCGAGCATCATCGTGACGCAGAACTCGTACCAGTCGAGCGCGCGTGGCTGTACCAGGTACAGGTTGGAGTCGAACTGCAGCAGGAACTTCGCGGCGGCCGGGATCACGACCAGGTAGGAGAACACCGCGCCGCACGTGAACAGCAGCGGCACCAGCACCAGCAGCGGCCAGGTGGTCGCCGACCGGTTCGGATTGAACGCCGGCAGCACGTAGGAGTACAGCTGGTAGAAGAGCACCGGCAGCGCCACGATCACGGCCGCCCAGAACGAGATCGTGACGGCGATCTTGAACTGCTCGCCGACCGCCAGCACGACCAGGTCGATCTGCCTGCCGTCGGTCGACTTCGGCACCTGCCGGATCAGCAGCCGGACGATGTCCTCGTGGCGCCAGAACGCCACCGAGAACGCCACGCCGAGACAGATCAGCGATATCAGCAGCCGGTCGCGAAGCTCGTCGAGATGCTCGACGACGGTGACTTCCTCGTCGTGCGCGACCCGGCGGACGCGGAACCGCATGCCGGGAACTGCCACTTAGCGGCTTTCGTCAGCGCCGGACGCGGCGGGCGCCGGCGGCTGAACCTCGACCTCGACCGCGGTCGGCTCGACGACCTTGACCGTCGTCACGACGGCCTCGGGGGCCTTCTCCGGAATCGCGGCCTTGATCTTCTCTTCCTCGTCCTTGCGCTCGTCCTCGTCGTCGCCCGTGACGGCGCGCTTGAAATCGCGCATGCCCCGTCCGAGACCCTTGCCGAGTTCGGGCAGTTTCTTCGGTCCGAAGATCAACAGCGCGATCACGAGAACGATCGCGATCTCGCCGGGGCCAATGGTGTTGCCGAACATGTATCGATGCCTCCCTACGAGCTCTGGACTGAGGGTACCACGGTCGCGGCTCATGGCGGTCGTGGACGTATTCGTGGTATTCCCAGCAACGGTTCCCTCCAGGCTGGACTACCGTTCGCATCGTGGACGCCAAGCTGATTCGCGGCATCGCCCTGCTCGCCGGGATCCTGGTCGTGCTGGTGGCGGCCATCGTCAAGGTCTCGTCCGGCGGATCCCAGGCGTCGCCGAACGATCCCGGCACGACGACCGAGGTGCAGGCCCCGTCCGGCGCGATCGTCGTCTCGGTCGCGTACTCGCCGGAGAAGGACACCCTCTTCAAGCAGGCCTTCGCCGACTTCAACAAGCGCAACGTCACCGTCAACGGCCACGTCGTCTTCGTGAAGGGCGAGAACGTCTCGTCCGGCGCCGGGCTCGACCGCCTCAAGGCAGGCACGCTCCAGCCGGTGATCTGGACGCCGTCGTCGTCGCTCTGGGGCCGGTTGCTGACGCAGACCGCCGACGTCACGTGGGTGCCGCGCCAGAACGTCTCGATGTTCCGCACGCCGCTCGTGATCGCGATGTGGGAGGACCAGGCGCAGGCGCTCGGATGGCCCGCCAAGAAGCTCGGCTGGGCCGACATCCTCGCGGAGTCGAAGAACACGCAGGGCTGGGCCAAGTACGGTCACCCGGAGTGGGGCCCGTTCCGGCTCGGCCACACCAACCCCGACTTCTCCACCTCCGGCCTGTCGGCCGTCGCCGCCGAGTACTACGCCGCGACCGGCAAGACGGAGGGGCTGACGCTCCAGGACGTCGAGGACCCGACGGCGCGTGGCCAGGTGCGTGACATCCAGTCGTCGGTCGTGCACTACGGCGACACCACCCTGTTCTTCGCCGAACAGCTCGCCGCCCGCGGTCCGGCGTTCGCGTCGGCCGTCGCGATGGAGGAGACGACGCTCGTCGACTACAACGCCCGCCTGCGCAAGGGCGGCAAGCGGCTGGTCGCGATCTATCCCAAGGAGGGCACGTTCTTCTCCGACAACCCGCTGATCGTGCTCGACGCCCCGTGGGTGTCGGCCGACCAGAAGGCGGGGGCGGCGAAGGTCGTCGAGTTCCTCACCTCGAACGACGTGCAGTCGAAGGTGATGGCGGCCGGCTTCCGGCCCTCCGATACGACCGTGCCGCTGGCCGGCAGCCTGACCAAGGAGAACGGCGTCGACGGATCGCTGCCGACGCGCCTTCTGTCGCTGCCCGAGCCGAAGGTGCTCGCCCGGATCCGCGAGCTGTGGCACGAGGACCGCAAGCCCGCCGACATCGTGCTCGTGCTGGACACCTCCGGCTCGATGGGCGACGAGGACAAGCTCGCGCAGGCGCAGGAGGGGCTGAAGCGGTTCCTCACCCAGCTCTCGCCGCGCGACCGCGTGGCGCTCGTGGCGTTCTCCGACAAGTCGGCGCTCGTGCAGCCGTTCGCCGAGATGACGCCGGCTGCGCGCGACACGCTCCAGAACGCCATCAGCGGGCTGTTCCCCGACGGCGGCACCGCGGTCTACGACGCGACCATCGACGGCATCGACCTGCTGCTGCAGCAGGCCGACCCGAAGCACATCGCGGCCGAGGTCGTCCTCACCGACGGCGAGGACAACAAGTCGAACGCGAACGTCGACGACGTGATCGCGAAGCTGAAGGGCACATCGGAGGCCGGCACGGTGCGCGTGTTCACGATCGCCTACGGGGCGGCCGCGAACCGCGATGCGCTGAAGGCGGTGGCCGTCGCCGGCGGCGGCAAGCAGTACGACGGCGACCCTGACAACATCAACGCGGTCTACACGTCGATCTCGTCGTTCTTCTGATCCGGCTACGCTTGACGCGTGAGCGATAGCCGCGATCGGCTCTTCTGGCGCGTCCTGCTCAACGCCGCGACGAAGCCGCTGAACGTCCTCCTGCTGGCCGGCATGGCGGCCGCGGCCATTCTCACGACGCCCTGGGTGCTCGGCGCGGCGATTCCCGTCTACGGTCTGATGATCGCCTCGACGATCCGTGATCCCAAGGAGACCGACCGCCTCGTGGCGCGCTCCGAGGATCGCCTGCCGGGCGGCAAGCGCTCGCTCCAGGGCATCACGGGCGGCCTCCGCGGGCAGGTGATCGCGGTGCTCAACGAGGAGCGCGGCATCGTCGCGGAGCTGGCCAAGGCGCCCGTGCGACCGGAGGGCGTCGAGGAGGCGGTCGACGCGCTCTGCAACGAGCTGATCGTGAACGCGCGCCGCGCGTCGGACGTCGACCTGTACCTGCAGTCGGTCGACGTCGCCGATCTGCAGCGCCGGCTCGCGGAGTACTCGCGCCTCGGCCGTGAGTCGCCGCGGTCGGCCGAGGCGGCCTCCGCCATCACGGAGCAGCTCGACGTGGTCGAGTCGCTGGCAGGCAAACGGTCGGCGCTCGACGAGGAGATCGCGAGCCTGCAGGCCAGCCTCGGCACGATCCGCGCGCGGCTGGTGCAGGCCCGCGCCGAGGCGTCGACACCTACGGTGGGTGCGGCCGACGTGACCGAGCTCCGCGACCGCATGCGCGCGCTGGCAGATGGCCTCGCGGAGGCTTACGGGCACAATTCCGATAGTCCGACGACGATGAAGGGGACGTAGATGGGGTTCTTCAGCCGGGTCTGGGGATATATCAAGGCGCTGGTGACGGGTGGCGTGGAGAGCCGGATGCGGCCCGAAGTGCAGATCGAGCAGGCGATGGCCGAGGCCCGCAAGCAGGACCTCGAGCTGCGCAACCAGGCGGCGCGCGTGATCGCGCACCGCACCGAGCTGCAGATGAAGCTCGACCGCGCGATCGGCGACTCGGCCGAGGCGCGCGCGCAGGCCGGGCAGGCGCTCAAGAACGCCGACGGTGCCACGACCGCCGGCGACGCAAGCGAGATCGACAGGTGGACGCGCACGGCGCAGGCGCTCGCCATGAAGCTCGAGACGACGGAGACGCTCGTCGACGGCCTGAAGACGCAGTACACGACCGCCACGCAGCAGGCCGAGCTGGCGAAAGAGCAGGTGAACGCGAACGCGCTGCGCCTCCAGGAGCTGTCGGCCAAGCGCATGGAGCTGCTCGGCAAGCTCGAGCAGGCCAAGATGCAGGAGCAGGTCAACCAGACGCTCGAGCAGCTCTCGAAGCCGATGGAGATGAACGCCGGGCCGACCCTCAAGGAGATCGAGGACAAGATCAACCGGCGGATGGCGGGCGCCAGCGCGCGGGCCGAGCTCGAGTCCTCGTCCATCGAGGGTGCGCAGCGCGACGTCGAGCGCTCCCTGGCGCAGGCCTCCGCGCAGGTGCGGCTCGACAAGCTCCGCGAGGAACTCGGCCTGCCCGCCCCGGCCCCCGCCGTTGCCCCGGCACCCGCCGAGCAGGGCGCGGTCGAGGCTCCGGCCGAGGACAAGCCGGACGAGCAGCCCGCGCCGGGCTGATCTCCTAGGCGTGCTCCGCCCGGATGTGGCGGAAGCGCAGGCTCCCGAACAGCAGGAACAGCGCGGAGGCCCCGAGCACGGCGTTCAGCGCCGTCACCGCCACCTGGGCGCCGACCGAGTACGCGATCAGCGACGATGATGACGCCTGTCCGGCGAGCACGATCACGAGCAGCGCCTGCTGCGCGCCGGCCCCGCCGGGCGTGATCGGCAGCATCGTCGAGATCGATCCGACCACCAGTACCAGCAACGCGTTGGTGATCGTCGCGTGCACCCGGAATGCCTCCAGCAGGAAGTACGCCGTACCGAGCCGGCAGCACCAGCCGAGCGCCTGGAACAGCACCACCTGACGGAAGTAGCGCCGCGGCCGGCGGAGGATCACGAGACCCTGCTCGATCCGCAGCCAGAACGCGCGCACGTGGTGTCCGAGCCAGCGCAGCAGCAGCCAGCCGGCGATGAACGCGATCGCGATCGCCATCATCGCGCCCTGCGTGTGGCGCGCGATGAACGACCACTCGAACGCCTCCGCGTTCGGCAGGTCGGGCAGAGCCGGCAGCCGGCCGGTGCTGTAGGCCCACGTCAACAGGCTCGTCGCGACCACGAAGTCGAAGACCGTCTCGGCGAGCAGGCTCGACGTCAGGGCAGGGACGCTCGATCCCGGCACGCGGTTGCGCACCGTGGCGATCTTCACGACGTCGCCGCCGCGCGCCGGCGCGAACGCGTTGATGCCCACACCGGCCACGTACGCGCCGAGCACCGTGCGCCGCCCGATACGGTCGCGCGGGAAGGCGGCGCTGATGATCGCGTACCACGCCTTCGTCCGCAGGAGCAGGTTTGCGCAGTGCAGGGCGAGGGCGATCATGAGCGCGCCGACGTTCACCTCGGAGAGGTGGTCGAGGAAGGTCCCCGCCGCGTCGAAGAAGCTCCGGATCGACTCCATTACTGCGGCCGGCGCTTGAGGAAGTCGCTGAAGCTCGACAGGTAGGCGGTCACCAGCGCGAGCGCGCAGATCATCTCGATCAGCGTCGCCGCGCGCACGCCTCGCGACGTCGCGACGATGTCACCCGGTGGCGAGATCAGCCCGGTCGAGACCGAGTAGTAGAAGAAGTCGGCGAACCGCGGCGTCGCCGTGAGGCCGGTGAACGCACCGTCCGGGCGCCACCACCAGAGGCCGATGTAGAGGATCGTCCAGGCCAGGAAGAAGACCAGGCCGAGCAGCGGCAGCCCGGTATGGCGCAGGACGCCGAGGGTCGCGCCGAGCGTGTCGCCGGCGCGGCGGCTGAGGGTCTGCCAGTAGATGTAGGCTGCGATCCCGCCGCCGGCAATCAGCAGCACGCCGACCAGCACGACGCCGCCGGCGTCGCCGGCATCGAGGCGCGGGCTGGCCATCTCGACCAGCGCGACGAACGCACAGAGGATGGCGAGACGGAGCGCGCCCTGCGTGAGCCACGCCGGGCGGCCCTCGGGTTGCTGGCCGTCCTCGAGAACGGTGCGGCCCATCCGCATCGTCTCAGGGTAGCGTTCGCGGCTGTGCTCGCCGTAACACTCGCCGTGATCGCGACGCTGCTGACGACCGGCATGCTGGCGGTGGGCCTCGCGTACCGGGCCGGCCGGCCCCGGGCCTGGAACGCCGTCGGGGTCTACGCCGTCGGCGGCGTCATCTCGGGCTACGGCCTCCTGATCGAGCTGCTCGGCCAGGACGCGCTGCCGGCCGTGATCGTCGGGGCACTCATCAGCCTGACCGCGCTCGGCTACCTGTCGGTGCGCGAGCGTTGATTGCGATCGTCGGCCAGAGCGTCGTCGACCGCGTCCGCGAGCCAGGGCAGGAGCCGGTCGAGCGCCTCGGCGGCTCGCCCGTGTTCGCCGCTGCAGCTCTGGCATTCGCCGGTCGCGACGCCGTGATTCTGACGAAGGGCGGGACGCCGGCGCTGCGCGAGCCGCTCGGCCGGTTCGGGTTCCCGGTCGCCGCCGGCGAGGCCGGCTCGTCGTTCGTGTCGGCCCTCGTCGTCTTCGGCGACGGAGAGCGGCACCACGGGATCGCCGCGTTCGGCGACCCGTTCACGCCCGCCGACGTGGCCGGCTGGATGGCGCCGTACCTCGCGGGCTGCCAGGCCGTGGTCTGCGGCGCGCAGTGGCGCGACGACTTCCCGCCCGAGACGCTGCGGGCGCTGGCGGCCGGCGGGCGGATCGTGCTGCTCGACGGCCAGGGCCCGACCCGTCCGGCGCGTCTCGGCCCGATCATCGACGAGGGGCCGCTCGACCCGTCGTGGGTGGAGGGCGTCACCGTGCTGAAGTGCTCCGAGGTGGAGGCCGGCGCGCTGTTCGGCGACACCGACCCTGCGGCGAGCGGGATCCCGATCGTCGTCATCACGCGCGGGCATGTCGGGGCGACCGTGATCCAGGCATCCGGCGCGACCGAGGTGGGCGTCGAGCCGGTGCTGGGCCTGGCCGACACGATCGGCGCCGGAGACACGTTCCTGGCGCTGATGGCCGCGGCCCTGGTCGACGGCGCCGATGCCGTCGCGGCTGCCGCAGTGGCGTGCGCCGGGACGTCAGCCGTGCTGCGCCGGCGTCTCGACGGCGTGTAGCGCGGCCATCGCCGCGGCGCTCGAGGTCTGCAGCACGCAGAT
>JBBQFB010000147.1:0-9931 GCA_038321545.1 Gaiellales bacterium
GCAGTTGATCCCGAAGCCGGCCGGCGCCGACCTCGTCGCGGCATCGATCGTCTCGATCGCCATGCGCAAGGGCGTGCCGTCGAGCACCGCGCCGTCGGGCCGCACGACGAAGCTGAGGATGTACGGCAGCCCCGTCGCAGCCAACGCATCGGCGATGCCGTGCGCCTCGCTGACGGCCGGCAGCGTGTTGGCGATCAGGAAGTCCGGTCCGGCCTCGGCCAGCGCCGTGACCTGCGGCGCGTGGAACGCAGCCGCCGCCTCGCGTCCGAGCGCCTCCCCCGGCCGGTACGCGTCGCCGCGGGGTCCGATCGAGCCGCCGATCAGGATCGGCGCCGCGCCCGTGCCGTAGCCGGCTCGCAGCTCCTGCAGGAAGCGGACGTTGTCCCGGTTTACGGGATGCGCGCGGAAGGGCGAGCGGTCCTGGCGCTCGCGGTTCGCGCGCCACGTGTCGGTGGCGGTCAGCATCGGCACGCCGTGGGCCTGTCCGATGTCGAGGTACTCGCGGTGCGTGCGCGCCAGCACGGCCCGGGCGTCGTCGTCGTAGACGAGGGTCGCGTGGGCCATGTCCGGGTCGAACCGCACGGCCGGTTCGCGCCGGAGCCGCTCGTACATCGAGCCCTCGCCGAGCACGGGGCCGGCACCCAGCAGCTGCTCGATCGGCGTCACGCCCGGCATCGTAGAGACCCGGTCGCTATCGTCACCGCATGACCGACGGTGCCGACCCGCCCGAGCAGCCGTCGGAGGATGGTCAGCCGGAGTGGTTCACCGTCCGCCGGGCCGAGGTCACGCTGGCGGTGTCGGTGCTCGCGATCGCGGGCGCATATCTGCTGCCCGGGAACGGCAGCACTGTCCGCTTCCTGATCACCTTCGCCGCGGGCGCGTCGGCGCTCCTGGCGCTCCGCTTCCTGATCGGCGGTCGCAAGGACCGCGGATAGCACGCCGTACCCGTACGATTGCGCGATGCGTTTCGCCAACCGTCTAGCCGTCGTGGTCGGAGGAGCCGGCGGCATCGGGTCCGCCGTGTGCCGCCGGCTGGTGGCAGAGGGCGCCCGCGTCGTGGTCTGCGACAGCGATGTCGCACGCGCCGAGGCGCTGGCCGAGGAGATCGGCGCGGTTTCCGCCCGCCTGGAGGAGACGGCCGGCGAGGCCGACATCCTCGTCACCGCCACGCTGTCGGTGACGGGCGACAACCTGGTCACGGTCACCGACGAGTCGTGGCAGGCCGACGTCGACGGCACGCTCACGAGCGCCATGCGGGCGATCCGCGCCGTGTTGCCGGGCATGATCGAGCGGCGCCGTGGTGCGATCGTCGCGATCTCGTCGGTGAACGGCCAGACGTACGTCGGCAACGAGGCCTACAGCGCCGCCAAGGCCGGCCTCGACAACCTCGTGCGGTCGGTCGCGACGCGCTACGGACGCCACGGAATCCGCTGCAACGCGGTCGCGCCCGGCACCGTCCGCACGGACGCCTGGGGGCCGCGGCTGGCCCGCGAGCCCGATCTGCTCGAGCGCCTCGCCCGCTGGTACCCGCTGGGTCGCATCGGCACGCCCGAGGAGGTGGCCGCGGCGGTCGCGTTCCTGGCTTCGGACGAGGCCTCGTTCATCACCGGCGAGGTGCTGCGCGTCGACGGCGGCCTCCTGGCGGGCCTCGGGTTGATGGCGGAGGAGCTCCTGGTCGAGTCGCGCGACGAGCCCTGACGTCGATCAGTCGCCGAGGCTCGCCAATGCCGCGCCGACGCGGTCGATCGCGCTGAGCGGCGCGAGGCCGTAGTGGTAGAAGCCCGCGGAGCGCACGCCGCGCTCGCGGCACGCCGCCAGCTTCTCGGCCAGGTTTGCGGCGTCGGTGCAGTCGGGCCGCGCCGGGCGCAGCACCGCCTCCAGCGCGACGTCCGGCCCGGCGGCTGCGCGGTAGGCGTCCAGGTCGACCGCGACCCGGGCGGGATCGGCCGCGTACGCGATCGCGCCGATACCGCCCGCCGCGCGGCCGACGGCGGCCAGGTCGACACCCGTCTGCCAGGCGATCTCGGTTGCCGGCCCGCCCTCGGGCCGTCCCGTCGCGTACCCCTTGAGGGCGCCGGACGCGTCCAGGAACACGAGCTCGGCGCCCTCCTCGCGACATGCCGCCGCCACCTCGGCAACCAGCGCGGCGACGCGAGCCTCGCGCCGGGCCAGGTGGCCGTCGAGCAGGCGGTCGAGCGTCGTGCGGCCGGGCTCCGGCCCGTCCGGGTCGTCGGCGGCGAAGGCGTCCTCGACGATCGCAGCGGCCGTCTGCCGCAGCGCCTCGTCGTCGCAGCAGTGCCGGCAGAAGCAGAGCCCCAGCACGGCCCGCGCCAGCGGCGGCAGGGCCACGAAGTAGCGTTCGTGGTGGTAGTCGTGTTCGAGCGGGTGGTGGTGCAGCGACTCGGCGATCACCGCGCGCACCCCACGCCGGGCGACCTCGCGGGCCAGCGTCAGGGCATACGCGCGCACGCCGGGGTTGGCAGGGCACAGCTGCGTCGGCAGCGGATCGCCGAAGCAGGTCTCCTCCGCCAGCCCGGCGGGGAGGTCGTGCTCACGATCGACGTGGAGAAACACGGTCCACGCGTCGACGTGCATGCCCCGCGCGCCGGCGGCCGTGACGAGATCGCCGAGCACCTCCTCCTCTCCGCCCAGCGGCCGCAGGTCCGCATCCCGCCAGAGCGCCGGATCGGGCCGGAAGTGCACCTCGCCGCCGCGCAGGAACCGGATCCGGCGGCCGCGGGCGTGCGGGAACACGTCGCGCGCGGCGTGGTACGCGGCGGCCAGCGTGACGCCGTCGACGCCGGCGCGCTCCTGCAGGTCGTCGAGCACGGCCGCCGACCCGGTGTCCGCGATGTCGGAGGCGAAGCAGTAGAACGAGGTCAGCATCCGCACCAGTCGCAGAGCGCGACCGCGACGACGCCCGCCACCTCGACCAGCTCGTCGACCCGCACGTACTCCGCGCTGGAGTGCGCCTGGGCGAAGTCGCCCGGGCCGTAGAGCATGCTCGGCACGCCGGCGTGCGCCAGCCAGGCAAGGTCGGACACGGCCTCGAATCCCGAGAACGTCTCGCCGCGACCGGTGACGGTGCGAAATGCCCCGGCGACCGTCTGGCAGAACGGGTGCTCGGGCGGCGTCTCGGCGGGCGGGAACGACACGCCGCTGACGCCCCACTCGACCTCGGGCGGGTGCTCCCGCAGCCACGGGTCGGCGGCCGCGATGCGCGCCAGCTCGTCCTCGAACATCGCGCGCACGTCCTCCGGGCGCTCGTCGGGGAGATACTTCATCGACAGCCCGAGCGCGCAGTAGTCGGCCATGTTGGAGTACGCGATCATGCCGTTCGGCATGCCGCCGGCGCCGCCGCCGGAGCCGCCCGCGATCACTCCCGGGTTGATGGTCGTGATGCCGCGCGGCATCAGCGGGTGCACGCGGTGCACGCCCCAGTACCGCTCCAGCTCGCGGATGCGCACCAGCACGTCGACGGCCTTCTCGATCGCCGACACCGGCTCGCCGCGGCCGCCGGCGTGGATCGAGCGGTACCGCACGGCGCTGTGGCCGGTGCGGCCGCGGATCACGACGCGGATCCACTCCACCCCGCCCTCGACCGGCTGCAGATGGCCGTTGGTCGGCTCGAGCACGATCGCCGCGTCGGCCAGGTGGCCGCGCTCGATCGCCCGCACCGTGCCGGGGCCGCCCGTCTCCTCGTCGACCACCGACTGGAACACGACGTCGCCGTGCAGGCGGATGCCGAGATCGGCGAGGGCTCGCAGCGCGATGATCCCGCACGCGATGCCGCCCTTCATGTCACACGTGCCGCGACCCCAGAGCCGACCCTCGTCGTCCAGCCGGCCACCCCACGGATCCTCGGGCCAGGCCGTCGCGTCGCCCGCCGGCACCACGTCGACGTGGCCGTTCAGGATCAGCGAGCGGCCGCCACCGCTGCCCTGGAGGCGCCCGACGACATCCTCGCGCTCCGGGAGCGCCTCGAACCGGTCGATCGTCATCCCGAGCGCCACGAGCTCGCGCTCGACCGCGTCCTGGCACGCCCGCTCGGCCGCGATGGCGGCCGGGCGGGCGTCCTCGGGCATCAGCTTGGCGTTCTCGGAGGGGTGTGAGACGAGGCCGCGCGTCAGCTCGACCAGCTGGTCGCGGCGCGCCGCGACGGCGGCGAGGATGGCCTCGGTCACGGGGCCGGGACGTTTGCGACGAGCGCCTCCGACTGGGCGATCATCGCGTCCTGGTGGGGCTGCAGCTCCTGGCCGCCGAGGCCGCTCGCCATCAGCAGGTACGGGTCGTCGATCGTCCGCGTCCCGACCAGCGTCTCGACCACGGCCAGGCCGCAGAAGGCGACGTAGACCTGCGAGTAGCCGCCCTCGTGCGCCACGACGACGCGGCCGTCGCACACCTCGTCGGCGACCTGCATGATCTGGCCGCAGAGTTCGCGGTAGCCGTCGGACGTCATCATCTGCCGCGCGAGCGGGTCGTAGGCCGACGCGTCGAGACCGGACGCGACGATGATCAGCTCGGGCTGGAACCGCCGCAGCGCCGGAATCACGACGCGCTCGAACGCGGCCACGTAGGCGCCGACGCCCGAGCCCGCGGGCAGCGGGACGTTGAGGTTCGCGCCCACGCCGGCGCCCTCGCCGTTCTCCTCCACGTAGCCGGAGTCGGGCGGGAAGTTCTGGTACTGGTGCAGCGAGACGGCCAGGATGGACGGGTCGTCGTAGGTCAGCCACTGCGTGCCGTTGCCGTGGTGGACGTCCCAGTCGACGATCGCGATGCGCTTCAGGCCGTGCTGCTCCTGGGCGTGGCGGGCCGCGATGGTGCAGTTCGCGAACATGCAGAAGCCGCGGCCGCGGTCGCGCTCGGCGTGGTGGCCGGGCGGGCGCACCAGGGCGTAGGCGTTCCGGACGGTGCCGTCGACCACGGCGTCGACCGCCGCCATCACGCCGCCGGCCGCCAGCAGGGCGATCTCGTACCCGCCCGGTGCGAACGGCGTCAGCTCGCCGGCATCGCCGCCGTTGTCGTCGGACAGGGCCTTCATCCGCGCGATGTGCTCGGGGGAGTGGCAGCGGCCGACCTCCTCGACGGTGGCCATGCGCGGCTCGACCGGCTCCAGCTGCTTGATCAGGCCGGTCAGGTCGAGCAGGTTCTTGAACCGCCGCTTCGTGGCCGCCGACTCGGCGTGCACGTCGGGCTCCACACCGATCGCGGGGTGCGACGGCATGAACAGCCCCGCCGACCGCGTGTCCCACCAGAAGTAGCGCTCATCGCAGACGAATCCCGTTGCCATTCTCAGACCTCCTCGACGTTTCCTGATTCCAGCGAGCGGTTCGCTGCGAGCGAGACCCGCAGCGCCGCCAGTGCCTGTTCGCCCGTGCCGAGCGCGGGCGCGCGCCCGGCCTCGAGGCAGTCGGCCAGGTACGCCGCCTGCCGGTGCCACGGATCGGCGCTGTCCACGTCGATCAGCGACGCGGCGCCGTCGGCCGGGTGCAACCGCAGGCGGTTCGCCTCCTGGTCGACGCCGCCGATGTTGCCCCCGTCGACGGCCGGCCCGGCCGCGAACGGGTACTCCAGCACGCCCCCGTCGCCGAGCACGCGCAGGCCGGACGTGAACGGGTACGAGCCGGGCAGCATCATCCCGCCCTCAGCCAGGCCCGGCCCGGCGGGGTGCGCCGTGACCGCGACGACGTGCTGCGGCGCGCCGTGCGGGCCGCGCCGCACACACTGTGCGTGCACGGTCTGCGCCGGTCCCAGCAGCGCGTTCAGCTGGTCGAAGTCGTGCACCATCAGGTCGACCGCGACACCGCCGGACTGCGTCGGGTCGATGAACCATTCGGCCCAGTCGGCCGGCGGTGACAGCCGCAGCGCCGACGCCGAGCGGACCGTGCCGATGGCGCCGCCCGCGGCCAGTTCGTGCAGCCGCCCGTACTCGGGCCAGTGCCGCAGCACCAGTCCGACCAGCAGCATGCGATCGGCACGGTGTGCGGCGTCGACGATCGCCTCGCCGTCCTCGCGCGTCAGCGCGAGCGGCTTCTCGAGCAGCACGTGCTTGCCGGCCGCGAAGGCGGCCTCGGCGGCCGCGCGGTGCAGCGGCGTCGGCAGGCAGATATCGACCAGGTCGACGCGACGGTCGGCGATCGCGGCTCCGATCTCGATCACGACGTCGCCCGACCCGGCCGTCTCGGCCACCGCGGCCGCGCGCTCGGCGGTGCGGGATGCGACGACCTCGACCCGCACGCGACCGTCCAGCGCCTTCCAGGCGCCGGCGTGGGTCTGGCCCATGAAGCCGGCCCCCAGGATGGCAACGCCGATCATCGGAGCGTCAGCCGCAGTCGTAGCCGCAGGCCACGAGGTGGTCGCGACCGGCCTTCATGACGGCGTCGATGCCGGCCGCGTCGGGCCACGTGCCGTCGAACTCGATCTCCACCGAGGCCGGCCCGTCGTAGCCGCCATCCGACAGCACCTGCAGGATCCCGGTGAAGTCGACGTGGCCGGCGCCCGGCTCCGGGAAGTCCCAGACGGCCTTGCCGCCACGCTTGTCCTTCAGGTGGATGTTCGCAAGGTAGGGCAGCACCGTGTGCAGGTCGTCGACGGCCTTCGTGTCGCCGTAGAACTCGCAGTTCGCCGTGTCGTACGCGACCTTGATCCGCGGGTGCCCGATGCGCTCGAGCAGCGGCACCGCCAGCGCGCCGGTGGCCATGATGTCGCCGTGGATCTCGAGCGCGACGTCGACGCCGGCGGAGTCGGCGGCGGCCGCCACACGGCTGATGCCGCCGAGGAACGCCGACTCGTTCTCCTCCTGCGAGGAGTGCCCGCCGATGGCGGTGCTGACGGTCGGGATGCCGTTCGTGGCGGCCCAGGCGATCGCCTTCAGCGCGTACTCCACGCCGTCGTCGGTCGTCAGGTCGGAGTGCGCCGACAGCACGGTCGGCTGGAGGCCGTAGTGCGCGAGGCGCGCGTACAGCGCGGCCGGGTCGGCGTCGAGGTCGACGTGCTCCGTCCAGCCCAGCACGGAGGTGATCTCGACGGTCCGGTAGCCGGCCGCGGCGATGCCCGCCCAGGCCTGCTCGGCGTCGATCGTGTGGTACGTGTTCGAGTGGCCGCCAACGCGCATCAGAACCATCCCTCCTCGTCGGGATTCGCGTACTGCATGAACTCCACGACGGCCCCGTCCACCATCACGAACGCGACCCGGACGAACGCCTCACCGACGTCGAACGGCTCGAGCAGCACCTCGTGGCCCTCGATCGCGGCCGCCACGTCGGGGACGCGGTACGCGACGTGCGGCTCGGTCCGCAGCGGACCGGTGACGGGCGTGTCGGGCTCGAACCGCAGCCACTCGACGTTGTGCGCCGACAGCCGCGGGTTCGTGACCCAGACCCGGGTCGCGTCCACCCACACCTCGCCGTCGTGGCGCTCGTCCGTGACGACGCCGATGTGGTCGAAGGTCGCGCGGTCTACCGCCACGACTTCTCCTCCTCGACGAACTCGGAGCCCGGCAGCGAACCCGCTTTGCCGAACGCGTCGAGCACGTTGCGCATGATCCTGGACACGTTGTTGTCCCATCCGCGAGACGGCAGCGAGCTGGCCCAGGCGATCGATCCGGTCGACCACACGGCCCCGTCGTTCCGGGTCGTGAAGTAGACCATGTCGGCCCGGACGAGCGGGTTCTGCGTGCCCATCAGCCCGTGGTGGTTGAACAGGATGTCCTCGTGGACGCCCGGGTAGTTGTCGGAGAACCCGTCGGCGGTCGCGAGCAGCAGGGCGTGCGGCGGCGTGCCGAGGTTGAGGTCGTAGCGCTCGGTCTCGAGGCCGCCGGCACCTCCCAGCGCGAGCCCGAAGTCGCCGATCACCTCCTCGTCGCCGATGCCGCCGAAGATCCACGCGGCCGTCTTGTGGAACGAGTCGGGCATGCGACGGTACGGCCGGCAGAAGTCGAAGCCCTCGGTCGTGAACCCGACGCCGGTCAGCTTCTGCGGCGGCCGGCCGCGCAAGCGCCAGAGGCCGCCCCGCTCGGCGGAGGTCTGGTGGTACAGCTCGCCCGGGTTGGCCTGCCAGGCGCGCATGCCGGACTCGCCCTTGCGGACCTCCATCACGTACGGCTCGGCCTCGGTCGAGGAGACGACCCAGTAGAAGCCGTTGCCGCCCATGTACATCAGGCGGCCACCGTCGGCGACGTAGTCCTCGATCGAGTCGAGCGCCTGCTCCGACCAGTACTCGGGGTGCGAGCCGGTGATCACGACGCTGTAGTCGCGGAGCATGTCGAGGCCCTCGCGGTGCAGGTCGTGGTCGGTGGCGACCTCGTACTCGTAGCCGAACTGCTCGAGGAAGCCGACGATCGACAGGTCCCGCGGGAGCTGCCACGTGGTCGAGATCGCGGACGATCGCCACTTCGGGCGGATGTTCAGGATCGGCCGGTGCCACGACGAGAAGCAGACGCCCTCCCCATCGGTGTGCCGGTCGTAGGTCGAGCGCCCGAACTCGGGGTCCTGGTAGTAGTCGGCCTCGATGCCGGACAGCACCGGCACGTGCCCGACGATGGCCTGCGCCACGGGGTAGTGGTGGACGATCATCTCGTTGGCGTAGGCCAGATACGAGTTGGTCGCGGCGAGCAGCAGGATCTTGCCCTTGGGCTTCACCGGGCGGATGAAGAACGGGATGTGGTCCTCGTTCTCGCCGGCGCCGATGCGGGCCGCGTAGCAGCCGCTGCGGGTTCCGGCGGGCACCGTCCACGAGAAGGTCGGCTCCCACCGGCAGTTCGTGACGGCGTCGTCGTGGAAGTAGATCCCGCCGTACTGGTCGGGCGCGAGCCGCCAGTCGTCCTGGCGGCCGTCCCAGTTCCAGCCGGTCATGGCGCGGATCGGCCGGTGCACGCCCTGCCCGTCGAGCCCGTTCGGGCCGGTGTCGCGCACGACGTCGTCGATGCCGTGCTCGCCGTAGCCGGCGGCGGTGTCCCAGCGGGCAACAAGGCCGTCGGCGGGCGGCTCGCCGCCCGCTCCGATCGCGTCCAGCTCCGTGTCGGACAGCACGCGTCCCTGCACGCCGCAGCGGTCGATCTTGCCGTTGTAGCGCAGCTCGTTGTAGGCGCCGCGCACGGCGGCGTGCTGGAGCGCGCCGGCGAACCGGAACGGCCGCTCGCCGCCCTTCGGCTTGACCCGCAGCTTCTGCCGCACGCGAGACGTGTGGTCGAACGGGGCCACCTTGCCGAGGCGGCCGTTGTACGGGTTGATGACCGCCTGCTGGCGGATCGTCGCGTCGCCCGAGGCCGGGTCGTAGGTGGCCGCCACGAAGTACCAGGTGTGGTGCAACAGCGGCACCTCGGCGGCGATCGCGTCGGTCTCGCTACCGTCGCCCGCCCAGAACTCGAGGTGACCGGCCGGATTGATGCCGAGCCCGTAGCCGGCCGTCTCGTGGATCGCCCAGCGCGACAGGATCGCCTGGCGGCCCTTCATCGGCGTCGTCGGGAAGATGAACGCGTGGATCGAGATCGGCCCGGTGATGTCGAGCAGGCCGGCCGGATCGGCGACGTCGACCCGCGAGCCGATGTCGACGAACTGGCGGCGGGCGGCGTGCGTGCCCGAGACGGTCGAGGGGACGACCTCCTCGATGAAGCCGGGCCCCTCGGGGTGCTCGTCGCCGTGGATGAGCCGGACGATCTCGGCGCTCACCTCGGTCGCGCCCTCGGCGCTGACCATGAACTGGACGGTGTCGCCTTCGGTGACGCTGATGTGGTCGGTGTAGCCGGTGAGCTTGATCCTCGCCAAGGGTGCCTCTCAGGTCAGGAGGAGCGCAGGTCGGTGACGCGGCGCAGGAACACCGCGTGATAGGCGTCGTCGATGGTCGTGTAGACGCGGTCGTCGACGGTTCGGGGCGGCACGCCGGGGAGTCCCGACAGGGCCACGATCCGGTACTGCTTGAACGGCTCGACGGC
>JBBQFB010000148.1:0-9900 GCA_038321545.1 Gaiellales bacterium
CGCCGCGCCGGCGGGCCTCGTCCAGGTCGAAGCGCCCGGGCCGGTCGTCCTCGACCAGCGACCAGCCGCACGACGGGCCGCGGTGCACGGTCGGGACCGAGATCAGCCGGTAGCCGTCGCAGGCCACCTCCTCGCCGGCCGCCAGGTCGACGACCACGAACGGGAACGAGAGGCGGCCGATGATCGGGGCCAGCGATGCCACCAGGGCGCGGGTGCCGGGCGGCCCGTACAGGGCGAGCGGCGCGGTTCGCTCCCGCAGGTCGAAGGTCTTCAGCAGCCCGGGCAGACCGAGGTAGTGGTCGGTGTGCGCGTGCGTGAGCAGGATCAGCTCGATGTCGGCGAGGCCGGCCGCCGACTGCATCAGGCGACGCTGCGCCCCCTCGCCGCAGTCGACGAGGATGCGCTCGCCGCCCCGGCGGATCAGGGTCGCCGAGGTGATGCGCGAGGCGGTGGGCACGGAGCCGGCCGTGCCGAGGAAGATGACGTCGAGGTCCAAGCCGGGTTGAGGGTACCCGAGGCGGTCCGGCGGGTCACCCGGAGCGCAGCGAAGCCCGGCTCAGCGCCGCGGAGGCGAGCCGGCTTCCGTGAGCTTCTTGTCGAGCCGCTTGTACCGGAGCGTGTCCGAGAAGTGCATCACGCCGATCGTGACGACGCCGTACATGGCGATCAGCAGCAGCTCGTCCATGGGCGACATCGCCGCCGAGCTGAACAGGAAGTGGACGATCACCCACATCACCGGCAGGAAGATGAGCGTGCGCGTGAGCGTGCGGCGCCAGGTGGGCGGCGGGACGCGCTGACGGCCGTTCACGATCACGTCGCCGTCACGGCTGAGGCGCTGTCCGCGCGGTCCGCTGACGGTCTTGCCGGTCTGCTTGGGCGCGGGCTTGCTCGCGCCCTTGTCCTTGAAGAAGCTTCGCTTTTCGCGCGGCTCGGGCTCGACCACCGTCGCCTGGATCGGCTCGCTCTCGTATCCGTGGACGCGCCGCTTGCGATCGCGGGCCTCCTGCTTCCTGGTAGTCATCGACGCCAGTCTACCCTTGCTCGGGTGCATCCCGGAAACGCGTGCCGGACCCTTGCCGAGTGGCGCGCGGCGCTCGCTCCCTGCCGGCTCTGTCCGGATGCCTGCTCCTCGCCCATCTCCGACGTCCGCGAGGGACAGCGCGCGCTGATCATCGGGCAGGCTCCCGGCATCCACGAACCGTCGGTCGGCAAGCCGTTCGGCGCCGACGCGGGACGCCGGCTGCGGCGCTGGTTCGCCGCGTACGGCCTCGAGGACGAGGAGCGATTCCGCGCCACGTTCGCGATGACCGCCGTGATGAAGTGCTACCCGGGCCGTGTGCCCGGCGGACGCGGTGATCGACGTCCGTCGCCGGCCGAGCTGCGCAACTGCGCGCCCTGGACGGATGCGGCGCTGCAGCTGCTCGACCCGGCGCTCGTCGTCCCCGTGGGCGGCCTCGCGATCGACCGCCTGCTGGGGCCTTCGCGCCTGATCGACGTGATCGGGAACCGGTTCGAGGTCGACGGACGCGCGTGGATCCCGCTGCCGCACCCGAGCGGCGCGTCGGCGTGGCTGAACACCCCGGAGCACCGGGTGCTGGTGGAGCGGGCGGTGGCGCTGATCGCCCACGCGCTCGGCGCCGCCGGCTGAATCGTCACGGTCCGGCGGGTCTCCGTTCACGCTGCGCGACGGAGGCCCGTGGCAGCCGACTCGCTCCGTGACGGACATGCGGAGGTACGCGCACTCCACGTCACGCGCACCTCGCCGAGCGTGCCGGAATGCACAGGAGCACCGGCCAGGCCACTCTCGAATTCCTCCTCCTCGCCGGCCTCGCAGCCGTGCTCACGATCGGGCTCGGCGCAGCCCTGGCGTCCGGTGCGGCGGCCTCGACGGCCGACGCCCTCCGCCGCGCCCTGCGGCCCCCGAGCCCGGCGCACGACGACACGTGGGCGATCGGCAGCGCCACCTGGGCGCCGCTGATCCGCCGCTACGCGCCCCTCGTCGTGCTGGAGCGCGACCGTTACGGCGAGGACGCGAGCGTGCCGGTCGACTTCGCCCGCTGCCGGGCCAGGAAGTGCGCGCGGTTCGGCATCGCACGGTCGGTCGTCTACGTGCACCTCGTGCGCCGCCCCGACGCCGCCTACATCCACTACTGGTTCTACTACCCCGACTCGCGCACGACCCACCTGCCCGACGCCGGGCTGGGGACCCATCGCGACGACTGGGAGGGGATGATCGTCCGGCTCGCGGCCGACGGCGCCGCGGCGCGGGCCACGGCGCACGGC
Organism: Gaiellales bacterium; assembly: GCA_038321545.1. Taxonomy (GTDB): domain Bacteria; phylum Actinomycetota; class Thermoleophilia; order Gaiellales; family F1-60-MAGs149; genus VFJZ01. The sequence continues at coordinate 2,284 of JBBQFB010000148.1, forward strand.
GGCCTCGCCGGTGCGGGCCCGTGGTGGGCGACGGCGCCGGGCTGGCGGCCGATCGGGCCGCGGCCCGTCCTCTACCGTGCCTCGGGATCGCACGCGAACGGCTTCACCCAGGCCGACATCGACGTCGCCGGAGACCGCTGGAACGGCACGCTCGGTGACGTCACTCCGACCTTCATCGCGGCCGACGCCGCCCGCTCCCTGCGTCGCCGGTTCGATCCAGCCGCCTCGCCGCCGTGGATGAAGCGCCTGTGGCGCGACCCGAACGCGGCGGGCACGGGATCCGACGGCACGCAGGGCCGCGAGGTCGCCGCGGCGCGAGCCTGGGCTGCTGCCCGGGAAGGCCTCGGCGGCCTCACGCGTTGACCTTCAACGTTGGCAACCTCGCTGCTCCCTTCCGATCGGCCGCTCGAGAAGGGCCAGTTCGTCGGCACGCTCCGGCGACTGCTCGGCTTCGCGCGCCCGTACCGCCGCGCCCTGTGGGCGTCGATCATGCTCGCCCTCGCCGCCCAGGCGTTCGAGCTGGCCGTGCCGTGGCTGACCGGCGACGTGATCGACCAGGCGATCCGGCCGAAGGACACCGACCGCCTGAAGACGCTGGTCCTGTTGATGCTGGCCGCCGCCGTGCTGCGGTTCGTGCTGAGGACGATCCGGCGCCTGGTGTCGGGGACGATGGCGGTCTCGATCGAGTTCGATCTTCGCAACCGCGCCTACGCGCACCTGCAGAAGCTGTCGTTCTCGTTCTACGACCGCAACCAGACCGGCCAGCTGATGAGCCGCGCGACGGCCGACGTCGGCACCGTCCGGATCTTCCTGTCCTACGGCGTCCTGTTCTTCACGCAGTACATCCTGACCATCGTCGGCGTGCTGACGGTGCTCGTGATCACCAACCCGCTGCTGTCGCTCGTCGCCGTCGCGATCGCACCGCCGATCGTCTCCATCGCGATCCGCTACTCGCGCGTCTCGCACCCGGTGCTGAGCCGCGCCCAGCAGACGCTCGCCGACGTCACCACCCAGGCCGAGGAGGCCGTGGTCGGCGTCCGCGTCGTGAAGGCGTTCGGCCAGGAGGACCGCGAGACAGCGCGCTTCCGGGCGAAGTCGGAGCGCATCTTCGCCGTCAACGTCGAGGCGAACGCGCTCCGCGCCCGGTACGCGCCGCTGCTCGAGTTCGTACCGTCCCTCGCCGTCGCAGGCGTGCTCGGGTTCGGCGGCTGGATGGTGGTCGACGGGCGCGCCACCCTGGGCGAGTTCGTGCGCTTCAACCTGTTGCTCGCGATGCTCGTGATGCCGCTGCGCATGCTCGGGATGTGGGTCGGACAGGCGCAGCGCGCGGTCGCCAGCGGCGTCCGCGTGATCGAGCTGCTCGATCTCGAGCCCGAGCTGGCCGACCCGCCCGACCCGAAGCCGCTGCCGGTCGACGGAGGCGGCGCGATCCGATTCGAAGGCGTCCGCTTCGGGTACGACGAGGACCGGCCGATCGTGCGCGATGTCGACCTTGACATCCCGGCCGGCTCGACCGTCGCGCTGATCGGCCCGACCGGTTGCGGGAAGACGACGCTCACCACGCTCGTGCCACGGTTCTACGACGTCACCGCCGGCCGCGTGCTGGTCGACGGCATCGACGTCCGCGAGCTGTCGCTGACCGATCTTCGTCGCAGCATCGGCGTCGTCACCGAGGACACGTTCCTGTTCTCGGCCTCGGTCCGCGAGAACATCGCCTTCGGGGCGCCGTGGGCGACGGATGACGACGTCCGGCAGGCCGCCGACCGCGCGCAGGCCACGGAGTTCATCGAATCGCTGCCCGAGGGCTACAACACGCAGATCGGCGAGCGCGGCCTGACGCTGTCGGGCGGCCAGCGCCAGCGCATCGCGATCGCCCGCGCCCTGCTCGTGAACCCGCGCATCCTGATCCTCGACGACGCCACCGCCGCGGTCGACGCCACCACCGAGTCGAAGATCAAGCGCGCGCTGCAGGAGCTGATGCGCGACCGCACGACGATCATCATCGCCCACCGCCTCTCCACCATCTCGCTGGCCGATCGCGTGGTCGTGATGGATCAGGGCCGCATCGTCGCCGACGGGACGCACGCCGAGCTGGCCGAGACCAGCGAGCTGTACAGCCGCATCCGCACGCACGGCCTGCTCGACCGGACGTTCGTCGACCTGGACGGCGACCGGTACGTGCCGCCCAAGGAGGGCGAGCCGGTCGCCGGCACGCGCGATCGCGGGAGCCGTCTTGCCTAGGCCGTCCTCCATGAACGCGGTGCCCGTGCCGCAGGAGGCCGCGTCGCTGTGGAAGGCCGCGCGGCGCCTGCAGCGGCTGGCCGCGTACGTGCGCCCGTACTGGCGGCGCGCCACGGTCGGCATCGTCGCGATGCTGGTCGCAACCGGTGGCGGGCTCGCCGGGCCGTACCTGGCGAAGGTCGCGATCGACGACGGCATCGTCCCCGGCGACCTCACCGCGCTGACCTGGATCGTGGCGGCGTTCATCGTCGTCTCGGTGATCGCGTACACGGCGGAGGGTGTGCAGACGTACCAGATCGGCTACTCGGGCGAGCGGATCCTGACCGACCTCCGCGGCGACCTGTTCGACCACATGCAGCACCTCGAGCTCGGGTTCTACGAGCGGACCCGCGCCGGCGTGCTGATCTCGCGGCTGACGAACGACATCGAGGCCCTGCAGCAGCTCGTCACCGACGGCCTCACGTCGACCGTGTCGAGCACGCTGTCGCTGGTCGGATCGACGGTGATCCTGTTCTGGCTCGACTGGCGCCTGGCGCTCGCGACGATCGTCGTGTTCCCGCTGATGGCCGTCGCGACCGCCCTCTTCCGCCGCTTCTCGGCGCGCGCCTACCGGCGCATGCGCGAGCGGCTCGGGCTGGTCACCGCAACGCTGCAGGAAGACCTCTCCGGCGTCCGCGTGATGCAGGCCTACGGCCGCGAGGAGACGAACCTCGCCAACTTCCGCACCGTCAACGGCTCGTACCGCGATGCAAACCAGCAGACCGTGGCGGCCAACGCCTACTACTTTCCGGCCGTCGGGCTGCTGTCCAACGTCGGCACCGTGATCGTGTTCGGCTACGGCGGCTGGCTGTACGTCCACGGCGAGGTCGGGCTGGGCACGCTGGTCGCGTTCACGGGCTACCTGTCGAACTTCTTCGACCCGGTGCAGCAGCTGTCGCAGCTCTACAACACGTTCCTGGCGGCGACCGCGGCGCTGGACAAGATCTTCGACGTGATGGACGTCGAGCCGCAGCTCGTCGATCGGCCGGACGCGACCGATCTCGTGCTCGACGGCGCGGTCGACTTCGACGACGTCCACTTCGGCTACCGGGCCGACCGCGAGGTGCTGCACGGCCTCACGCTGCACGCCGACGTCGGTCAGACGGTCGCGCTGGTCGGCCACACGGGCGCGGGCAAGTCGACGATCGTGAAGCTGCTCGCGCGGTTCTACGACCCCACGTCGGGCGCGATCCGCATCGACGGGCACGACCTGCGCGACGTGACGCAGACCTCGCTCCGCAAGCAGATCGGCATCGTGCCGCAGGAGGGGTTCCTGTTCGCGACCACGATCCGCGAGAACATCGCCTACGGGCGCCCCGAGGCGACCGACGAGGACGTCCGCGCGGCGGCCACGGCGGTCGGCGCGGCGCCGTTCATCGAGGCGCTGCCGCTCGGCTACGACACGCCGGTGCAGGAGCGCGGCGTGCGCCTGTCGATCGGCCAGCGGCAGCTGGTCGCGCTGGCCCGGGCGCTGCTGCACGACCCGCGCCTGCTGATCCTGGACGAGGCCACGTCGTCGGTCGACCTGGCCACGGAGGAGCGCATCGAGGAGGCGATCGCGACCGTGCTCGCCGGTCGCACGTCGTTCGTCGTGGCCCACCGCCTGTCGACGATCCGCCGGGCCGACCTGATCGTGGTGCTCGAGAACGGCGTCGTCGTCGAGAGCGGCAACCACGAGGCGCTGCTCGACCGTGGCGGACGGTACCGGGCGCTGTACGGCGACTGGATGGAGGCCGCGAGCGCGTGACACACGCACGGACCACTACCATGTGGCCCGTGGGCACGCTCGTTCCGATCCTCCAGCGATTCCTGCCGATCGTCGCGGTCGTGGGCATCACGGTCCTCGCGCATCGGCTGGTCCCCCCGAGCGTGGGGGTCCTCCCGCGCATCTTCATCATCACGGGCATCGTGGTGGTGGCGCTGTGGATCGTCTCGCGCGGGATCAAGTCCTGGAACGCGCGCCACGCGCCGGCTCCCCCGCGTCGCTGACGTTGACGCGCGTCGCGGTCCTCGGTCTGGGCAACATGGGCAGCGCGCTCGCCCTGGCGTTCGCCCGCTCCGGCCACGAGACCAGCGGCTGGACACGCAGCGGCCCGGGCACACCGGCGGCCGCCTGCCAGGCGTCCGACCTGATCGTGGCCTGCGTGCTCGACTACGCGGCGACCTACGAGGTGCTGGCCGCGCCCGGCGTCACCGAGGCGCTGGCGGGCAAGACCTTCGTACAGTTGGCGACCGGCGGACCGGCCGAGGCCCGTGGGATGGCGGCCTGGGCGGAGGGTGCCGGCGTGGCGTACCTGGACGGCTCGATCGCGACGTATCCGGCCCGCATCGGCGACGAGCCGACGATCATCTTCTACTCCGGCCAGCGCGAGGCGTTCGACCGCCACCGCGAGACGCTGGCGGCGCTCGGCGGCGGGCCGGCTTTCGTCGGCGTGGCGCCGGGGGGCGCCGCCGCGGCCGACCTGGCCTGGCTGTCGTTCCTGTACGGCAACATGGTCGGCCTGTTCCAGGGCGCCGCGTTCCTCGAGGCGGAGGGCGTCGATCCGTCGGTGGTGTTCGACGCGGTGCCGTCGTTCGGCATCGAGATCGCCGCCGAGGCGGCCCTGGCGCGCGACCTGATCGCCCGCAGCGACTTCAACGGCGACCAGGCCGCGCTGTCCACGCACCTGGCCGGCATGGAGGGCATCCTCGAGGCCGCGGAGCAGAGCGGCGTCAGCAGCGCGTTTCCGCGCCTCGTGCGGGACCTGACGGCGCGTGCGGTCGCAGCCGGCCACGGCGAACACGAGATCGCCGCGCTGATCGAGGTCCTGCGGAAGCCCTGAGCGGTGCGACGGGAGCATTTCTGCCACCTCGGCGAGTATGGGGTGTGATGGGGAGCACGTGACAGCCGAATCGGACGCCCAACTCGTGGGACAGGTGCTCGCTGCCGACGACCGAGCCGCCGGTGAGCTGTTTCGCCGCCACTGGCCGGGAGCGTGGCGGACGGCGCTGGCCGTGACCGCCTCGGCGGCGCTGGCGGAGGAGGCGGCGCAGGAGGCATGGATCCGAGCGATCGCGGCGCTGGCACGGTTCGATGCGACCCGCCCGTTCGCGCCCTGGCTGCGCCGGATCGTCGTCAACTGCGCGCTGGACGCGTTGCGGCACGACCGATCGGCCCACCGGTCGCCTGTGCCGCCGCCCGCGATGGCGTCGGACGCGGTTTCGGACGAAGCGCTCATCGCCGCAGTGCTGCAGCTGCCGCTCGAGCGCCGCGTCATCGTGGCGCTGCGCTTCTGGGCCGACCTGTCCGTGCCGGAGATCGCGGAGATTCTCGAACTGCCCGACGGCACCGCGCGCTCGCGGCTCGCACGTGCGCTGGCCGATCTGCGGGAGATGCCGGAGGTACGGCGATGATCGGTCTCGAGCAAGACCTCGTGCGTGTCGGAACGTCGGTCGTGCACGAGCCGCCGGCCGGGGTCACAGATCGGGTCGCCGCAGCGATGCTCGACGCGGTGCACCGTCATCACGGCACGGCGCCGACTGGCGCTCCCGACGCCGTCAGTATCCCGGCCACGCGCGGCCCGTGGCGCCACCGCGTGCGTGTCGTCATCGCGGTCCTCGTCGGCGCCGCCGTGCTCGCAGGTACCGTGCTGCTGGCCGCCGGCCACCGGCAGGGCGACAGTACGACCGCTCCCGCCGTCTCGAGTCCTGCGACGAGCACGGCCGACGAGGATGCGCTCACGATCGTGTCCGCCGACCCCGCCGGCGCGGCGCGCGTGCCGGTCACCGGAGCCTCGCCGCGGCAGCTCGCGACCATCCGCGACGTGATCGCCGGCCTCGGACCCGGAGCGGTCGTCGCGAGCGTCACGCTGGACGACCGCGGACCGCGGGACGTGGCGCATCGCAAGGGCCAGCGCCAGCTGACCGTCATCGGCGCCGGCGCCGACCAGGTTGCGGTGTGGCTTGTCCACGCTGCGGCCGACATGCTGGTCGCGCGCCTGAACCACGATGGCGGCGCGATCACGTGGGTCACGTACGCCGACGGCGGCAGCACGGTCGACGGCCTCAGGCCGACCAGCGTCGGCGCCGGGCCGGCAGAGGCCCTGGCCGCCGGCCGTGCCTCGCTCGCGAGCGCCACGGCAGCCGGCTACCGGGCCCAGGTCACGGTCTACCCGATCGGGGCCATCGCGACCGTCCTCCAGCTCGCAGAGCCGGAGTTCTTCGCGCCCCGACGCACGGACTGGCTCCACGTCGCCGGCGGGTTCGACGACTCGACGATCCGGCGGTTCGTGGCCGTCGACGCGCCCGACGGCACGCGCATCTTCTCGGCCGGCTTCGGCGTCTGTTACGCGTGCGGCGCGGCGCACGACGGGCCGGCGCCCGGAACACCGCTGCCGGCCTCGATGGCCGGGCCGACCAGCCTCGCGGTGGAGCTGTCGTCAGTCGTCCCGGCCAAGCCCGCCGTCCGGGTTGCCGTCGATTGCGCTACGGACAGCGCGCTGTGCGAAACCGTCATCCGCGACCGTTACGCGCTGCTCCAGCCGGTCGTCTCGGACACGGCGTGCGCCGGCGGCCCGGGCGGCCCAGCCGTGCGTATCACCGGCACGCTGGGCGGCGTCCCCGTGGACACGGGGTACGACAACTGTACGAGCGCCGCGGCGGAGCGCTGGGTGACGACACTGCGCGCCGCGGGCCAACTGATCGGTGCGTGGACGACCGACGGCTAACGCCCAGAGAGCGGGGGCCGCGCGTCACGAGTCACGAGTGGCGCCTACCCGGCGTCACGCCACGTGGCGGCGGATCCGCCAGAAGCAGCAGCCTGCGAGGCCGAGGCCGAGCACACCGTAGATGCCCGTCTCGATCCACTGCAGCAGCCAGAACCGGCTCGACGGCTGGTAGGTGACGCGCTGCCGGTAGCCGAGGCGCTCGATCTCGGCGAGGCACGAGGCGATGCCGTTCTGGCCCGGCCGGCACGGGTCCGAGTCGGGGGACAGCGGGACGGATCCGACCTCGCGGCCTGCCGCATCGACGGTGTGGCTGGAGAGCAGCCAGGCGCCGGGATCGTCGGCCGTCGTCCTGACGCGGATCGGACCGCCCGGTCCGGCCTGGAACATCTCCAGGTTCCGGGTGCTGATCACGACGTCCGAGGTCGATGGCGCCACCAGGTGCGCGCGCAGCAGCATCGGCATGGCGACCTGGAGCGCGGCGAAGACGACGAGCGTGATGGCCATCGCCGGCACCGTCCGGCGGATCAGCAGGCCGGCCGTGACGCCGAGCGCGAAGGCGAAGGCGGCGTAGCCGACGGGGACGACACCGCGGGCGGCGAACAGCAGGGGGCCCATTCGCGGGAAGTCGCCG
>JBBQFB010000149.1:0-9868 GCA_038321545.1 Gaiellales bacterium
TCGGCTGACGCTGCGGTGCAACGTCTCGTGCAGAACCCGTCACGGGCAGCGACGCTGCTAGTCGGCTGAGGCTGTGGCGGCCTGGCCGCCCGGACGCCGACCGCGGCCGCCACGGCGGCCACGCCGCTTGCGGCGCGCCTCACCGTCGCCCGTCGCCTCGGCGACCGGAGCGGTGGCGGTGGCGACGACCGTTGTCCCGGCCTCGGCCTCGGCATCGGCCGCCTGCGGTGCGACCACGGGCTCCGCGACCTCGTCGCCCGGCGCCGTCCACTTCGGGATCGGGATGCCGAGCAGCTTCTGGATCGCGTCGAGCTTCGGCTGCTCGCGCTTCGTGACGAGCGAGATGGCCTTGCCGTCACGGCCGACACGGCCCGTGCGGCCGATGCGGTGCACGTACACCTCGGGCTCGTCGGGCAGGTCGTAGTTGATCACGTGCGAGACCTGCGAGACATCGAGGCCGCGCGAGGCGACGTCGGTCGCGACGAGGATCTTCACCCGGTCGCCGCGAAACGCGATCATGACCGAGTCGCGGGCACCCTGGCCCATGTCGCCGTGCAGCGCACGGACGCGGTGGCCGCGGGCCGACAGGTCGTCGGCGAGGCGCTGGCAGCCGATCTTGGTGCGCGCGAAGATGATCGCGGAGCGCGGCGACTCGGTCTTCAGCAGCTTGTCGATCGCGTCCAGCTTGCCGCGCGGCTCGACCTCGATCATGCGCTGCTCGATGCGCTCGACCGTGATCTCCTCGGGCGTGACGCTGACCGTCTCCGGCGAGTGCAGCTCCTCGGCCGCGAGCTTGCGGATCTCGGGCGGCATGGTGGCGGAGAACAGCGCGGTCTGGCGGCCCCAGGGGGCCCGCCGGAGAATCGCGCGGACGTCGTCGATGAAGCCCATCGAGAGCATCTCGTCGGCCTCGTCGAGCACGACCATGCGCGCGTCGGCGAGGATCAGCTTGCCGCGGGTGAGCAGGTCGAGCACGCGGCCGGGCGTACCGACGACGACCTGGCCGCCGCGGGCCAGTCGGTCGATCTGCTCGCGGATCGGCGCGCCACCGTAGACCGGCACCACCTCGACGTTGTCGAGGTACACGGCGAACTTGCGGGCGTGGTCGGCGACCTGCAGGGCGAGCTCGCGCGTCGGGCACAGCACGAGGGCCTGCACGTCACGCATCTCGGGATCGATCCGCTCGAGGATCGGCAGCATGAACGCGGCGGTCTTGCCGGTGCCGGTCTGCGCCTGGCCCACGACATCGCGGTCCTTGAGGAGCATCGCGATGGTGCCCTCCTGGATCGGCGTCGCGGTCTCGTAGTTGAGATCGTTGAGCGCGCGGAGGATGGGCTCGGAGAGCCCGAATTCGGAGAAACGCACGTACGGTCCTTTCCTGTCCGCCGGCCCCCAGGGGGCGCGGCCAGGCGTTACCGCCGGCGCGCCCGGACATCAGGACCGGGCTTTCTTCGATCTCAGTGTAGCGAGTGGGTCGCCGTCACCCGGCCAGGGCGCGCAGCGCGGCGTGGATGCCGGGCGCCGCGGCGACCACCTGCGGGATGCCGCCGAGCGGCCCCGGACCGACCTCGAACCGGCCCCCGGCCTCCTGCACGAGCAGCCGGCCGCCGGCGTAGTCCCAGTGCTTGATGTCGCTCTCGAAGAACCCGTCCAGGCGTCCGCAGGCCACCCATGCGAGGTCGAGCGCGGCCGATCCGGCCCGCCGGATATCGCGCACCTGGGCAAGCACCTCGGACATCCGCGCGCCCTGCTGCGACCGCACATCGGCGGCGTACGCGAACCCGGTGCCGATCAGCGACGTGGCCAGCGCGGTGGCATCCGACGTTCGGATCGGGTGGCCGTTCAGGCTGGCGCCGTGCTCGCGGGCGGCCGTGAACGCCTCGTCGTGCACCGGGTCGAACACGCACGCCGCGACCGGTCCGGCAGCGTCCTCCACGGCCACGGAGACGGCCCACTGCGGCAGCCGGTACAGGTAGTTGGTGGTGCCGTCGAGCGGGTCGCAGACCCAGGTCAGGCCGGTGGACGAGGCTCGCTCGCTGCCCTCCTCCCCGATCAGGCCGTCGTCGGGCCGGGCGGCGGTGAGCAGCTCGACGATCAGCTCCTCCGACGCCCGGTCGGCGTCCGAGACCATGTCGGTCGCGCTGGACTTCGATGCGACGGCGACCGGCCGCCGGGTGGCATGGTCGAGCAGCAGCGCGCCGGCCGCACGCGCGGCGTGTTCCGCGATCGCGAGCAGCTCCGTGGTGTTGGCGCGCCCCGTGGACAGCATCCGCAGAGCGTATCCTGCGCACCTGTCAGCGCGCCGCCGTGCGATCGATTGACTCGCGAGTCAGGATCCGGGAGGATGTCGGCGGGCACGGGTTCTCACCCGGGGGAGGTCTTGATGTTTCATCCGAAGGACGTACGCGGCCGGATGTCGCGGCGCATGCTGCTCGAGCGGGGCGCCGGCCTCGCAGTTGCCGGCGGCTTTCTCGCGGCCTGCGCGAACACCACGGACGTCCAGTCCAGCGGTGGCCCGGTCACGCAGGCCGGATCCGTCGTCACGGGGGGCACCGGCACCGCCGAGGCCATCCCGCTCGGTCCCGGCGGCATCCCGATCGCGAGCCGCGACCGGCCCGTGCAGCTGCCGCTGTACGACAAGAACCCGCCGATCGAGTCGGGCCTGCCGCTCGAGAAGGGTCCGCTGAAGGTCTACAACTGGGCCGACTACATCGACCCGGAGACCGTCAAGAAGTTCGAGAAGCAGTACAAGACGAAGGTCGAGATCACCACCTTCCAGAACGAGGACGAGGCGATGGCGAAGCTGCAGTCCGGCAGCATCGACTTCGACGTCTACTTCCCGAGCGTGACGCGTCTGCCGATCCTCGTCTCGAAGCAGCTCGTGCGGCCCGTCAACAAGGACTACCTGAGCAACTTCGCCTCGAACGTGTGGCCCGAGCTGGTCGACCCGTTCTACGACAAGGGCGCGCAGTACGCGGTGCCGTACGTCGTGTTCGCCACCGGCATCGTGTGGCGCAACGACAAGGTGTCGGAGGACATCGCCGGGATGCCCAACCCGTGGGAGTCCTTCTGGGACCTGGGTGCGAAGTACAAGGGCAAGATCGCGATCCTCGACGACCCCCGCGACGCCCTGTCGCTGGCCCTGTTCCGCAAGGGCATCACGGACGTCAACTCGGAGGATCCGACGGTTGTCTCGCAGGCCCTGCAGGGACTCAAGGAGCTCGACCAGCTGGCCAGCGTGAAGGTCTCGATCTCGCAGTACCAGACCGTCCCGGAAGGCAAGGTCTGGCTCGCGCACGACTGGACGGGCGACCAGATCGCGGCGGCCCTGTACTACATGCCGAAAGGCGTCAAGCCCGACGTGCTGTCGTACTGGAAGCCTGCGATCGCGGCCCCGGCGGCGAACGACCTGATGGTCGTGCTGTCGACCGGCAAGAACCCGGTGCTGGCGCACACGTTCCTCGACTTCATGCTCGACGAGACCAACGCGTACCACAACTTCGCCGACTACAACGGCTACCAGCCGCCCCAGAACGCGCTGGATTTCGCGACGCTGCAGTCCAGGCTCGCGCTCCCCGACTCGGTGGCGCCCGCGATCATGCAGCGCGAGGACTTCAAGACCGGTCTCACGTACCAGACGCTGACGCCCGATGGCAAGTCGCTGTGGGACAAGGCCTGGGCCGACTTCCGCGCCGGCTGACATGTACCCGCGCTGGATCTGGCGGGCGTTCTCCCTCCCGGGTGTCGTCTGGCTCGTCGCCTTCTTCGTGGTCGCGTTCTACTCGATCGTGGCCACGTCGTTCGGCTTCGTGGACGACGTCGGCGACCCGATCCCGCTCTGGAACCCGCTGGACTGGAACGTCGGCTGGTTCAGCGCCGTCTTCGACGAGCTGACGCCCGGCGGCATCTACTGGACCGTGTTCCTCCGCACGTTCGCCTACGTGCTGATCGCCGGGACGCTGTCTCTTCTGATCGGCTATCCGGTCGCGTACTACGTGTCGCGCCGGGCGGGCCGGAACCGCGGCCTGCTGCTGCTCCTGATCGTGCTGCCGTTCTGGATCTCGTACCTGATGCGGATGTTCGCGTGGATCAACCTGCTGGCCGAGGACGGGTACGCGTCGCGGTTACTCGCGTTCTTCCAGATCGACACGCTGTTCCGGTCGCTCGGGTTACTCGACCAGGGCGCGGGCTGGCTCGACGGGCAGGCCATCACCGTGGTGCTGGCGCTCGTGTACGGCTACGTGCCGTTCCTGATCCTGCCGGTGTACGCGTCCGTCGACCGCATCGACCAGCGCGTGATCGAGGCGGCCCGCGACCTCGGCGCGAGCCCGTTCCGGGCGTTCGTGCGCGTCACGCTGCCGCTGTCGATGCCCGGCATCCTCGGCGGCCTGGTGCTGATCGCACTGCCGATGTTCGGCGACTACTACACGCCCGACCTGATGTCGTCGTCGCCGTCCACGAACATGATCGGCAACCAGATCGACCTCGCCATCCACCGCGGATCGGAGAAACCGCTCGGCGCGGCGCTGACCGTGGTGCTGTCGCTGATGCTGGTGGTCCTGATGGCGTACTACCTGCGACAGACGCACCGGGCCGGGAAGGCGATCCGGGCATGAAGGCCTGGATCACCAACCCCTGGGGCAAGCCGCGCTTCCTCGTCCTGTTCACGTGGCTGTTCATCGTCTGGTCGATCGTCCCGATCATCATCGCGGTCGCGTTCTCGTTCAACGACGGTCGCTCCCGCAGCGCGTGGCAGGGTTTCTCGTTTCGCTGGTTCTGGGGTGATCCGCTCGGATCGGCCCTGCAGGACGACGCGCTGCGCGGCGCGATGTACCACTCGCTCGAGCTGGCCGTCCTCGCGATGCTGATCGCGACGCCGCTCGGCGTCGCGCTGGCGATCGGACTGCAGCGCTGGCAGAGCAAGGCCGGCACGGCGGCGAACGGGTTGATGCTCGTGCCGTTGGTGACGCCCGAGCTGGTCATGGGCGCGTCGATGTTCATCCTGTTCACGCAGCTGTTCGGGTTCATCGGGCTCGGCACCACGGCGCAGGTGATCGGCCAGGTGACGTTCTCGATCTCGTACGTGGTGGTGATCGTGCGCGGCCGGCTGGCATCGATCGGTCCGGAGTACGAGGAGGCCGCGGCCGACCTCGGCGCGCCGCCGTTCGAGGTGCTCCGGCGCGTGCTGCTGCCACTGCTCTCCCCCGCCATCGTGTCGGGCCTGCTGATCGTGTTCGCGCTGTCGATCGACGACTTCGTCGTCACCAGCTACCTCGCGAAGGGCGCCGACACGGAGACCGTCCCGATCAAGCTCTACTCGGCTGCGCGCGGTGCGCCGACACCGGCGCTGAACGCGCTCGCGTCGATCATGGTCACGATCACGCTGTTGTCGCTCGCCCTCGCCTACTTCGTGTACAAGCGGTTCGCTCGTGACCAGGGCGGCTCGGCGCTCGAGTCCATTGGAGGCATCTAGATGACCACGAACGGGGCATCGCCCGCCGGCCGGATCGAGATCGTCTCGCTGACCAAGCGCTTCGGCGGCGTGGCGGCGGTCGACGACATCTCGCTCGACATCGCCGGCGGCGAGTTCTTCTCGATGGTCGGTCCGTCCGGCTGCGGCAAGACGACGACGCTGCGGATGATCGCGGGGTTCGAGCGGCCCGACGCGGGTGAGATCCGGCTCGACGGCGCCGACATGTCGGCCACGCCGCCGCACCGGCGCAGCGTCAACACGGTGTTCCAGAGCTACGCGCTGTTCCCGCACCTGACGGTGTCGGAGAACGTCGCGTTCGGCCTCAAGTACCAGAAGGCGACCAAGGAAGAGGCGCGCAGGCGCGTCTCGGAGGCGCTCGACCTGGTGCAGCTGACGGGGTTCGAGGCGCGCCGACCGACGCAGATGTCGGGCGGCCAGCAGCAGCGCGTCGCGCTGGCCCGCGCGCTGGTGCTGAACCCGCGCGTGCTGCTGCTCGACGAGCCGCTCGGCGCCCTCGACGCCCGCCTGCGCAAGGACCTGCAGGTCGAGCTGAAGACGCTGCAGCAGGAGCTCGGCATCACGTTCGTGTACGTGACGCACGACCAGGAGGAGGCGCTCACGATGAGCGATCGCCTGGCCGTCATGAACAACGGCAAGGTCGAGCAGATGGGCGGCCCCCAGGCCGTCTACGAGGCGCCCGACACGCGGTTCGTGGCGGAGTTCCTCGGCGTCTCGAACCTGCTCAGCGGCAACGCCAGCGGCGACGGCGCGTTCCGGATCGGCGACTTCACGCTGCACTGCCGGCAGGGCGCCACCAACGCCACCGGCGCCGTGCACGCCGTGATCCGGCCCGAGCGGGTCGTGGTCGGCGCCCAGGGCGCGAACGGCGACAACACGCTGCCCGGCCTGATCGACCGCGTCGTGTTCGTCGGCTCGGTGCTCGACGTGCGCGTGCGCCTCGCGAGCGGTGAGCTCGTCCGGTCGCTGATCGCGAACGACGGCGCCGGCGGCATCCCGACCGAGCAGGGCACGCCGGTCACGGTGCACCTGCCTCCCGAAGCGGTGCGGATCCTGCACGACAGCTGAGCCGGAGCGTCGGCGCCCGCGTACCCTGTCGCCGTGGATCCACGGCGACGGACGATCGCGCTGCTCGCGCTCACGCTCGGCGTCTTCCTCGTCACGCTGAACGTGACGATCGTCGTCGTCGCGCTGCCCGAGATCGCGCGCGACCTGGATGCCGGCGCCGACACGACGGCGTGGATCATCGACTCGTACAACCTGGTCGGCGCGAGCCTGCTGCTGTCGGCCGGGTACTTCGCCGACCGCTTCGGCCGGCGCCGGATCCTGGTCGCCGGCTACGTCCTGTTCGCCGGCGGTGCCCTGCTGTGCGCGATCGCACCGAGCGTCGGCTGGCTGCTGGCGTTTCGGATCGTGCAGGCGATCGGCGGCACGGCGCTGACGCCGACCAGCCTCGCGATCGTCGCGAACCTCTACCCCGACGCGCGCGAACGGGCGCGTGCGATCGGCATCTGGGGCATCTCGTCCGGTATCGGCCTCGGGCTGGGACCGATCGTCGGCGGCGGGGTCGTGGACGCGTTCGGCTGGCGGGCGGTGTTCGCGGTCAACGCCGCGATCGGACTCGCTGCCCTGGCCGCGGTGCTGCGCGTGGTGCCGGCATCGCGCAGCGCCGTCGCGCGGAGCCTCGACCTGGCCGGGCAGGTGCTCGCCGTGGTGGTGCTGGCGAGCCTCACGTTCGCCCTCATCGAGGCGACGCGGTTCGGGTGGACGTCCCCGCAGATCCTCGCCATCTTCGCCGTCGACCTCGTACTCGGCTACGTGTTCCTGCGCATCGAGAAGCGCACCGCCGAGCCGCTCCTCGACCTGCGGTGCTTCCGCGACCGGCAGTTCTCCGGCGTCACCTTCATCACCGTCGCGGCGTTCTTCGCGTTCGGCGGCTTCATCTACGAGAACACGCTGTTCCTGGAGCGCGGCCGCGGCTACTCGGCGCTGGCGGCGGGGCTGCTGACGCTGCCGGCCGCCCTCCCCACGCTGGCCGGCGGGCCGATCTCCGGGTGGCTCGTCGCGACCCGCGGGCCGCGCGGGGTGCTCGCGGGATCGACGTTCACGATGGGCGCCGCGCTGGCCGCGCTGGCGCTGCTGCCGGGCGACGCGCCAATCGTGGCGTACCTGGCCTGTTACCTGCTGCTCGGGATCGGGTACGGCGTGCTGAACGCGCCGCTGTCGGCCGTAGCGGTCGCGAGCATGCCGCGCGAGCAGGCCGGCGTCGCCGCCGCGGTCGTGTCGAGCGGCAGGAACGTCGGCATCGTGCTCGGCATCGCGGCGCTGGGCTCGCTGGTCGCGGCCCACCTGCCGGCAGCGGCCACGGTGGACGAGTTCGCCGACGCCCTCCTGCCGGCCTATCTGGTCGCCGCCGGCGTGCTGCTGGTGGCGACGTTCGTCGCCCGCGGCACGCTCCGCGCGGTCCCGCCGGAGACGATGCCGAGCGTTCCGCGAGCCGCCGCCTAGCCGGCCGGCATCACGTCAGGGACGCGGCTCGTACCGGTGGTGCAGCATCAGGTCGTTGCCGTCCGGGTCGGTGAAGAACGCCATGTGGCACACGCCGGTGTCGAAGGTGTCGCCGGCGAACTCGACGCCCTTGGCCTCGAGCTCCTTGCGCGCCGCTGCCACATCGTCGACGTGCAGCGCCAGGTGCGCGTTCTTCTGCGGCGCGAACGTGCCGCCCATCTTCTCGGGCTCCCAGATGCCGAGGCAGGTCTGGCCGGCCCAGAACTCGTAGCGCGCCTTCTCGTCGCTGCGCAGGCCGAGCGTCTCGCCGTAGAAGGCGCGCGCCCGGTCGGCGTCCTGCGACGGGATGGCGACGAAATCGAGTGCAGTGATCTGGCTCATGCTGTTCCTCCTGTCAGTGGCGGTCGCGGCTCGCCGCATCCTTGACGGCGTCCTTGATCGACGTCGCCGTTCCGGAGAGTGATTCTCGCGCACGGTCGACCGTGCCGCTGACGCGATCCCTGGCGCGGGCCTGGAAGTCGGCCTTGTAGGCGATCGCGTCGATCGTCTCCCCCATCTCGTCGCGCGTCCGGGCGATCTGCTGCCGGATCAGATCCGTGTCCGCGCCCATTGCACGTCCTCCTTCAGGGTCTCGATGGTCTGTTCGGGAATCGGCGGCGCCGCCTGCTGCACCCTGGTCTTGCCGGCGGTGATGAGCACCGCGGCGACGACGGCGTAGACGACCGCCACGATCAGGCACGCGAGCCAGGCGTCGACCGCCGTCGCAAGCGCGACGATGACGCACGCCGTCAGGGCACCGAAGGCGCCGACGGCAAGCAGTCCACCGCCGCCGATCAGGCCCGCGCCGATTCCGGCGCGCCTGCCCTTCTCCTGCATCTCGGTCTTCGCCAGCTCGACCTCCTGACGCACGAGCGTCGAGGTCTGTTCGGAGAGGCGTTTGAACAGGTCGCCGAACGACTGTTCACGGAGGTCTTCGCGCAACAACGGATCGTCCTTGCTTCGGTGTCGTTCCGTTCCTCCCCGCACACGTCGATGCCAACCCCCGGCCGGATGTGTGACCACGCAAGGATCGGGGAACGATGCACGCATGAAGACCATCGTCCGCGGGTTCACCGTCGTGTTCGTCCCCGGCATCATCATCCTCGCGGTCATCTTCGCGGTCGCGACCCACGGGTCGTCGTCCACGTCGAGGTCCGAGGCTGCTGCTCCCACCACCAGCGCTCCGGCGGCCACGGCGCCGCCCGCGACCTCGACCGCGGCGGCTCCCGCCGTCGACCAGGCCACCGGCATCACGAAGGCGCCCGCGTTCACGGCGGACGAGCTCGCGGCCGAGCCGGCCGCCAACTGGATCACGAACGGCGGATCGCTCGCCAACAACCGCTACTCCACGCTGAACGAGATCACCGATGCCAACGTCAAGCAGCTCAAGGGCAAGTGGATGACGTCGCTGAAGGGCTCCGGCACGGCAACCAAGTACTCGGCCGAGGGGCAGCCGATCGTCTACAAGGGCACGCTCTACCAGGCAACCGGCGCCGACGACGTGTTCGCGGTCGACGTGAAGTCCGGCAAGATCCTCTGGGAGTACCAGGCGAACCTCGACCAGAAGATCGCCACGGTCTGCTGCGGCTGGCTCAGCCGCGGCGTCGCGCTCGGCGATGGCATGGTGTTCATCGGCCAGCTCGACGGCCAGATGGTCGCCCTCGACCAGATCACCGGCAAGGTGGTCTGGAAGACCGCGGTCACCGACTGGCACACGGGCAGCGGGATCACCGCGGCGCCGCTCTACTACGACGGCCTGATCTACACCGGCATCACCGGCGGCGAGTTCGGTGTGCGCGGCCGCCTGACGGCGCTGGATGCGAAGACCGG
>JBBQFB010000150.1:0-9833 GCA_038321545.1 Gaiellales bacterium
CCTCGAGAACTGCATCGCCATGGAGATGCTCGAGTTTCCGCACGGGGTCACCGGCCTCGCACTGAACCTCGAGGAGTCCAACGTCGGTGCCGTGCTCTTCGGCGAGTGGCAGAAGATCGCCGAGGGCGACATCGTGCGCCGTACCGGCTCCGTCATGTCGGTGCCGGTCGGCGAGGGCCTGATCGGCCGCGTCATCGACCCGCTCGGCAACCCGCTCGACGGTGGCCCGGCGATCGAGACGACCGAGACCCGGCCGCTCGAGTTCAAGGCGCCCGGCGTCGTCGACCGCCAGCCCGTGAAGGAGCCGCTCCAGACCGGCCTGAAGGCGCTCGATGCGCTCGTGCCGATCGGGCGTGGGCAGCGCGAGCTGATCATCGGCGATCGTCAGACGGGCAAGACCGCCGTCGCGATCGACACGATCATCAACCAGAAGGGCCAGGACGTCATCTGCGTGTACGTCGCGGTCGGCCAGAAGGGCTCGACCGTCGCGCAGGTCGTCGAGAAGCTGCGCGAGCAGGGCGCGATGGAGTACACGATCGTGATCTCCGCGCCCGCCAACGAGTCGGCGCCGATCAAGTACATCGCGCCGTACGCCGGCTGTGCCATGGGCGAGTACTTCTGCTACGCCGGCAAGCACGCGCTGCTGGTCTACGACGACCTCACCAAGCAGGCCGACGCCTACCGCCAGATGTCGCTGCTGCTGCGCCGCCCGCCGGGTCGCGAGGCCTTCCCGGGCGACGTCTTCTACCTGCACTCGCGGCTGCTGGAGCGCGCGGTGAAGCTGTCCGACGAGCTCGGTGGCGGGTCGCTGACGGCGCTGCCGATCATCGAGACGCAGGCCGGCGACGTGTCGGCGTATATCCCGACCAACGTCATCTCGATCACCGACGGCCAGATCTTCCTCGAGTCGTCGCTGTTCTTCCAGGGCGTCCGCCCGGCCATCAACGTCGGCATCTCCGTCTCCCGCGTGGGGTCGAACGCGCAGACGAAGGCGATGAAGAAGGTCGCCGGCCGCATGAAGCTCGAGCTCGCGCAGTTCCGCGAGCTGGAGGCGTTCGCGCAGTTCGGCTCCGACCTGGACGCCGCCACGCAGCAGCAGATCAACCGCGGCCGCCGGCTCGTCCAGACGCTGAACCAGGGCCAGTACGACCCGTGGCCGTTCGAGGAGGAGGCCGCCATCATCTGGTCGGCCGGCAACGGCTACCTCGACGACATCCCGGTCGAGGACGCGACGCGGTTCAACGAGGGTCTCCGGACGCACCTGCGGGCGGACAAGAAGGCGCTCGACGCGATCCGCTCGACCGGCGATCTCTCGGACGACACCGTCGCGATCCTGCGGACGTCGATCGAGGAGTTCAAGCAGGGCTTCGAGGCCTGACCCTTGGCGTCCCAACAGGACATCAAGCGGCGGATCCGGTCGGTCCGCAACACCCGCAAGGTGACGAAGGCGATGGAGCTCGTCTCCGGCGCCAAGCTGCGCCGCGCGCAGCTGCGGATCGAGGCGCTGCGGCCGTTCGCCGACGCCATGGCCGAGCTGATCGGCGAGGCGGCGGGGCGGACCCGGATCCAGGGCCAGCCGCTGCTCGACCAGCGCGAGGACCCGAAGAACGTCGCGATCCTGCTGCTCACCGGCGACCGCGGCCTGGCCGGCGGCTTCAACGGCTCGGCGGTCCGACGGGGTGTCGAAGTGGCCCAGCGGGCCGCCGCGGAGGGGCTCGGCGTCCGCTGGCTCGTCGTCGGCCGCAAGGGCGCCGGCACCGTGCGGTTCCGCGGCTTCGCGGTCGACGAGGCCTGGACCGGGTTCACCGACCGGCCGACCTACCAGGACGCCGAGGCGATCGCGCACCGGGTGATCGAGCTGTTCGCCGCCGGCGAGGTGGATCGCGTCGTGCTGGTGTACAACGCGTTCCGCTCGGCGCTCGTGCAGGAGATCGCGGCCGACGTGCTGCTGCCGCTGGCGGCGCCCGAGATCCGCGAGAAGTCGCCGCGCGAGATCGCGATGGAGGGCCTCCTGCTGTTCGAGCCGGAGGCCGACGAGATGCTGGCCACCCTGCTGCCGACCGCCGTCGAGACCGCGATCTACCGCGCGCTGCTCGAATCGGCCGCGTCCGAACACGGCGCGCGCATGAGCGCCATGCGGTCCGCGTCCGACAACGCGTCCGAGCTGATCGAGGGTTACACCCTCGCGATGAACCGCGCCAGGCAGGCCGAGATCACGCAGGCCATCCTCGAGGTCGTCGCGGGCGCCGACGCCCTGCAGTAGACCGCGAGAGTCATTCTCCAAACCTCCAGCCTCGCATCGATTTCATGCGGCTTGTATCGACCCCTGGCGTGCGCTATCTTCCCGACGTCCGTTGTATGCCTCGTGGGGTGGCATCCGAAGGGCGCGCGCGGTAACGTCCGCCGCACAGGGAGGATCTGGGTGCATTCGACGGAGGAGTTCGTGCGTGGCGACGGCTGACGAGGTCCTCGGTCACGTCTCCCCGGCTCCGGGCTTCGCCCCGGCCGACAAGAGCGTCGTCGCCCGCAGCCCGTGGCAGCACGCCTGGGCGCGGCTCCGCCGCGACAAGGTCGGCATCGCCTGCACCTCATTCATCTTCCTGCTGGTGGCCTTCGCGGCGGCCGCGCCGCTGTTCGAGCGCCTCACCGGCCACTCGCTCAACAAGTCGAACAGCACCGGCACCGACGACCTGACGCTGCTGCCGGTCACGCCGCTCCACGGCTGCGCCGGCATCTCGAAGGTCGGCGACCAGAACTGCTTCCTCTTCGGCGCCTCCGACTCGCTCGGCCACGACATGCTCGTCCAGCTCGCGTACGGCGCCCGCACGTCGCTGTTCATCGGCGTCGTCGCGACGGCCCTGACCATGACCATCGCGCTGCTGGCCGGCCTCGCGGCCGGCTTCTTCGGCGGCGTCGTCGACGGCGTGTTGTCGCGGATCATGGAGATGGTCGCGGCCTTCCCGTTCCTCTTGTTCGCGATCGTCATGTCGGTCACCTTCGGGCCCTCGAAGGCCACGGTGATCACGGTGATCGCGTTCTTCTCGTGGTACTACGCCGGCCGCATCTTCCGCGCCGACGTGCTCTCGCTCCGTGAGCGGGAGTTCGTCGTCGCCGCGCGGATGCTGGGCGCGTCGTCGACCAGGATCCTGTTCCGCCACGTGCTCCCGCACCTGGTGGGACCGCTGATCGTGCTCGCCTCGCTGTCCATCGCCGCGGCGATCGGCACCGAGGCCGCGCTCAGCTTCCTAGGGTTCGGTCTGCCCATCCAGGTTGCCTCGTGGGGCAGGATGATCGACCAGGCCGTGCCGGGCGGGCTCTACCGCAACGCACCGCACCTGATGCTGTTCCCGGGCTCGCTGCTCGTCGTCACCGTGCTGGCATTCAACCTGCTCGGCGACAGCCTGCGTGATGCTCTCGACCCCCGTGGCGGCGGGATCTGATGACCGCTGGAACTCTGTTTGGACCATCGTCTCTGAGGAGGACGGATGACGAATAAGCGCGTATTTTCGGCGCTGGCGGTCGGTGCGGTTGCACTGGTCGTCGCGGCGTGCGGAGGCTCGGGTGACTCGACCACGTCGAGCGCCGGCTCCACACCGGCTGACACCGGCGCCGCATCGACCCCTGCAACATCCACGGGCGCCGCGGGTGGCGGCGACTTCCTGGACGGCGGCTTCGCGGCGAAGGAGACGCCGGTCAAGGGCGGCCGCCTTACGATCGCGTACGACTCGAACATCGACTGCTGGAACGGGCTTTCCTACTACGGCATCTCGTGGTCGTACTTCTACTTCATGGCCCGCGGCCTCTACGGCTATCCGAACACCGTCGAGCAGCCCGCGACCGACACCGTCCAGCCCGAGATCGCGGCCGATATGCCGGAGATCTCCGCCGATGGCCTCACCTACACGGTGAAGCTGCGCCCGGGGATCAAGTTCCCCGACGGCGCGGTCGTCACGGCCAAGGACGTCAAGGCCACGTACGAGTACATGCTCGATCCGAACATCCAGTGCGCGACCGGCGGTCCGCCGTCGTCGGGCTACTACAACGTGATCGACGGCTACGACGCCTACAACAAGGCGATGACCGACTCGAAGGGCACCGATAACCCGGGCATCTCGGGCATCACCGCTGTCGACGACTCGACCGTCTCGTTCAAGCTGACCGCCGTCGACGGTTCGTTCCTGCGCGCGCTCGCCATGGGCTGGGCCTTCATCCGCCCCGCCGCGACGGAGCACAAGGTGACCGATACGCCGCCGCCGTTCGTCGGCCCGTACCACCTCACCAAGTACGTCTCCGACAAGTCGGTCACGATCGACCGTGAGCCGACCTGGGCCGCGAACGTGGCCGCCGGGATGCCCGAGACGGCCGATGAGAACAACATCGACGGCCTCGACGCCGACGTGGCGACGCCGAACGACATCGCCACGCAGAAGCTGAAGGACAACCAGCTCGACATCGGCGACGGCGCCATCATCGGCTCCGACGTTCCCGCCATCGCGCAGGACGCCCAGTTCAAGGATCGCTACTTCTCGACGCCCGACGCGGCGATCGACTACGGCGTGTTCCGCACGGACAAGGCGCCGTTCGACAATCCGAAGCTCCGCCAGGCGGTCAACTTCGCCGTCGACCGGACGCAGAACGCGAAGATCATCGGCGGCAAGCTGAAGCGTGAGCCGTGGAGCCAGCTTCTGTCGAAGAACCTGATGGCAGACCAGCCGACCGACATCTACCCGGACACGCCCGACGTGGAGAAGGCCAAGGCGCTCGTCGCCGAGTCCGGTGTCGCGACGCCGATCAAGATCGAGCTCGTGCACTTCGCCGAGGATCCCGCTCCGCAGCAGGCTCAGGCCATCAAGGAGTCCCTCGACGCGGTCGGGTTCGACGTCACCCTGAAGGCGGTCTCCTCCGATGCCTTCTACGGCGTGCTCGATGACGACACGGCGTCGTGGAGCATCGGTCTCGCCGGCTGGGGCCAGGACTACTCGGACGCGATCACGTTCTTCCGTCCGCTCCTGAGCTGCCCGGGTGGCAAGCCCACCGGCTCGAACTACGGCAACTTCTGCGACGCCGCGTTCGACGCCAAGATCGACGAGATCAACAAGATGCCGGTCGGGGACGCGCGCACCGCCGCGTGGGCTCAGCTCTCGACCGACACGGCGACCAACCAGACGCCGTGGTGGGTCATGGACAACCGCCGCGTGGTCAACCTGGTCTCGAACAGGGTCGGCAACTTCATCTACGGGCCGGCCAAGCAGTACTACTTCGGCGAGTACTTCATCAAGAAGTAACGCGAGACGACCTGAGGTCGGCGCCCGTCATCCCGACGGGCGCCGGCCGACGGCCTCTCACCTTCTCATGATCCGCTACACCATCCGCCGGCTCCTGTTCGGCATCGTCGTACTCCTCTCCGTCACCTTCGCGGTGTTCCTGCTGACTGGACCCGTACTGCACTGGCGGCAGCACATCGATCTGGCGCGGGCCTACGCCGGCAAGAACCCGTCGGCGCCGCAGATCCAGGCGGCCGAGCAGCTGCTCGGCCTCGACCAGCCGTACTACGTGCAGTTCGAACGCACGGTGCGCCGGCTGGTGCTGGGACCGTCGACGGAGGAGAAGGCCCGTCTCTGCCCGGGCTCGACCAGCACGGAATGCAAGGAACTGGTCGGCCACTTCGGCCGCTCGTTCCAGAAGACGCGGTCGGTCGACAAGCTCTTGATGGACCGGTTCCCGGCGACGTTCTCGCTGGCCATGGTGGCGGCGGTGATGTGGCTGACCATGGGCGTGGCCGTCGGCGTCCTGTCAGCGGTGCGGCCACGGTCGCTGTTCGATCGCGGCTCGACCGCCATCGTGCTGGTCGGACAGTCGCTGCCCGTCTACTACTTCGGCTTGCTCGGTCTGTTCTTCCTGGCCTACAAGCTCAAGATCTTCCCGCTCGGCGGCTACGTGCAGTTCTCGGCCTCGAACCCGTGGCCGTGGCTCTCGCACCTGTTGCTGCCGGGCATCACGCTCGCGTTCCAGTTCGCCGCCATCTACGTGCGGATGACGCGCGCCAGCGTGCTCGGTGCGCTGTCCGAGGACTACGTCCGGACGGCCCGCGCCAAGGGCGCGTCGGAGCGCCGCGTGCTCGTCCGCCATGCGCTGCGCAACGCGCTGCTGCCGATCGTGACCATCTTCGGCCTCGATCTCGGCACGCTGCTCGGCGGAGCGATCCTGACCGAGTACACGTTCGGCATCCCGGGCATCGGCAGGCTCACGGTCGAGTCGGCGCGGTCGTTCGACATCCCGCTGATTGCCGGCGTCGTGCTGTTCGCGGCCCTGCTGATCGTGATCGCCAACATCGTCGTCGACCTGCTGTACGCGGTCATCGATCCGCGGATCCGACTCGCCTGATGGCGCTGCTCGAGGTTACCGACCTCTCGACGACCTTCACCACCGACGACGGTGCGGTGGGCGCGGTCGACCACGTCTCGTTCTCCGTCGACCGGGGCAAGGTGCTCGGCATCGTCGGCGAGTCGGGCTCCGGCAAGTCGGTCACGAACCTGTCGCTGATGGGCCTCCTGCCCGGCAAGAACGTGACCATCACCGGCAGCGCGATGATGGACGGGCGCGACCTGCTGAAGCTGACCGGCTCGGAGCTGCGCGCGGTCCGCGGCAACGACGCGGCGATGATCTTCCAGGACCCGATGACGTCGCTCAACCCGGTCATGAAGATCGGGGCGCAGCTGACGGAGGCGGTGCACCTGCACCGTGACGTGTCCCGGTCCGTCGCCAACGCCCGCGCGGTCGAGATGCTCACCGCCGTCGGCATCCCGGCCCCGGTGGAGCGCATGTCAAACTACCCGCACGAGCTGTCGGGCGGCATGCGGCAGCGCGTGATGATCGCGATGGCGCTGATCAACAACCCGCGGTTGCTGATCGCCGACGAGCCGACGACCGCGCTCGACGTGACCACGCAGGCGCAGATCCTCGAGCTGATCCGGCACCTCCGCTCCGACTTCGACTCCGCGATCATCATGATCACCCACGACCTGGGCGTCGTGGCGGAGCTGTGCGACGAGGTGATCGTGATGTACGCGGGCCGGGTCGTCGAGCGCGGCTCGGTGTACGAGATCTTCGAGCGCCCGCAGCACCCGTACACGTGGGGCTTGATCGGTTCGCTGCCCGGACGCAGCTCCGGGCGCGGCAAGCTGTTCTCGATCCCGGGCACGCCGCCGAGCCTGCTCAACCCGCCGCTCGGCTGCCGGTTCCACCCGCGCTGCCCGTACGTGATGGAGGGCTGTCGGCACGAGCCGCCGCCGAAGCTCGAGCCGCTGCCGAACGACACCCACCTGGTGGCCTGCCACCTCGACCAGGCCACGCGGGACGCGCGCGGAGCCGAGCTGGTGGCCGCCGGGCCATCCGGAACGGGGCAGACGGTATGAACGACGTGATCCTGAAGGTCTCGAACGTCACGAAGCACTTCCCGGTGCGGCGCGGCATCATCTTCAAGAAGGAGATCGGCAGCGTGAAGGCTGTCGACGGCGTCTCGTTCGAGGTGCGCGAGGGCGAGACGCTCGGCATCGTCGGCGAGTCCGGCTGCGGCAAGTCCACGCTCGCGCGCTGCATCGTGCGGCTGCTCGACCTGACCGACGGCTCGGTCGAGTTCATGGGCCAGGACATCTCGCGGCTGAAAGGCAAGGCGCTGCGCGAGGTGCGACGCGACCTGATGATGGTCTTCCAGGACCCGATGGCCTCGCTCAACCCGCGCATGCGCGTCGGCCAGATCATCGCCGAGCCGCTCGAGATCCATAATTTCGGCAACGCCGGCGAACGCAAGACCCGCGTCCAGAACCTGCTCGAGCGGGTCGGCTTGAGCCCCGAGCACTACAACCGCTTCCCGCACGAGTTCTCGGGTGGGCAGCGCCAGCGCATCGGTATCGCGCGCGCGCTCGCGCTGGAGCCGAAGCTGATCGTCTGCGACGAGCCCGTGTCGGCGCTCGACGTGTCGGTGCAGGCCCAGATCCTGAACCTGCTGGCCGACCTCCAGCGTGACTTCACGCTGACCTACGTCTTCATCGCGCACGACCTCGACGTCGTCCACCACGTGTCCGATCGCGTGCACGTGATGTACCTCGGCAAGGTCGTCGAGGAGGGGTCCGCCGAGCAGCTGTACGGCTCGCCGAAGCACCCGTACTCGGCGTCGCTGCTGTCGGCCGTGCCGGTCGCCGACCCGCGGCTCGCGCGCAGCAAGCAACGCGTCGTGCTCGAAGGCGACGTACCGAGCCCGCTCAACCCGCCGTCGGGCTGCCGGTTCCACCCGCGCTGCCCGCGCGCCCAGCCGCTCTGCTCCGAGGAGGAGCCGCTGCTGCGCAAGTTCGACACCGGCCACCTGGCCGCCTGCCACTTCCCGGTCGAGCGCTGGCCGCTGCGAGACGCGAACGACCTCCGGATGGCCGGCGCCGCCGTGTCCGCCGACACCGTCCCGGACGAGTAGCGCCTTGACGCGGGACGAGCTGCGTGCGGGGCTCGTCCGGCTCGCCGCGGCGATCGTTCTCGGCGTCGCCTCTGCGGTGGTGGTCGGCGTCGCGCTGTGGTGGTTCGGCGGCGGATCGCTGTCGCGTGCCATCGCGCTGACGTTCTCGCTGGCCGGCGCGCTGCTGCTCCTGGCCGGTGCCGCGGCCGGTCTCGACGCGGGCCGCCTGAGCATGGACCGGTCTGCCGGCAAGCGCGTTCCGCGCTACACCTCCAAGCAGGAGCGGCGTGAGCGAGAGCTGTTCGCGGTCGGTCTGATGGTCGCCGGCGTGGCCAGCTTTGTCGTGTCCGTCATGGTCGGTTAGGGTGGGGGGCATGCCGGTGTCGGGCCATCGCGAGTGCGAGCACGTGCGCGAGCTGTTCACCGCCGAGATCGACCGCGAGGCGACCGAGATCGAGGAGGCCGCCGTCCGCCGTCACCTGCGCACCTGCGCGGAGTGCGCCGAGGCGTACGACGCGCACGTCGCCGTTGCCCGCGGACTCCGCCAGCACGAGCTGGTGCGTCCCGCCCGACACCCGCTGCCACCCCTGCTGCGGTACCGGTCGCAGCTCGCGCTGGCGGGCATGCTGGCGGTGCTCGCGGTCGCCTGCCTCGCGTTCACCGCGCTCCACTAGGGGCCACCGGCGAGAGCGAGCTTGTGACACCCCGGAGGCGCATCGGTGGGCCGTTTCGGCTAGAGTTCGTGCCTCGATGACCCCGTACCGGCTGGCGCGTGCCCGCGCCGATTCCGGCACAGCCTGCGAGGAGCCCGCACAGACATGGCAGACGGAACGAACGTCGGCAGGATCGTGGAGATCAAGGGCGTCGTGCTCGACGCCGTGTTCGACGGCAAGCTGCCGGCGATCTACAACGCGCTCCACATCCCGATCCCGGGTGTGGATCGAATCCTGGTCGCCGAGGTGCAGCAGCACCTGGGCGACGATCGCGTCCGCGCGGTCGCGATGGACGCCACCGAGGGCCTCGCCCGCGGCAACGAGGTGATCGACTCCGGCGCGCCCATCTCGGTGCCCGTCGGCGACGTCACGCTGGGCCGGATCTTCAACGTGCTGGGCGAGGCGATCGACAAGGGCGACGCGATTCCCGACGACGCCGAGCGCTGGTCGATCCACCGCGCGCCGCCGCTGTTCGAGGACCTCGACCCGAAGCCGTCGATCCTCGAGACCGGCATCAAGGTCATCGACCTGCTCGCGCCGTACACCCGCGGCGGCAAGATCGGCCTGTTCGGCGGCGCCGGCGTCGGCAAGACGGTGCTGATCCAGGAGCTGATCAACAACATCGCGAAGTTCCACGCCGGCAAGTCGGTGTTCGCCGGCGTCGGCGAGCGCAC
>JBBQFB010000151.1:0-9756 GCA_038321545.1 Gaiellales bacterium
TGACGCGCAGGATGCGCCCGGACACGACGCCCCTGCGTCCGCGCGAAGCGCACTGGATCCACGAGCCGACGCCGCCGCGCGTCGAGCCGGCAGCGACGGCGCCCGCCTCGAACCCTCCGCCGCAGGGCGGGATTCCGCACGAGGGCACGTCGAAGCCGAAGCCGCCGGGCCGCACGCGTCCGACGCGTCCGGGCCGCCATCACTGGGAAGTCGAGAACCGCTTCAAGCGGGGCTCGTAGGCGTCCGACAGCCAGCGGCTGATCGTCCGCGTCGTGCGGTTGTAGTGGGCCGCGATCTCCTCGACGCTGAAGCCGTAGATCTCGCGAGCGTGGCGAACGTGCTCCGGCGTGAGGGCGCCCGCTGCGGGGAGGATGACGGCGAGCTTCGGCCGACCGCCGTGCGGGAGCAGCAGCGCTTTGTCGATCGCCGCCTCGAACGTCGTCCCGCGACCTGCGAACAGGGTTCGAATGAAGTCGGTCGCGAGGTGTGCGCGCCCCGGTTCGTCGGTGACGTGGGCCCGATACGAGCCGTACTCCCAGTCCAGCGGATGCCTGCAGAGCTGCGCACGGACGGGATTCATCGCGATGTAGACGCACACCGCGCGGGCAGCGTACGAGTCGGGGACTTCGGACGAGTAGAACCGACGCCCGATGAGGTGGTTCACGCGATCGTGGCGCCGGTTGTACGCGACCGCGTAGCGGTGGCTGACGAACCACATCAACGCCGATACCTCCGCGATGGCACCCTCGAGCAGGAGATGGACGTGGTTCCCCATCTGGAGGTCTTGGTGGCACTCGACGCGATACGTCGCGATGCCCTCGTCGAGCAGGGCGTAGAACCGCTCGCGATCCTCGGAGTCCGCAAACATCGAGCGGCGGTTGTTTCCGCGGGTCGTGATGTGGTGCAACCGGCCGACAGTGTGGCGGCGGAGTCGTCGTGGCATAGGGAGTTGCTCCTCTCGGAGCGCATTTCTGCACGACTCCGCCGCCGGTACGCGTGACACAACGCGCGCGGTCCGCGCCTGAAGAGCAAAAATCGCGCGCGAAGGAGCGCCGGCGTGTCCGTTTGGGTGCCAGGCACCCAAACGGACACGGAACGACGTCGTCTCGCAATCCGAGCGCGTCGCGCTTCGGGGCCGACGATCTCGTGCCAGGCACCGATGCGGCCGCGGTGGCGGATCCTTGCCAGGCACCGATTTGCGCCTGGTCGCGGGCGAGGCACGGTTCGCGACGTACGATCACGCTGTGGACAGACTCAGACGCGGTGGCGCGGATGCCTGCTCGCGGTGGCCGTCATCGCCAGCGCCGGGCTGATCCTCGCGGCCGGCGTTCTCAACCACTACGGCTTCAACACCGCCGGCTACGTCGTCGCCGGCGCCGGCGCCGGCTCGCGCTGACCGTGATGCCGCCGTCAGCAACGGCGGGTTCCCCTGACCGACCTCTACAGGCGCTTGCGGAACGCGCGGATCTCCGGCGTCTGCCAGTCCACGTGGTCGTTCTTCCAGCCCTTCAGGTCCTTGAAGAGCCGGTGGTCGTTCGCCATCGCATGCCCGATCACATCGGCGTTCTTGATGCCGTATCGCCCCTGCAGCCACCGCACCAGGCGCAGCGCGGCCCGCACCTGCTTCGGCCGGTTCAGAATCTTGCGGGCAGCAGCACGGGCGTCGCTGCCCGTCTCCTGCACCATCTCGATGCCGACCGACACGTGGTTCAGCCCGATGGCATGCCGGCAGCGGACGCCGAGCGGTACCAGCTGGTGGATCCTCCCGGACTTCTCGATCACGAAGTGAGCGCAGGTCCCCGGCTTCTCACCGCGGTTCGCGGCGTTCGACGCGAACGTGTTCCACGTGGCGGAGTAGGAGTTGTTCGCCGTGAAGTGCAGCACGATCACGCGCGGATGGAGCTTCGCGGACGAGGTACCGTAGTGCCGCTTCGAGTACGCCGCCATCTGCGCGCGACGGCTTGCGCCGTACGGAATCGGGCTCTGCACGATCGTCGGCTGCGGGGCGACGAGTGCGAGCGTGGCGAGCGCCGCGGCCAGCACTAGATGCGAACCCGCAGGCGGTCACGGCGATGCCGGCCCTCGACGATCCGGACGGTGCCGGAGCGGGAGCGCATCACGATGGACGTCGTGAACGCCGCTTCGGAGGTGAACCGCACGCCCTTGAGGATATCCCCATCCGTCACGCCAGTCGCCGCAAAGAAGCAGTTGTCGCCCGTGATCAGGTCGTCGCTCGTCAGGATCCGGTCGGGATCGATGCCCGCCGCGACCGTTCGCGCACGCTCGTCGTCGTCGCGTGGCGCCATCCGCCCGAGCAGCGCGCCACCGGTCGCCTTGATGGCCGCGGCGGAGAGGACACCCTCCGGCGTGCCGCCGATGCCCCACAGCAGGTCGATGCCGGTGTCGGGCCGGACGGCCATCAACGAGCCGGCCACGTCGCCGTCGGGAATCAGACGGATACGGCCGCCGTGTGCGCGGACGCGCTCGATGCGCTCGACGTGGCGCGGACGGTCGAGGATCACGACCATCAGGTCGCCGACGGTCACTCGCCGGCGCGCGGCGACACGGTCGAGCACGTCCTCGATCGGGTCGGTGAGCGACAACAGGTCGGCGATGTCGGAGCCGCCCGCCATCTTCTCCATGTACACGCACGGCCCCGGATCGAACATCGTCCCGCGCTCGGACAGCGCGACCACGCAGAGGGCGTTCGGCTGGCCCTTCGCGGTCAGCGTCGTGCCCTCCAGCGGGTCGACGGCGATGTCGACCGCAGGGGCCGAGCCGTCACCGATGCTCTCGCCGTTGTAGAGCATGGGCGCCTCGTCCTTCTCGCCCTCTCCGATCACCACGACTCCATCCATGGCAATGCCGGACATGGTCACGCGCATGGCGTCGACGGCGGCGGCGTCGGCGGCGTTCTTGTCGCCGCGGCCGACCCAGCGGCTGGCCGAGAGTGCCGCCGCCTCGGTCACCCTGACGAGTTCCAGGGCGAGGTTGCGGTCCGGTGTCTGCGAGCTCATGAGGGCAAACCTTACTTCGTGTACCCTCGACCCCGTGAACGCGACCACCACCTCTCCGCTCGACATCCTGGCGATTCGCCGCCGGTTTCCCGCGCTCTCGCGCAGCGTCAACGGCCGCCCGGCGGCGTTTCTCGACGGCCCCGGCGGATCGCAGGCGCCCGACGCCGTGATCGACGCCATGACCGCGTACCTCCGTGGCTCGAACGCCAACCTCGGTGGCGCGTTCGTGACCAGCGCCGAGTCCGACGCGCTCTACGACAAGGCGCGGCTGGCGGGCGCTGACTTCACCGGCTCGCGGCCGGAGGAGATCGCGTTCGGCGCGAACATGACGACGCTCAACTTCCTGCTCGCGCACGCCGTCGCGCGGACGCTGAAGGCGGGCGACGAGATCGTCGTCACACAGCTCGACCACGACGGGAACGTGTCGCCGTGGCTGCGCATCGCCGACGACTACGCACTGACGGTGCACACGGTGCCGCTGCGGCCGGACGATGCCACGCTCGACATCGACGCGCTCGAGGCGCTGCTCAGCGACCGCACGAAGATCGTCGCATTCACGCTCGCGTCGAACGCCGTCGGCTCGAAGCCCGACGCCCGCCGCATCTCCGACGCCGCCCACGCCGTCGGCGCGCTGGCCTGGGCGGACGCCGTGCACTACGCGCCGCACGGCCGGATCGACCGCGCCGCGATGGGCCTCGACGTTGTCCTCTGCTCGCCGTACAAGTTCTTCGGGCCGCACCTCGGCATGGCCGCGATCCGCCACGACCTTGCCGAGCGCTGGCCGGCCGATCGCGTGCGTCCTGCGGAGGAGACACCCGCCGGCCACCGGTTCGAGACCGGCACGATGTCGCACGAGGCGCTGGCCGGCTTCGTGTCCGCTGTCGAGTACCTCGCCGAGCTCGGAGAGGGCGCCACGCAGAAGGAGCGGCTGGACACCGCCTTCGCGCGCATCACCTCCTACGAGGAGTCGCTCTCGGCGCACGTGCTGACCCGGCTCGCGTCGACGCCCGGCGTCCGCCTCTACGGCATCGCCGACCCGGCCCGCGTCGCCGAGCGCACGCCCACGTTCGCGTTGACGATCGCCGGGGCCACGCCGCGCGACATCGCGGCCGAGATGGGTCGCGAGGGCATCTTCGTCTGGGACGGCAACTACTACGCCCTCGGCGCCATGCTCGCGCTCGGCCTCGAGGAGCACGGCGGAGCCGTCCGCGCCGGCTTCCTGCACTACACCACGCTGGACGAGGTCGACCGCTTCTGCGACCTCGTCACGGCGATCGCCTCGCGGGGGTAGCGAAGCCCGCGCCTGCGTTACAATCGACGCGCTGCATGCGGATGTGGCGGAATTGGTAGACGCGCACGGTTCAGGTCCGTGTGCCCGAAAGGGCGTGGAGGTTCAAGTCCTCTCATCCGCACTGTCGAAGCCCGCTCACCAGCGGGCTTCGCTCGTTCTGGCGAAAGGGGCGGCGATGGCGGAGCTGGTCGGAGGATGCGAGTGCGGGGCGGTCCGCTACGCGGCGGCGTACGAGTTTCAGTACGCCCTGAACTGTCACTGCTCACGCTGCCGGCGGGCGACCGGCTCGGCGTTCAAGCCGCTCGCCGGCATCGAACGCGGGAAGCTGTCGATCACCACCGGCGGAGACTCGCTGATGATCGTCGGCTCGGCGGACGCGAACGACACGCGGTGTGCGGACTGCGGCTCACTGCTCTACTCGGTGGTTCGCGACGGCGAGTACGTCCATGTCGCGCTCGGGTCGCTGATCGACACGCCCTCGATCCGTCCGACGAGGCACATCTTCGTAGGCTCGAAGGCGCCCTGGTTCGAGATCACGGACGACCTGCCACAGCACGACGAGTACTAGCCGCGGCGCGTCGTTTCGGTCCGGAGCGGGCGGGAAAGCACTCCGTACACGACTCGACGAGGAGCGCGCGATGGGCGACAAGAAGCACGACGACGACAGTGCACTGCGGTCTGACGACCCGGGCCTCGCCGGGGCGATCGACAACGCGA
This sequence comes from Gaiellales bacterium, assembly GCA_038321545.1. Classification (GTDB taxonomy): domain Bacteria; phylum Actinomycetota; class Thermoleophilia; order Gaiellales; family F1-60-MAGs149; genus VFJZ01. The sequence goes on from JBBQFB010000151.1 coordinate 5,026, forward strand.
CATCCGAGGAGCTCGCCGCCGACGACCCGCGCCGCGACGAGACGGAGGCGGCGGCCGAGAATCCCGACATCGTCCGGGCCCGCGAGATCGGCACAACGGCACCGAAGCTCAGCTAGAAGGACGCGGGATCAGCCGGCCTGACCGGCGTAGCAGCGACGCAGTGGCGCTGTAGGGTGTCGCCCGATGCCGGCATGGCGATGAACCGGGCGGTTGTCGGGGCCGCGATGATCGTCGGGACGAGCGTCACGATCCAGCTGGCGGCCGCGATCGCGCACGACCTGTTCGACCGGCTCGGTCCGACGGGCGTATCGGCCCTGCGGTTCGGCCTCGGGGCGTTGATCCTGCTCGCGATCGCACGGCCCGCACTGCGCGGGCGCGATGCGGCGACATGGCGGGCGATCGTCGTCTACGGCGCGTCGCTGGCCGCGCTGAACGTGTGCTTCTTCGAGGCGATCGACCGGATCCCGATGGGCATCGCCGTCACGCTCGCCTTCGCCGGGCCGCTCGTGATGGCGCTCGTCGCCTCCCGGCGGCGACGCGATGTCGCGATCGCTGCGGTCGCCGCGGGTGGCGTGATCACGCTCGGCGGCCTCGACCGGCCGTCGTCGGTGGCCGGCGTCGTTCTCGCCGTCCTCACCGGCCTCGCCTGGATCGTCGTGGCCTACGCCGCCCGCAGCGTGGGTGACCGTACGCGCCGCCTCGACGGGCTCGCCCTCGCCCTCCCGATCGCTGCTCTGATCACGCTGCCGCTCGGCGTCGGGCACTTCGGCGCCGTCGACGGACGCTCGCTCGCGATCGCGCTGGTGATCGCCGTCGGCGGGCTGATCGTACCGTTCGCCCTCGAGCTGGAAGGGCTCCGCCGGCTCGAGCCGCGCATCGTCGCGGTGGTCTACAGCGTCGACCCCGGCATCGCCGCCGTGATCGGCTTCCTCGCGCTGGACGAGCGGCTCACGCTGACGCAGGTGATCGCACTGATCGCGGTGATGGCCGCCAGCATCGGCGCCACGGCGACCGCGGCGGAGAGCGCCGAGCCCGTGGCCGCGACCACCGAAGGCCCCTAGCTAAGCTAGGGGATCTCGACCGAGACGCGCGTCCCGCGCCCTGGCTCGGACGCGATCGCGACCTGGCCGCCGAGCGACTGCACCCGGTCGGCCAGCAGCGCGAGCCCCATGTGCCCGGCGGCGCGCTGATCGGCGAGATCGGCCGCGCTCATGCCACGGCCGTCGTCGGCGATCACGAGCTTCGTGCCGCTGCCGTTCGCGCTCAGCGAGATGTCGACGGCCGTCGCGGCGGCGTGCCGCACGACGTTGCGCAGCGCCTCCTGCGTTGCGCGGTAGACGATCTCCTCGGTGTCGTGGTCGAGCGGGTGCTCGACGCGCATGTCGATCTGCACCGCCACGCCGCGCGACCGGAGCGGCTGCGCGAGCGCGTCCAGGGCGGCGTCGATGCCCTCGTCGCGGCGATCCTGCGGGTACAGGTCGACGAGCAGCGTGCGCAGCGCGCGCATGCTCTCGCGGGAGACGCTGGCGCCGCGGCGCAGCGTCCGGCGGGTCTCCGAGTCCTCGTCGATCCGGTCCGCGGTCGCACCCAGCTCGAATGCGATCCCCGCAAGGTCCTGAAGCGGCCCGTCGTGCAGCTCGCTCGCGATCCGCCGCCGCTCGTCGGCGCTCGCCTGGTCGGCGCGCCGCGCCAGCACCTCGCGCCGCCGCTGCTCGCTGCGGATCCGGCGCGCGAGCCAGTAGCCGAGCGGCAGCTGGGCGATCGCCAGAGCTCCGAGCGTCACGAGGAACACGGGGATGAAGGCGCGCCAGATGCGGTTCGACGAGGCGTCGATGCGGCTCGATGCCTGGTAGGTCTCGACCAGCACGCGCTTCCCGTTTGCCAGGCGCAGCGGCAGGTACACCTCCATCAACGGGCCGGAGGTCTCGCCGCGCTCGACAACATTCTCCTTCGCGGTCAGGTTCGACAGCTCGCCCTTGACGGTGTTCTGGTCGAGCGCCTCGACCTGGTCGTCGGTGAGCGGGAATGTCTGACCGATCTGCTCCTTCTTGTCGGAGTAGACGACCTTGCCCGCGTCGGTCCAGACCTTCACGCGAACGATGGGATCGATCAGCGCGCGTTCCTTCACGACCTTGTCGAACTCGGCCACCGCCGCCGGGTCGCCCGCCAGCACCTTCTCGTTCAGCCCCGGCTTCAGCACGCCTGCGCCGACGACCTGCGTGAGGGTGCGCGCGTCGCGAATCGCCTGGTCGGTGGCCGTGCGACGAAGCATGTAGGTGCCAACGGTGCCGACCACGATCAGCAGCAGCACGACCGAGAAGGCCCACTGGTAGAGCGCAATTCGCCGTCCCGTGGCCGTCTGACCCGACAGCACTTCGGCCTTGATCGGCTCCTGCGCGCTCGGCATCGTGCCGGCCTCGTCGTGGGCGGCAAACGCGCGGCGCGTCTCAGCCATCCGGCGCGGTCCGGCGCAGGCGAGGTCGGACGGTCAGCCCCGGGGCTCTCTCGTTGCAGAACAAGCGCGTGTGCACGACGACCATTCTTCGACGTCAGTTTGAACGTATAGCCAGGAGCGGCCCCGCACAACCCCGATAGCGGCGCCGGTCCTCGGTCACGCCGGGATTCGTACCCAGAACGTGACGCCGCGGCCGGGCCGGTTGACGATGCCCGCCGAGCCACCGTGCGCTCCGGCGACGGTGCGCACCAGCGCCAGCCCGAGGCCCGACCCGGCGCCTCCCGGCGTCGCGCGGTAGAACGGCTCGAAGATCGCATCCTCGTGTCCCGCGGGCACCCCGCCGCCATCGTCCGCGACCTCGAACCGCCACGCATCGTGCTCGTCCACCACCCGCAGGACGACCCGCGCGGAGTGGTCGCCGTGGTCGGCGGCGTTCTGCAGCAGGTTCAGGAGCACCTGACGCATCCGCTCGGGATCGATCACGGCCTGCACGCCGGCCGGCGGCAGGGTCGCGGACAGCCGCCCGCCGAGGATCGGGCTCGCCGTGATCGCGACGTCCTCCAGGAACGGGGCGATCGCGGTCGGCTTGCGCCGGATGAACCCGGGCGTGTCGGCGCGTGCGAGCGCTGCCATGTCGTCGACGACGCGCGAGATGCGGCCGAGCTCGTGTCGCAGGTCGCGCTGGTCGCCGGCCGCGGCGACCTGCTCCCCCAGCGCTGTGACCGGTTCGCGCAGCTCCTCGGCCGCGTCGCGCATGAAGTGGTGCTGGCGGAGGAACGCGGCCTCGAGCTGCTCCAGCATGCGGTTCAGCGTCACGGTGAGCGCGGCCAGGCGCGGCGCCTCGTCGCGCATCGGCAGCCGCATCGCGAGGTTGCCGTCGCGCGTGATCTCGTCGGCGGCGTGCGCGATGTCGTCCATCAGCTCGCCCTCCACGGTCTGCGCGAGCCAGCCGCGGTACGCGAGGTAGAGCAGGCCGAGCGGCACCGCGACGAGCGCGAGCCCCCACGGGCTCGCGTCCCAGGCGATCGCGGCGAGCAGGCCGACGGAGACGTTGCCGAGCCACGACAGCGCGGTGACGCGCCACGGCCCGAGCAGGATCTCGCGGAACGGCTCGCCCTGGATCAGCGAGATCACGAGCGACACCGTGCCGGCGTTGACGAGCGAGCAGACCGCGAGCGCCACGGCGGCCATCAGCCAGGCGAGCGGGTCGGTCGGGTCGCGGCGGTCGATCAGGCCGTACACCGCCTCGGCGGCCAGCACCGCGATCGCGACCTGGCCGGCGTTGAACGCGATCTTGTGCGTCTCGGTGCGCCGGTAGTACTGCCACGCGATCGTGCCGGCGATGGCGCCGAGCGTCGGGATGCCGCGCGGTGCGAGCACGAGCGCCGCGATCCAGACGCTCTCCTCGAGCGAGAAGTGCTCGAGCTCGCCGGCCTGGGGAAACGTCAGCACGAGCTGCGCGCCGAGGCCGACCGCACCGGCGATCAGCAGCAGCGCGAACGCGTGGTGCTCGTCCATCGGGATGGCCCGGGACACGGCCACGGCCAGCGCCGCGCCGCCGCCGAGCACGACGCTCGCGATCAGCATCCGCGCAGGTCCCGGCAGCCGGTCGGCGATGGGCGCGGTCACTGCCATCCGAACGCTCCCCAGTGCCGGGCGCCCCAGTGCCGGACGGCCCACGCCTGCGCGTCCCAGCCGGCGGCCACCCAGTTGCTCGCACCCCAGTGCCGCGCCTCCCAGGCGACGCGCGGGCCGAGGACGGCGTCCGGGACGGTCGCGCCGGGCGTGAACTGCATCACCATCACCGACCAGGGCGAGGCGGCGAAGGCGGCGGGCGTCCACGGGGTGGCCGCGTAGGCGGCGGCATCCCAGGCGTTGCCGAGCACGTCCACCTCGCCGGTTACGGGCTCGGGCACTCCGTCGCCGTCGAGGTCGGCGACGAGCGTCTCGGAGCCGCGGCTGGCGGCGATGCTGCCCAGGCCGGTGGAGGCGGGCGCAACCCGGTTCGCGGCCGGAACCGCGACACCGGAACCCTTGCCCCTCCTGGTCGGGTTGCCCCGGCTGACCGCGCCGGCCGCGTCGAGCAGGCCGGCTCCGGCGCCAGGCCCGCGCAGCAGGTCGCTGGCGGAGGCGATCAGTGCGCCCTTGACCTGGTCGGGCGTGAGCGACGGGCTGGCGTTGATCATCCGGGCGATCACGCCCGTCACGATGGCGGCGGCCTGCGACGTGCCCGATCCGCGGAAGTAGGAGTCGCCGACCCGCGCCGCCGGGTGGAA